>JADLBE010000140.1 GCA_020847915.1 Saprospiraceae bacterium | reverse complement strand
TCGACCTGGGCATGAACGAACACATGAGTGCGCCTTTGAAATGGGATGAAAGCCGTGTGTACAACCGCGGCAAAGTGCTCGACGCCGAAGGCCTGGAAAACACCAAAAAATGGGGCCGCTACCTCGATGTGGACGGCGACGGCATTTGTTACCGCACCATTCCGGGCACACACCCGGAGAAAGGTTCGTTTTTCACCCGCGGCACCTCGCGCGACGAATACGCGCGGTACACCGAAGAGGCGGATGCTTACCAGAGAAACATGGACCGCCTCGTCGTAAAATGGAATACGGCCAAAAAAATGGTGCCGGCGCCACAAACGTACCAGGAAACACCGGCGGGCACCCGTGGATTGTTGTTTTTCGGCACGTCGAGTTTTGCGGCTTTGGAAGCCATGCAATTGCTTGAACAACAAGGCTTTAAACTTGACGCCATGCGTTTGCGCGCATTTCCTTTCCCGGACAGCGTGGCGGCGTTCATCGACCAGCACGAAGAAGTCTTTGTGGTGGAACAAAACCGCGACGCCCAAATGCGCAGTCTGCTGATCAACGAACTGGAAATCAATCCGAAAAAACTCATCCGTGTTTTGCACTACGACGGTATGCCCATCAGCGCCGAGGACATCCGTGCGGGTGTGATGAACCACATTAAAAAATCGGTTGCGACGCCACAATCGGGCGTGCGCAAACAAACCATAGACGAATAACATGACCTACATACGTCCGACCTTCCGCCACCCCGATGCGCCCACCAATGCGTTGGGGTACACCAAACAATACTACGAAGGCGCCTTGTCGACCCTTTGTGCCGGTTGTGGCCACGATTCCATCAGCGCCGCCATCATACAGGCGTGTTTTGAGTTGTCGATCGAGCCGCACCGTGTGGCCAAACTTTCGGGCATCGGCTGCTCGTCGAAAACGCCGACCTATTTCCTGGGCAACTCCCACGGCTTCAACTCCGTACACGGGCGTATGCCTTCGGTGGCTACGGGCGCCAATCTGGCGAACCGCGACTTGATTTACCTCGGTGTTTCGGGCGACGGCGACTCGGCGTCCATCGGACTCGGGCAGTTTGCCCACGTGGTGCGCCGCAACCTGAACATGGTGTACATCGTGATGAACAACGGTTGTTACGGTCTTACCAAAGGCCAGGACTCCGCCACAGCAGACGTGGGTTCCATAAGTAAATCGGGCGTGGCCAACCATTTTCAAACCATCGATATGGCTGCCCTGGCACTGGAGTTGGGCGCCAGTTTTGTGGCCCGCAGTTTTTCGGGCGACAAAGACCAGCTCGTGCCCCTCATCAAAGGCGCTTTGTTGCACCGGGGTTTCGCGTTCATCGACGTGATGTCGCCCTGCGTGACGTTTAACAACAACACCGGTTCCACCAAATCGTACGACTACGTGCGCGCCCACATGGAAGCCACCGCCGCCATCGATCTGGTGCCCATGCGCGACGAAATCACCATGGAATACGAAGAAGGCAGCAGCAAACAGGTGGTACTCCACGACGACACCATGCTCACCCTGCACAAACTCAGCGCCGGCTGGGACCCGTCGGATCGCCGCAGCGCGTTCGACCGCATCAACGAAGCGCGTTCGAAAGATGAAATCCTCACCGGACTCATTTTCCTGGACCCCAACACGCAGGATTTGCACGACATCATCCACACCACGCTCACGCCTTTGAATGCGTTGCATGAGAAGGATTTGTGTCCGGGGAACGAGGCGTTGGAGAGGATTAATGCGGAGCATCGGTAAATGGGATTAATATAGTTTTTGTACAAAGTTTGCTTAAATGTTTTTTACTTTGTGAGATACAAGGAATTTATCTACTTAAAAATAAAAATTTATGAAAATGCACATCACATCACATCACATCACATCACATCACATCACATCACATCACATCACATCACATCACATCACATCACATCACATCACAAACAGGGTATTAGCGAAGAATTACAATGGGAAGCCAAGCTGAAACGATTTTACACAAAACTCAATCGTATTTTATTCCTTCTCCTCTTTTTTTCCATATTCAACTCCTGGGTTTCAGCTCAACCGGTTCAACCTATTTTTCAATGCGCCGGAAATATTCTAGCATCCGAGTCGAACCAAGGTACAAGCAACGGCACTTGTACTACAAACGCTGGGAATTTTACTACAAATCACTCTCTGGAACTAGTGCCTGTAGGTACACCTGTAAAAATCAAGATCAATATCAATATTATTTTTGTTCAGAATTCAATGGGTATTGGGAATTTCCAAATATCCAATACTCAGCACATAACTGATTACAATGCTGCAATCGACGAGGCCAATGAAAAGTTGAGCAGCATCCCTGATAACAGCTCCAGTTCAGGGCTTTGCAATTGTATTTTTCAGCCGGATTATTACGAGAGCGCTTACATCGAATTGGTTCCCCATTACATTGAAATTCAAAACGATTACTTATTCGATCATATGAACGATCCTGCAGTTAATGGAAATGGTAGTATATTTAACACTTCAAGACCCTTTTTGACTGATATCGTCGATTGGGCGAGGCTTGAGTCTTCTTACGTTGAAGGTGGAATCAATTGGGTGATTACCAATCACGGAGAAGCAGTCATCGACCTCCTTAACAGTCCGCCGGGTGTCGGGCACTGGGATATTCCCACTTTGGATGAGCCCTTTGACGGAACAGTATTTGCCGACTACCCTTCAAATGATATGGATGAGGATATGATCATTCATTTCCCGGACGGGTTTCTGCGGTATTTTGGTTTTATTAATGCTTATTATCCAAATTATGAGTGGTGGGTTGATAATAGATGGATTCCAGAAGTTGGTTATCTTTTGGCGCATGAGGTTTCACACTTTCTTGGCTTAGACGACTATGTTGGTCTCAATAGTTGTCCAGAAAATCTCATGAATAACGATGGCGATAATAATCCCTCAGAGAAAGTAAACCTGACAGGTTGCCAAATACGACGAATGCATCAGGCCCTTTGTTTAAAAAACAGCCGGAATGCTATCGTTTGTGAAAACGCGCTTGATAACGATTTGATTATTGACCAAAATGAAACCTGGAACAACAATTTGCGGATTTTGGGAGATGTCGTTGTGAAAAACGGGTCCACACTGACTGTTACCTGCGAGGTGCATATGTCTCCCAATGGTAAAATTATCGTAGAACGTGGTGGCAAGCTGATCGTAGATGGTGGATTACTTACTGGGGATTGTTCACAATACTGGAAAGGTATTATTGTTGAAGGAGATGCGCTCGGGTTGCAGGCTCAATCTGGGATGGTTGAACTCAAGAATGCGGCCGTGATTGAACATGCTCGTGATGCAATTTCAATGAATCCAACCCATCTGCCTTGGTCAAATGCCTATCACAGTTATTTTGGTGGCATAATAAAAGCGGATAATGCAACAATCCGACATGGCCACCGCGGCGTTGAATTTATGAAATACGGCTACGGCGGTATAAAGGATATTAGTTTTTTTAAAAATGTGACGTTTGAAAATTTAGTCGAAGGAGTAACAGACTGGGCAGATGACGGCGTGACGTTTGAACAATGTACTTTCCAAAACATTTCGAAAAGAGGAATACATCCTTACGATTGCGAAGTCATTGTCAAAAACGGGAATGAGTTCCAAAGTACATTTATTGGAGTAGATGTCATTTCTACTTTCCCGACCATCTTTGCTTCAAAAATAGGTTCACTTGATGCTGTTTTGCAACGGAATGCCTTTAACTGTCAACAGTATGGTGTATATGCCAAGGCGGGAAGCAACATGGTGCCATTACATATCGTTAACAACGATTTTGCTCAAAGTACTGTCGGTTTCCATCAGGACGGTAATGGACAATTTCTAGTGGAGCTAAACAATTTCAGTACGCCAGGGCGTGGTGTGCAATTTTATGATTGTGGTACAAATGAAAACATAGTTGGAATCAACAGAATCAACTCAGCCCATGTTGGCGCCAATTCCAACAAGGTTAACACTGGGCTTAGGTATTGGGGTAACTGCTTTCAAAACAATGCCGCGATTGATATGAACAATCAAAATGGAAGCATATATCCTATTCAAGGAGAATTTTTTGGAGCAGCAGCCGGAAACTGTTTTGAAGATGGCTCAGGCGTTAAAATTAGTAATGAAGGAGGTACCGGGCCTTTAATCTATGTTATCCTTCCAAATATACCTACTTCAAATTGCAAATATCCTGATATTGATTATTCCTCTTATAACTATATTGTACAAACACTCGCGCAGTCAGACCCCTATATTGATTGCGCCGGGTTTCCGTTTTTTACTTCTGGAGGGGCTGAGAGCTTCTGCAATATTCCGGATACCGCTTCCATTGCTGAACTCATTACTATTCGACAACAAATACTTAATCAAATGAATACTTTAACGAATCTTTACAGTCCAGGCAGTTTGGAGTTAGACTACTGGAGGTATACATACCATAACTGCTTGCAAAAATTAGACGATATTGTAGGGCGGATGTCATTTGTTTTGGAATCCGACGATCCATTGGCAAATAAGGAAGCCGCCATTACGTATTTTAATAGTCATGGAGATTTTATGAACAAAACGACTGCCTACGGTATCATGGTTACATTTGGAGAATACAGCCGTGCAATGGCCTATCTTGACACTTTGACAGTGCTAAATACGGAAGAATCAAATTTTAAATGGGTACAAAGTATAAACCTGGATTATTTGCAAGACATATTTGAGTACAACTTAACGGAACAAGACCGCTTGCAACTGGCACAGATCGGACGTGCAGAGGGCCCGTATACAGGATACGCCCGTTCCTTGTATGAGGTATTGACTGGCGAACGCATTGAAGTGCATTTTGCCGAATTGGAGGAGGCAGAACCCCGTGAGCCGGGTCAATCTGAATCAAAAATAGAGCCGACGATTTCGACCTTTCCGAACCCTGTTCTAAACGGCAGACTCTATATTGAGGTTACTGGATTGTCTGCCTCAAGCGGTCTTCAAATCGCATTGTTCGACATACATGGGCGATTGTCGGCTCAGCAGCCAACGGCTTCAGATGGAACACATTCCATAGATGTCAGTAGGCTGGCCTCAGGCATGTATTTACTGAAAGTCAGTAGCTCTGGAAAAGAAGTGCTTTACCAAACAAAAGTAACCATTCTTAACTGACTCCTAACCGTACGATACGGGGCAAGGCTTTTCCCGTATCGTACGGTAAAAATATTGAACCATGCGACATTTCCATTACATCCTATTTTTCATCCTCCCCCAAACCCTCTCGGCCCAACCGTATTTTGCTCGGTTTTACCCCTTTTCTACAGAATCTGGTAACATCATTCAGGACATTCAAGTTGCGGGCGATTCGATGGTATTTCGCATGAATGCTATAGACAGCGATCCATCCAGATTGGAAACCCGGATAACAACAATGCCCGTTAACATGAGCCAGTTCGAATCGGAAGTTTATTTGCCCAACGTCGAGGCCGGAAAGTCCATGTTTAGAGACAGCGGTTTCTATTTATTACCAAGTGAGGAGAAAGACGATCTTAAGCACATTACCTTAAATCGGCTGGACGAAAACTTCTCCTTTGTGGATTCGGTGCACCTGAAGTTTGCCAATGATTCCTTTTACCATTACGTTGGACCAGCCATGGCATACAATGGTAAATACATCGTTACCGGAACAGCGCAAAACGCCTTCGGTTACGGTTTTGGCAGGACGGTTGTTTTTGTCCTCAATAAGGATTTAACCCTTCATGATACCCTGGTCATCAAACCGGTTCGTCAACTCATCAAGCCCGTGGATTTAGCTGTAAACCCGGCCGATGGTTTTTTGTATATTTCCATGATTTACGACAATTTCCACCCCCAAGACTCAACGTTTTTACCATTGGATTATCAAAGGATAGTTAAACTTGATTCGACCTTTCACCTCACTGATTTTTGGCAATCTGATGATTATATTAATTTTTCAACCTGTCCCATCACCTTTTCAGAATCGGGTACGATGTACACATCGTATTCCTACAGTTCGTTCGATTACATCGTCGCCATTGATCCATCCGGACAGGTAAGTTGGAAAACACCATTGGATACGTTTATAGTGGTTGGACCGACAGTCGTATGGCTCACTTCCAGGAAATATTCAGTTGCAGATGTGACAGTTGCGTCCAATGGCGACATCCTGGTTGTTGGCTCTGTGGATGCCACCCAATACGACATCGGGTTGTCGTCTCTGCTGGCCCGGTTGAGACCTGACGGGCAAATTAAATGGACCAAAATTATCAGGTCGAACCTCTTATACAGTTTTCTTAATTTAGGTTATCGATCCAGGCTCAACAGCGTGCTTGAATTGCCCGGCGGAGACATTGTTGCGGGTGGAGGGCTGGAAATTTACGATGCGGTTTTAGCACCCAATGAACCTTTTCGATTCGAAGCCTGGGTGGTGTGCGC
Source organism: Saprospiraceae bacterium (assembly GCA_020847915.1). Classification (GTDB taxonomy): domain Bacteria; phylum Bacteroidota; class Bacteroidia; order Chitinophagales; family Saprospiraceae; genus M3007. The sequence continues at coordinate 4,198 of JADLBE010000140.1, read as the reverse complement.
CGACAGCAATGGTTGCATTTCGCCTGCCTGCGGCTACATCCAAGACGTGAATCAAAAAATAACTTATTTCCCCATTGTTAACCCTGCCAACGAATGGACGGTGCGGCATGTAGAGTGGGGTGCGCCGTTTCCTACACTTAGAAAATACCGCTTTACACCCGATTCGGTTTTGATCGGTGGAAAGTATTACCACGAACTTACTTATGTGGATAGCTTTTTTGGAGCCCACGACACCAACCGTTTTTACCGCGAGGAGAATGGTATTGTTTACAGGTCGAATGGGGCAGTGTTGTATAACCTGGATCTCGGTCCCATAGACACCCTGCCGTCTTACGTACCTGAGCAAGGCGCCCGAACTGTTTCCGACGTGGGAACGGTTATTTTCAACGATGGTTTACCGCGAAAAACCATGACGATCTATTGCGCTTCCGATTCATTCGCTCCCCCGGTTACTGTAGTGGAGGGCATGGGCGATCTCGAAGATTTTTTTCACTCGGAAAAGTATTGCATCAATCCGCTCGATGGACCCTCGGACCATATCCTGTGTTTTTCGGTCAACGGGGAGATCGTTTATCAGGTTCCGGGTGAAACCTGCGACCTCACTTCGACGTCCCAGCCCGTCAGGCCTATTGTTTCAATACATCCCAATCCGGCAGAGGATCTGATTTACATCGAAATGCCGACAGACCAACCGGAGCCGGTTTATCAGGTACGTATTTTCAATACGCTTGGTTCCTGTTTAAGCAATCAAAGCATTCTTTCGGACGGCCATTTGTTGTTGGTAGACGTTTCAGTTTTGCCTCCCGGAAGTTATTGGGGTGTGGTTTATGGTGACGGCGGCGGGGCGTTTTCGTTTGGGTTCCTGAAATTCAATCGATAGGATTTGCACGACATCATCCACACCACGCTCACGCCGTTGAATGCATTGCACGAGAAGGAATTGTGTCCGGGGAACGAGGCGTTGGAGAGGATTAATGCGGAGCATCGGTAGGGCGTGAACTTTAATTCGCCGTCGGGGACGAACAATTACTACTGGAAAGGGCCGGGCTTTGGCGGTGTACGGCGGACCTTCTGGTCCGGCGTGTGTAATGGGTGAGTTGTACAATGTGCGTTCATGTTCGCCACTTACGCCGGACCAGAAGGTCCGCCGTACACCGCCAAAGCCTGGCAGTGCGGGTAGGGGACGCGATTTGTTGTATCTTTGCCGTATAACTTTCATCCGTTAATACCTCAACCGTAACCTACCATGTTGAAACAAGAAATGGCCGATGCCCTGAACAAACAAGTGGCCCTTGAAGCTGAATCGTCACAAGCCTACCTCGCCATGGCCTCCTGGGCCGATACACTTCCCGGTTTGAGCGGTGTTTCCAACTTTTTTTTCCGCCAATCGGAAGAAGAACGCATGCACATGCTCAAACTTATGAAGTTCATCAACGAGCGTGGAGGTTATGCCCAGGTACCCGCCCTGCCACAACCGCAACTTACCTTTACATCGCTTAAAAGTGCGTTTGAACTCTTCCTCAAACACGAACTTATGGTGTCTGAAAGCATCAACGATTTGGTGGAAGCATCGCTCCGGCTGAAAGATTACGCTACGCACAACTTCCTTCAATGGTATGTGACCGAACAAATGGAAGAAGAACGTATTGCACGCATGCTCAACGAAAAACTGGAACTGATCGGCGAAGACAAAAGTGGCTTGTACCTGTTCGATCGCGACATCATGACGGCCGGAGAACCGGGGCAGTAACTCCTCGCAGTGTTTCATCGAACCACCGTAAATCATTAAAACTGGAACCTTTCGTACGTGTTCACGTCTTCCCCATTTGGATGTTGAGAAGATTTCAGATGCAACAAATAGGAATCATTTAATGGATTGTTGGTTGGTTCACTCTTTTTCTGATAAAACAATTTTTGCTTTGGATTGATAATTAATTTTACAAGCGTATACTCGTCTTCAACATTATCCCTGTAAAGACTTGCGTAAATCAAAAAGCACCCATCTTCATATTGACAGTATCTTGCATTCGTGAGATAAGTGCCATTTTTATTGTTGATTTTTCCAATAAATTTTTTACCATTAACATCGTACACTGCAAGGCCAATATGTTGATCGCCTTGGCCGTCTCCTGTAGCGCCTAAAACTAAATTCGCTACAATAAAATTACCATCCGGCGAAATACAGCCACCCTGAATATTTTTAGCATCTGTAATTTCAGATACCAATTTTCCTTCATTATTGTAAACATGCATTGTGCTTTCAGCCCAAATCTCAATCCAACTTTGCTTATCATACAATACGACCCCATAAGAAACAAGCAAATGTTGAGGGTTTTTTCTATAGTAATCCCAGGAAACAAGTGCTGCAATAAGTATACCGGCTTCTTTTAAAACGCTTCTCTTGGGTGGAATTTTTACATGGTTGGATAAAGCATTCAATATTTTTTCTTCTGAAAAACCCTCTAACGAATAGGAAGCATATCCGTTGTCCTGGATCTTTACAGGGGGGAAATCCAAATTTTTGTATGGGTTTTTATTGTATAACTCATCTTCTGCAAGATAGGCAATTTCCTTTCCTTCTAAGTTGCAAAATACATATCCACCCGGTCGCAAGGGATCTGTATTTACATTAACCCCAAATTTGGGCAATGGTTGTCTTGGGCTCTGTGTGTTATGAGTCAAATCAGTATTGGCATGTACATCCTTCTTGTTTTGCCCTGTGCAAGTAATACAAATTAAGGAAAATAGTACATAAAAAATAGCAACTGTGATTTTTCCGAGCAATGATGATAGCATAGTAACGTTTTGCATAAAAAAAGCAGTTTAAGGGCATGATTAGAAATGGTAAGTTTCCTTACCTTTCTTATTTAAAAGATTTAAATAACCGGTAAAATTTTTCGAAATATCGTTCCATTCCGATTCAGAAAAAACCATTTTATAAATCTCACGAATGTTTAAATCAATGAGTAAACATCCATCAGTATATTCATTTTCATAAATGTCAAATCCAACAACCAGGAAGTTACTTTTTTCCGCTTCAACCAGATTAACGATCCGTTCTGTTTGCGCAAATTGATGCCGATAAATATTTTTATTTTCATCGAGGCTGTATATTTCCAGGGTTGGCTTGCAAACACCAAATGGAGAAGCTGATACATCTCCCCCGAACAGATAGGCTAAATACTTCCCATCTGTTGATACAAATGGATACCTTGTTACGTATGGAGAATTTATTCGTGAAATCTCTTTCCCTGATTTGTTGTAAACAATCAAAGTTGTTTCTTCCCCCACCAATACGTTGCCGGCAAGTTTGAACAAATTAAATTCTACTGCAATATGCCCTCCAGGGGAGACAGATATTTCATTTACAGTTGTATATGAATCAGGGATGGGAAGGTTGTTGTAATTGCAGTTATCGTCTTCTGGTATTGGATCTTCTATGTATTCCCGATCAGGGAACCCAAATGCTACGTTGGGATAATTTTTATAGGGAGATAAATTTATTAAATCAAGTGTGGTACTTATGTTGTTTTCATTAGAATATATTTCAACTTTACAGCCCCCCAATGGTTCGTTTGTCTGATCTGTACCGAGATTGGTATAGGTTAAAATTCCAGGGTAATCTTCTCTTATCTGGATACCCTTATCATCATCAATCATTTGGTAACAACCTGGTTCATATAACTTCAGCTTAATATTGTTGTATTGGTGATAACTATCGGATAGACGAAGCCGCTCGTTGTAAGGTAAAAATCTAAATGGAACACTATCCGGCAGATCAATGGAAATAGACATTTTACCTTTGTTGTTGGGGTCCAATATCGAAGACTCATTTTGACCCGGAAGCTGCTCAATACATACGGTAAAAATTATTATACGTACAAATATTAAATATTTAGTTTGAGCCGGCATGATTTTTAACCACCTGTGGTTTGATGCTTTTTTCATCCTGTTAGAGGTTGCAATTCGCATATTTTATATTGCAAATGTACACATCCGACTGTAGTGTTCCAGGAGTTTATTGAAATGCGAGCGGCAGCGCCGCGGTAATATTTGTAGCATCAACGGTTGAAAAAGGGTCGGAGGTGCAGCGCACCGAAACATACTTCGTCGCCTCATGGAACGTTTCGGTGCGCTGCACCTCATGATTTTTTTTCCGAACGTTCTGCTACAAATATTACCGCGGCGCTGCCGCTAT
>JADLBE010000139.1 GCA_020847915.1 Saprospiraceae bacterium | reverse complement strand
GTTGAAGGCCATTTCAACCTGCTGAAACGCGCCGTGTATTTCATCGACGCCCTCAACGGCGAAGTGATCCATGTGTTCGACCACACTTGCCAAATCGACGGCGGTCGCCACGAAGGCCATACACACGAGGCAATTCCTGCAGAAACCATCCAAAATGCCGCTGTTGAAGTGGTTGCCGGACCGGTAACAGCCAATGGACTTGACCTGCTTAACGTAAACCGCAGCTTCGGTGCCTGGGAAGCGGGCGGCACCTATTACATGGAAGACGCCAGTCGGTCGATGTTTAACGGTACACAGTCGGACATGCCCAGCGACCCCGTAGGCGCCATCGTGACGCTCGACGCTTTCAACACATCGCCGGAAGTGCAAAACAGCTTCGACTACGACCTTGCAAAATCCAACACGTTGACGTTTAACAACAAAGCATCGGTCAGCGCACACTGGAACAGCATCAAAAGTTTCGACTATTTCAAAAATACCTTCAACCGCAACAGCATCGATGGCGTGGGTGGCAACATCCTTGCGTTTATCAACGTGTCGGAATCCAACGGATCCTCCATGGAAAACGCTTACTGGAACGGTGCAGCCATGTGGTACGGCAACGGTGGATCAACCTTCAAACCGCTTGCACGCGGCCTCGACGTAGGTGGTCACGAAATGGCCCACGGTGTGATTGAAAAAACCGCCAACCTGGAATACCAGGACGAAAGCGGCGCCATGAACGAATCGTTCGCCGACATCTTCGGCGCCATGATCGACCGCGACGACTGGAAAATTGGTGAAGATGTGATGCAAACCGGTGTGAGCCCAAACAATGCACTTCGCGACTTGCAGGATCCGCACAACGGCGACGTACAGGGCGGATCGTGGTGGCAACCCAAGTTTGTGAGCGAACAGTATACCGGCAATGCCGACAACGGCGGCGTGCACATCAACAGCGGTATTGTGAACTACGCCTACTACCTGTTTGCAACCAATGCGGCCGTAGGCAAGGACAAAGCCGAACAGGTGTACTACAAAGCACTTGATCAATACCTCGTAAAATCGAGCCAGTTTGTAGACCTGCGCATTGCCGTGATCCAGGCTTCCAACGATCTGTACGGCAGCAGCGTAGCTACCGCAGCCGCCAACGCATTTACTGCAGTAGGCATCGTCGGCGACGATCCGGGCGGCAACTACGAAGGCGATCTGGCCGTAAACCCTGGCGACGACTTCATCCTTTGTGTAAGTGACGACTTCAGCACCATTTCCCTGGCCCTGGCCAACGGACAGGTGCTTGGCGATATTTATACCGACGGCGTACAAAGCCGCCCTAGCGTTTCCGACAACGGTAGCCAGTTTGTGTTTGTAAACGCCGAAGGACACATCATCGGTGTGGACATGGTGTACACACCCACTGAAATCATTCCAACCGTGAACCCGCCCATCAGCGCACAGCCGGTATGGCGCAATGCAGCCATTTCCAAGGATGGACGTTACCTGGCCGCACTCACAGATTTCGCCGAGCCGCGCATTTATGTGATCGACCTCGCAAGCCCTACCCAGGAACAGGAAACCTATTTCATCACCAATCCGACGTACTCGGAGACGGGCAACGAAACGGGTGAAGTAGCCTATACCGACGTATTGGAGTTCGATTATTCCGGCGATTACATCGTGTACGATGCCTTCAACTCGCTCACCAGTACCCAGGGTTACGACCTTAGTTACTGGGACATCGGCTTCGTGCAGTTCCGCGAAAACGGCAATTTTGTAGATGGTGGCGACCCGTTCATCAGCAAATTGTTCAGCGGCCTGCCCGACAATACCAGCATCGCCAACCCGGCCTTTGCCAAAAACTCGCCTTATGTTTTGGCATTTGATTTTTACGACGAATACACCAACGAATACGACATCTACGGCGTCAATGTTGAAACCGGTGATTACAATATCATCAAAAGCAATATCGGTGATTTTGGCTGGCCGCAGTACAACCGTCTCGACAATGCCATCATTTACGAAGCACAACCCGGATCAACCTACAACATCTACCGCCAGGGTATCGGCGCCGATAAAATTTCGGGTTCCGGCAGCGCCAGCGTGCTCATCCAATCCTACAGCTGGGGTGTTTGGTATGCCGACGGAAACCGCAATCTGCAGGTAAGCACCGGAGATGTAACTTCCAACCTGACCGAACTTCGTGTTTCGCCCAACCCCGCGGTTGACCGGGTACAACTGCAATTCACCGCAGCACAAACCGGCGCTGTACAGATCAGTGTGGCAAACATGCTGGGCGCCGTGGTTCAAAACCACCAGTCCGACATGCAGGCCGGCGAAAACCGTTTCGACCTGAACCTGCAGACGCTGCCTTCCGGCACCTACATCGTTCGCTTGCAAAGCGGTAGCGATGCGGCTGCGATTAAGGTGGTGAAGAAGTAGTGGAAAGCTGAAAGTGGACAGCTGAAGTGGAAAGCTGAAAGTGGAAAGCTGAAAGTGGACATGAGTCACCCCAAAACCTTGGAATGACTCATGTCCACTTTCAGCTTTCCACTTTCCACTTTCAGCTTTCAACTTTCCACTACTTCTTCCCCCACAACTCCACGCCTGCTTTTTTTCCGGCGGTGCCTTTGTTGTCGTAGGCGATCTCCACTTTTCTCAGGGTACGGCCACCGGTGGGTAAATTGAAGACACTGCTTTCCTCGCCCATGTTGATTTGTTTGCCGATGTTAAACGACTGGGTTTGTCCGTCGGCATAGGTCACAATGAGTTGGTTTATTTTGAGCGGACTGCGTTTGACAACAATTTTCAGTGCGCTGTAGTTGCCGGAGGCTTTGCTGATTTGGAGCGCGTCTTTTTGAAGGGTATAATTGATGTTTTTGGTTCCGATCAATTCCCATTGCTGGTTAAGTTCGGAAAGTATGTCGCAATGGGCAAACAGCAAGGTGGCCAAAAAGGCCATTGGGATGAGGATTTGATACGTAAGGCGTAGTTGCATGTTTTGTTTGTTTTGAAAATATTAAAAGTTAGCGCCGTTCAGCGCGTTCCCAAAGTACGGATTGTCTGCCGCGTATCCAACGAACAAAGCCTGCGATGGCGGCATAATTCATGATGCAGAAATAATAGGGAACAAAAAGCATTTTCATTTTGATGGACTTTTTCTCCAAAAGTCTGCCGGCAACAGCGGCGAAGTAAAACAGGGTTTGCAAAACAAAAAACAAAATCCAGCCGCCGCCCAGGCTCCAGGCCAACCAAAGGTTGCTGAAATACAGCACAGGCAAGGCTGTTGGCGCCAAAGTCCAACGCAAAACGCGGTGGGAGATGTATTGAAAACTTAGGGTGCCGTAGCGAAACACGTTGAGCAGGGGCAACAACCTCGACATGGCCTGCCAGCCCCCGGCAGCAATACGCACTTTGCGTTTCAATTCCTCGGAAACCGAAGCCGAAGCGGTTTCAATGGCTACAGCATTGGGTTCGTAAGCCACACGCCACCCTTTTTGAGCGATGCGCATGCTGAGAAAAAAATCTTCGATGATGGTATCTTCAGGCACAACCTCAAAAGCCTCGCGCCGGAAAGCAAACAATTCTCCTGCGGCGCCTACGACGGACCACAAGTTGGCGTCCATACGTTTCAACGCGCTTTCGTAGCGCCAGTACAAACCTTCGCCTGAGGCGGATGCATCGTCGCGGTCGGCAACAACAATGCGTTTTTCACCCGCTACGGCGCCTATGGAAGGGTTGTTGAAAGGGGCAACCAGCAATTTTAAGGCTTCACGGTTAAGCATCGTATTGGCGTCGCTGCTCACCACAATCGGACTGGAGCTGACTTCCATCGCACGGTGAAAAGCCGCAATTTTCCCTTGCCGCACCGGCTGGTGCAGGTGGGTGTACCGCATGCCTGCCGGTGGGTTAAAGCTCCCGGCAACAAGGTCGGTGCCATCGTAGGAGCCGTCGGTAACCACCACAAGATGCATTTTGCCGTGCGGGTAATCGAGCGAACAGGTGTTGTTTAGTTTGGATTCGAGGATGCCGGCTTCGTTGAAAGCACAAACCACCACATCAATGTGGGACTGCCCGGTGTCGGCGGGTGAAGGCTCACCGATGCTTCGGCGCCGGAAACGAAGCAACAACATCAGCAATAGTCCATACCCTGCATAGGTATAAAAGAGCAAAGCCATGGCGGTCCAGAAAACAAATCGTACAATTATTTCAGACATGATGTTTTGGAGGTGGCACCCAATATACATAAAGCTCAGGTTCCGGATAACGAACAATCATCAATCTAGCGTGTATTTTCTCGAGAATACGGTATCTTATTGGAGGATAGCGGACAATTAATTAAAATTTAACGAAAAGGATATGTGAGTATTAGGCGGTATTTTGTGTTCATTTATGATGCTTTTAAGGTTATTTACTACGGTATTATGCGGTAAAGAGGCCTTTTTAAGTAAGTAGTGGTAACGCATGGTTAATTCGGGCTATTTGATAATCTAACATTCAGCCATTAACTTTGTTGTACGGTTGCAGCAGTAACCACTCGCGCACAAGCATCTGACAACAACTCCGCCCCCAGCGGATTAATCCCGGCGACAGAACAACTGCAACTTTTTTACCGAGCGGCATGCTGCCTGGTAAAATTTTCATGTATTCGCCTTGCTATTTTAATCGTGCGTTTTTGCCGGACCTACACCTATCGGCAGGTAACTTTTCATTTGGTCTGATTCACTTTGCCATTTCCGTGGGTATTTTCCCATTGGCCTATTTTTCCATTGCCGCGGTTGCGTCAAAGGTTTTTAATCGTTTATTCTACCCAATTTGAAAACCGAATATGAAAAAAACACTACTCATTGTAGTTCGCCATGAAAACATGCGCCGTTTGATAGGCGCTAGTCTGTCGGACGAATTTAAGGTATCGGGCGCCCAAACAGCCCTGGAGGCAATGGCACTTTTGAAAAAAGGTCTGCTGCCTGATGTCATCCTTGCCGAATCGCGCGCAACATTTTCCAACGGAGATCATCTGTTGGAGAACCTGCGTTGCAGTGGCATATACCAGGACATTCCATTGCTCATTTTTTGCGACGACGACATGCCCGGAGAAGCCGATAGGTTCCGGCGTTTGGGGGCATCGTATTGTCTGACCAAACCTTTTAATCCCATAATCCTGCAGCAGAACATGCTGCGTCTTGTTACTTCGATGACTTCAGAACCTGCCTTCTGATTTAATAAAAGTAAAAAACAAGAATACAAACAAACACGCTTTAAAGTACCATGCAAACCGATCTTTACGCACCAGCGTCTTACCTCGCTACGCGGGAACTACTCTTCGTAGGCTTTAAAAACGATTTTAATGCCAACATCAGCGATTTTCCTTACCACGAAGAACAGTACCGTTTCGCGCTCGTTTCCCAACCAGAGCAGGCCATGCTATGGCTAAAAAAACGCATAGGAACGCCTTACCGTCCGCCCTTTGCCGTTTTTTTTGATCTGGAATGGTTACAACAACACGGATACGATTTGCCCAACAAGCTCAACGAGCATCCACACCTTCGTTATGTTCCCATGATTGCCCTGACCAACCAAAGTGCAAACCTTCACAAAAAGGCATTGGTTGAAAACGGACTAGACGATTGTTACACCGTGCCCATCCCCTGGGAAAAACTCGAATTGCGGCTCGAGTTTTTAAAACAATACAAAGCCCAGCTGCTCGGTTTCGGTGACGACCTCAAAGGAAGCATCAAAGCTGTGCAAATTCCTTTGTACAAACGCTTGTTCGACATCTTAGCAGCTTCTTTCGGGCTTATCGTAACAGCCCCCATCTGGATTCTGGTGGCGCTGGCCATCAAATTTGAATCACGCGGACCCGTACTTTATTTTTCCCGCCGGGTAGGTACCGGATACAAGGTTTTTAATTTCATCAAATTCCGGTCGATGCGCCACGACGCCGAAAACCATTTGGATGAATACCGGCACCTGAACCAATACGATGGCAAAAGTGTCTTTGTAAAAATAAACGACGATCCCCGCATTACACGGGTTGGCCGCTTCATCCGAAATTACAGCATCGATGAATTGCCGCAACTCATCAATGTATTGCGTGGCGACATGTCGCTCGTGGGCAACCGTCCGCTTCCACAGTACGAAGCGGAACAACTTACCACTGACCCCTGGTGCGCCCGTTTTCTGGCGCCGGCCGGCATGACCGGCAAGTGGCAGGTAACCAAAAGCAAACGCAAGGATATGACGTCGGAAGAACGCATCCGGCTGGATGTGGAATACGCTTCCATGTATTCGTTAACCACCGACCTGGGCATCATCTTCAGTACGTTCAGGGCCTTAAAACAGCGGGAAAATGCCTGATACGCCAAAGGTATCGGTCATTACGGTGAATTTTGGCCCCGGCCACCACACCGCAGCCCTGCTCGAAAACATCCGGCGGCTCAACGACCCGCGTCTGGAAGTGTGGGTTGTAGACAACGGCAGTCCTGAAAACCCCATACCCGACTTGAGTGCCCGTTTCCCGGAAGTGCATTTTATACAAAGTGCTTTCAACCGCGGATTTGCAGGCGGGAACAACCTGGCGCTTCCTGAAGCCACAGGAGATTACCTGTTTTTTGTAAACAACGACACCGAAATCGCGCCCGGCTGCATCGATAAACTTCTGCATCTGGTTCAGCAAAAATCTAAAATTGGGATCGTTTGTCCGCTTCTGCTGCATTATCCGGAGGAAGGTGGCGTATTAAAAGTGCAATATGCCGGCATGACACCCCTGAATCCTATCACCGGCCGCAACCGGACCATCGGGAGCGGCGAGCCTGCCGTTAACTGGAAGGACGCTGAACCCCGTACAACAGCGTACGCACACGGAGCAGCCATGTTTGTTCCCCGTGGGGTTCTCGCGTCGGCAGGACCCATGCACGAGGACTACTTTTTGTACTACGAGGAGCTCGACTGGAGTGAACGCATCCGAAAGGCCGGCTATGAGATTTGGGTGGAGCCGCAGGCAAAAGTATACCACAAAGAAGGTGCGACCATGAAGTCGATGGGCGCTGTAAAAACGTATTTTTTACACCGAAACCGGGTGTTGTTCATGCGCCGTTTCCAAAAAACACCGGCGTTGTGGTTCTTTTTCCTTCATGTCTTGTTTTTGGCTGCGCCAAAACATACCCTAACGGCGCTCTTCCGCGGCGATTGGGCAGGTTTGCGTGCATTTTGGAAAGCCATGGCCTGGCATTTGGGCGCAAAGAACAATACCTTTGGAAAAATAATTGTCCAACGTCTTGAAAATCAACGGGCTGCTGTTAGTGTTTGAGTGCGCCGCACTGTTGCTGGCCCTGCAACTGCTTTATCCACTGTTGTCCAACATGGTTGCCGGCCTGTTTGGCCGGGTAAAACCTGTGCCCAAACCAACGCCCGACCCCACTGTCGATTTTGCCTGCATCATTACCGCCTACCGCAACGCGGCCATCACCCGACCATTGGTGCAGTCGCTGCTCAAACAAACCCATACCCGCCTACACATCTACCTCGTTGCCGATGCCTGCGAAGCCGTTGATTTTCCGCTGCCTGCTGCCTGCTGCCAGCTGCCTGCTGCTCACCTTGTTGCCGACGCCTGTGAAGACCAGGATTTTCCGATAAGTGACCGCTTGAGTGTTTTTTACCCGTCGCCGTCGCTCAACCTGAAAATCAGGAGCGTTCGTTACGCCATGGACCATCTTGTAAGGTCCCATGATTACATCGCTGTTTTCGACGGCGACAACCTGGCACATCCCGCTTTTTTGTCCGAGCTCAGCAGGTTTACCGGCGTATACAGCTGTGTGCAGGGACAGCGAACGGCCAAAAATACCGACACCACCTACGCCGCCCTCGACGCTTTGGGTGAGTATTATAAAAACCATCTTGAAAGACAAACGCCTTTTTTACTGGGCAGTTCGGCCGTGATCAGCGGATCGGGCATGGCGGTAAAAAAAGGACTGTACGAGGCTTACCTGAACAGCGAGGGCATTACAAAGGGCCAATTGCAGGGCAAAAGCATGCTCCAGGAAGATAAAATCCTCCAAAATTTTCTCCTTCGAAACGGCATACGCATCGCTTATGCGCCTGCTGCATTGGTGTACGACGAAAAGGTGGAAACAGCGCAGGCCGTGGAAGTGCAGCGCAGCCGGTGGTTGTATTCGTATTTCCAAAACGTGCCCAACGCTTTGGGTTTGTTGCTGGGCGGATTGGTGCGGCTGGACTGGAACCGCACGTATTTTGGCGCTGTGACCCTGGTGTTGCCCATGTTTGTACAGGTGGGGTTGGCGGGTGTTTTTTTCCTTCTTGGATTATGGTTTGCGCCCTGGATATCGGTATTGATGGCGCTTGGTATGGTATTGTTTGTGGCAAACCTGGCCTGGTCGCTGCGGCTGGCAGGGGCGCCTCCATCGGTACGCGCCGCTTTGGGCAAAACACCCTTGTTTGTGTGGCGGCAGGTGCGGGCTTTGCTGCGTATGCGGCATCCGGAAAAAAACTTCGCACCAACCGAGCACCATCACGTGGTTTCGGTGGATGAAGTGCTCAACAAAAAACCATGAAAGAGCGCCTTGAATACCCCGATTTTGCCCGGGCCTATGCCATCCTTTCCATAGCCCTTTTTCATGCCTTGCAACGCCTGGATTTACCCGGATTTTGGGGAGAGGCCATCGTTTTTGGGGGCAGCGGTGTGCATTTGTTTTTTTTGTTGTCGGGATTTGGACTGGGCTTGTCGGCCGGACCGTATTTTTTAACCACTTTTTACCGCCGCCGTTTTTTCAAAATCTGGTTGCCCTACGTTTTGGCGTTGAGTCTGAGTTTGCTTTTCGCCGCAACGCTTGACTGGTTCCCCGATGGTATGCAGGCCTGGCTGGCAGGCGTGGCATTGTATCAGATGTTTGTGGAAAAATACATCGAGGCGTTTGGCGGACATTTCTGGTTCATCAGCACCATTTTGCAGTTTTACCTGATTTTCCCGTTGCTGCGTTTTTTCAAAATAAAAATAAAAAACGACGTCGTTTTTTTGGGCGCAGCCCTAATCCTTTCCATCACGTGGTGGTGTTTGGTGTATGGGCTGGGTAAAGGCGAATTGCGAACGTGGAACAGCTTTTTTCTTCAATTTTTGTGGGAATTTGCGCTGGGCATGGTGCTTGCGGAGCGTTATCGAAACGGTAAATCCTTCGGTGCGTTTTGGCAGTTCCCGGTTTGGATGTACCTGTTTGCAGGCGTTTTTTTCAGTGCCCTGATGGTTTGGATGGTACATTCGTGGGGCGATGCCGGCAAAATTTTCAACGACATCCCAGCCATGATTGGGTACACGGCGTTGAGTTTGTTGGTGTACCGTATGGTGGTTATACTTTCGCCGCCGCTTTTGCGGTTATTTTTGTGGATCGGCGGATTTTCCTTCAGCATTTACCTGGTTCACATCCTCGTTTTGGAGCTTTGCGAAAGGACGATGCCGCCCATTGCCGCTACCGT
>JADLBE010000138.1 GCA_020847915.1 Saprospiraceae bacterium | reverse complement strand
TTACAGAAATTCCCCAACCAGCATTTGTTCTCAAGTAAAACAAAGGAGTTATTCCAATGCCAACTGATGTGATTTTGGGATGTCACCTCACAGGCATTTACGATGTAAACCGGAATGAACTGTTGGTGGAAGATGACTATGGATTGGTGGAAGCATGGCTGGAGTCGCTCAACCAATTAAAATTATACGGGAAATTGTTTCACAACCATTTTTCTGAAAATACCCTGGCCAAATACGAAAACAAATACGTAGAATTTATCAAAGTAAAATACGATACCCGATACAGTCCCAATGTGTACCGGTATTTTTTGTACCAAAATTACCTTCAAAACAACAGCAATTCTATTGATCATTTGTTTTTTACAGATGTATCTGACGTGGTGGTGGTTAAAAATCCATTTACAGACCCGTTGTTCCTGAACAATCCACAAACCCTCTTTTGCGGAGATGAGCCCAAACCACTAAACAATGTTTGGATGCTTGAACATTCCGCACATTTACGCGCCCAAATAAAAGATTTTACCCAATATGAAGAAAAATTCCAACATGAAACACTGCTGAATTGTGGGGTTGCAGGCGGAAGTTTGGAAACCATGACATTACTGCTTCATCGGCTTTGCAATACCCACCAACAGTATAACCAGAATAATCCAACTGCTTACACCGGAGACATGGGCGTTTTTAATTACGTTGTCAGAACCCATTTCAACAACAAACTGTACCACGGCGCTCCCTGCAACACGGTGTTTAAATCCTACGAAACCCACCGGTCCGATTGTTGGTTCCGGCATAAATAAATAATGCCGATTTTGAAGAGATAGCGCTCCTAGCGGAGCGCCGGGTCTGTGTGGGGTGCTTTACTACCAAGATACTGCCTCTAAAGAGGCAGGACAGGCAAGAATGGTTCGCGTTGTAACGCCTCCATAAAAATTTGATTTAGAGACATTTATTCAAAAAAATAACCCTTAAAAACATGAATCACCCCAAGGGAGTTCGGGATGATTCATGTTTAAACTTTAAACTTTAAACTTTAAACTTTAAACTTTAAACTTTAAACTTTAAACTTTAAACTTTAAACTTTTTACATGCCCATGGCCTTCATAAACTCTGCCGAAGAAGGCGTCACTTTGGAAGCGAAAAAGTGTGTGAGCTCGCCTTTTTCATTCACCACATATTTGCAAAAATTCCAGGAAGGTTCTTCGCTGTTCCAGCCATTTTGGGCCGGATCGGTGAGCCAACGGTAAATCGGGAATTGACCTTCACCTTTTTTTACATTTACTTTTTCAAACATCGGGAAAGTCACGCCGTAGTTTTTTTGACAAAATTCGGCGATAACTTCGGACGATCCCGGTTCCTGGCTCATAAACTCGTTGCACGGGAAACCAAGCACCACAACCTCATCTTTGTTTTCCTCGTAAAATTTCTGCCAATCAGCATACTGCGGCGTGTAGCCACATTTCGAAGCCACGTTGAGGATGATGATTTTTTTGCCCTTGTACTGTTCCAGTTTTACGGGTTCGCCCTCAAGCGAGTTTACGGTGATGTGGTACAGGTTGCGGGTCGAATCGGAGGTAGGCATGTTGATGGTGGTTGGACGGGCGATCATCTTATTGCTGTCGAAACATGCCGTCAGCATAACAAGGGTGAATAAGCCTGTAAGGATGGGAAATTTGTACATGGTTTGTCGTGTGTGATGTGTTTGAGGCATTGGTGTGTAGTTGAATGCAAAAAGGGCTGGGATTGTTCATTTTACGATGCCCAAAACAAGAAAAAACACCACTTGCAGGATAAAAAGCAGGGGAGAGGCCGGATTTCGAACCGCCGTGCCAACCCAACGCTGGTAGGCCAGCGACAACAACCAGGAAACAATGTACCACCACACGTAATTTTGTATCGGGGGAATACTGCCGTACCAGTGCCACATGCCTGTTTGTATGGCTACAGGCTCAATGAGCACATCGAGCAGGGTAGGCACGAGGGCTGCCACACTGGTCCTCAAAAGCAAAGGCATGGCGCCCAAAATCCTGCCTGTCAGTTCATTGCCGAGGTAAACCACCACCGCCCAGTTGATGCCGATGAGCAGGGGCACCTGGTACGCTTTGGGTCCCATGATGTCGCCATAAGCATACACGCCGAAGATTTTACCGGTAGCCACACCGGCCACTTCGATGCTGAAACCAACAATCCAGGCAAGCGTGAGGAACAGGTAAAAACCCATGTTTTTGGGTTCGTGGTTCCACACAAGCAGTCCGAAACTCAGCAGCAGACTAAACCAGGTGAGTTTTTCAAAACCGGGGATAAAAAGAAAACCCACCAATCCGGCGATGTAGCTGGAAATGAGTAAAAAACGGGTTAAAAACAGTCGACGGTCGACAGTCGACAGTCCTTTTGTTTTGATGTTAAGCATGCTTTTGTAAAATTAGAGCGGTCGACTGTCGACTGTTGACTGTTGACTTTCAAAAATTTCACTTGTAATTTTTGCAGAAAGCAAACAAAGCGGAATACCGCCGCCTGGGTGAACGCTTCCACCCACGAAGTACAAATTGTCGAACTCCGACGAAAAATTGGCGTGCCTCAAAAAAGCTGCCATCATGTTGTTGGAGCTGTAGCCGTACAACGCGCCTTTGTGCGAAGAGGTTTTGCTTTCGATGGTTCGGGGTTCCAGGAGATCTTCGGTTTCCAGGAGAGCACCAATATCCACACCCAGTCTGGCCGAAAGTTTGCGCAACACATTGGCGCGAATACGTTCGATCATGGGCGGCCAGTCCTGCCCGTTGTCGGCCGGTACATTCACCATCACAAACCAGCCTTCGCAGCCTTCGGGCGCATCTTCAGGCGTGTATTTGGAAGTAATGTTGATGTACACCGTTGGGTCGTCGCTTACTTCTCCACGTGCCATGGCGCCAAATTCGGCCTTGTAGTCGTTGGAAAAAAAGATGTTGTGCAGGTCAAGTTGGGGAAATTGTTGTTTGATGCCCCAGTAAAAAATGAGTGCCGAGGTGCTTTTGGGCTGCCTAAGAATGCGTTCGGGTTGTTCCGCTCCGGGCAACAGTTTTTTGTAGGTGTAAAACACGTCCATGTTGCTTACCACGGCATCGAAACTCTGCTCCTGGCCGCCGGCAAACAATCCCGTTACCCTGGCGTCTTTAAAAACGATACGCTCCACGGGTGTTTCAAAACGGTATTGCACGCCCTGGCGTTGGGAAAGCTCGTACAAACTGCGGGTGATTTCAAACATGCCGCCTTCGGGGTAAAACACGCCCACATTGTATTCAAAGTGCGGAATGATGGTTAACATGCCCGGCGCCTGGTACGGGTCGGAGCCGTTGTAAGTGGCGTAACGGTCGAACAACTGAACCAGTTTCGGATGCTGAAACGTGCGTTCGTGTACCTGGTGCATGGAGGAAAAAAGATCGTAAAATGGCAAACGCATTGCTGCTTTAAAGGCAGTGGCATTGGTCCACGTACCCGCTTTGTGCAGCGATTTTTCCAAAAAAATGCGGCCAGCGAGGTCGTATTTTTTTGCGCTGCGCTTTAAAAAACCTTCAAGTTTTGCCGAAGGCACACCAAATACCCTTTCTACCTCGGCGCCAAAACGGTGGGGCTGTGCAAATGCACTGAGCTCGGCGCCGTCGTCCCAAAAATACCGGCAAGCCACGTCCATACGCCTGTATCGGAAATGGTCCTTTGGATTTTCACCGGCCAGACGGAAAAGTTCGTCCACATACATGGGCATGGTGAACAACGACGGTCCGGCATCGAAACGGTAACCACCGGTAGTAAACTGCGACAGTTTTCCTCCCGGGTAATCGTTGGCTTCAAAAACGGTGACCTCGTGGCCCTGTGCCCGGAGCCGTATGGCAGATGCAATACCGGCAATGCCGGCTCCAATGATGGCAATGTTCATTAATTAGCAGTTAGCAGTTAGCCGTTAGCCGTTAGCGGGCAGCAGTTAGCGTTCAGACCTTGAACGTTGTTATGGGCCTGTTGTTCGACAAAACAATATTTTTTCAGGAATAAAGATGCATTTTATTCCGTCCTTATTTTTTTAGGCTAAAGGCTAAAGGCTAAAGGCT
>JADLBE010000137.1 GCA_020847915.1 Saprospiraceae bacterium | reverse complement strand
ATGACCGATTCTTTATCACCAAACTTTTTGCGATCTTTTTTTAAACTTTCTGAAAGCCCTTTTTGAACTCCCTTCCAGCTATCTGCCTCTCTTTCGAAGCGGGTGCAAAGGTACAACGAGTTTTTATTCTGCCAAGAGGGGGCGCAATTATTTTTTCAGATATTTTATTTGGCGGTTCCATCGTGTGCACCTACGCGCTGTGTTTCAAGGAGATGCGCGCGTTCAACTGCCAAATAAAATTTGATGCCCGGGAAGGACCTCCCGGGCATCCGCAACAATCCTGGCTGAAAACGGCATCGAAGCCCCAAAAACGAAGCCATGACGATACATCAAAAAGGACTCCGACCCTATTGCTTCACCCCACGGAAAGCTGCACCTGCTGATCTTTGGTTGCTTTTTCATGTGTACCCTGATGCAAAAACCATCGTGTAGATCCCGGCCTGTAAGCCCGGCGAACCTGCAAAACATGCTTCGTTGATGGAGGCAAGCCCTGAGGCACCATCAGCCTTAGTCCTCCACGACGTTTGTAAAGTCGGACCACCAACCTTTCACGCCTGGTTAGCCCAAGTTCCATGGTTGGGAATTGGACGAACAAATACTGCAGGACACGCATCAATGCCATCCGGCTAACCACCCTGGCATACTGCGGCCTTACGTGCAGAAGCCGCATACGGGTGAGGTCGGAACTGTGAAGTCCAAGCATGGTGGCAAGCAAGCCTGCACGAAGCCCGAGCTTCCGGTTCAGCTCACCCAGGGTAAGGTGCAAAACCTGAGACATGACGGTGGCCTCCCGAAGCTCGTCGAGTTGTACTGTTTTCATAGCTGTACTTTCAATTGTGAAAAGGTAAGGCACTTTGAAAAACAAAGGGGGAGGGACCGGATGCACGTGCTGCGCCACGAGGTTTTTACCCCCCATGCATGCAAACCGGTCCACTGCCAATGAAATCCCCTATGGTTCGGTACGGCATCTTGCGAAATGCATACCTATTATATATGGTGTCATTCCGGTACGCCATACAACAGGTCTTTTAGTTTAGACCCCTGCATTTCGGGCATACGGTATGCACTGTCAAATTTTTCAAGCATCTGTTTTATATCGGCCCTCAGCTCCAGGAACGGATCGGGCAAAACATCACGACATTCCTGCTCGGCGGCATAACTGCTGGTGATGTGGTCGAACTTCTTGTAGTAACCATTGCCCGCATTGACAAAGTTGGAATAACGGCTGATGAACTGGACCACCCGGTCGACAGCGAACTGAAGGTTGTTTTCCACACGAGCAATCTTTTGCAGCTCAACAGCGCTGTTCAACTTGCCCGTGCCCTGTTGTGTTTGTTCCACCAGACTGTCGAGACTGGCGTAAAGTTTTTCCCAATCATCGCCATTGCGGCATTGCTCCAGGGGCACATGGTATCCCACCTGCTTCGCACAGTCGGCAAACAACGTTTCACAATCGCGTTTCAACGCAAGGTTGGCTTCGCGCAGAAATCCGGTCTCAAAATGAATGGTGTTCAGGTCGGTGTACATACGCACCGTAAAATCGAGCACACATGCCATTTTATCCGTGCGCTCCTGTTTGCTTTTGGCATCGCCACCAGCCACCATCATTCCAATGATGGAAAAAGAGGCCGATAAAAATGGATTGCCACTGAGCAGGTTGGGCAATACAAAGCCGTATTTATGCTTTACTTTCTGTTCTATCTGCTCGCGTGCTTCCTCAAATTCGGGGTAGTGGTGGGGATTCGAAAGGTTCGACAATTCCTGCTGCACCAGCATGCTGCTGAAATGGTGGTCCATGCTCAGGATTTTCTCATACAGCATCTTCACGATCTCCAGGCTTTTCCGGTACCTCATCCGCACGACCTTCAGTGCGAACGCGTCGTTCATCCGTTTCAGTGAATCCTCCAAAGCGCGCTCTTCCAGCAGCAGCCTGACCGTTTTGGAAGCGGCCCTTTTTTGGGTTGTGGCAAGTTTGGTATGTAATTCTGTCAGGCGTAAGTACAACGGTGCAGTCTGTATGGAATAGGTATTTTCCAAAATCTGGTATTCCACAAGGGCGCTGTCAAGCCATGGGTCGAGCCAGAAAACCTTTGAGGCTACCACCGGTTTGTGCAGCGTTGCTGCAGGAATGGATCCCTGCAAAAGCAAGCCAACAACGATAAGTATGGTGTGAAATGGTGTTTTCATAACTACGAGGCGATTGAACAACACAAAGGTGCTGTGTCGCCAAGGGCGCGGCAAGGAAACCTGCGCAAGTTTGGGACAGGGTAAATTGCGTCCTTTACCCTGTCCTAACCTGGTGTTATGATCTTGTATTACAAGTTTTTACGCGCATAAAGCATCCGCCGTTACGCATACATCCCGTCTATGACCGATTTGAATTTTTCCATAATTACCCGGCGTTTTAACTTCAGGGTGGGTGTCATTTCTGCGTCTGTACCGTCTTTTTTCACCGCTTCCCAGGGATCAGGCAGCAGGGCGAACTTTTTAATTTGTTCAAATTTTGCAAAGTGGGGGTTGATGCGATCCACCAGCATCTGGTAACGTTCCAATACTTTGGGGTTGGTGAGTGCATCGTTGAGCCCTGTCCACGGAATGCTGTGGCGACCGCACCATTCCTTAAGCCCGTCGGCAGACGGCACGATGAGGGCCGAAACAAATTTCAAATTTTCTCCAACCACCATGGCCTGTTCCACGAGGAAGTGTTCCTTGAAGGCAGCTTCAATGGGTGCAGGCGCCACGTATTTGCCGCCGCTGGTTTTCAGCAACTCTTTTTTACGGTCGGTAATTTTGAGGAAGGGCTCTCCGCCATCGGCAGCGGGGATGACCATTCCTATGTCTCCTGTAAGCAGCCAACGCCGGCCATTTTCTTCACGAAGAACCTCTGCTGTTTTTTCGGGCTGTTTGAAGTATCCGAGCATGACCCCGGGACTTGTGGCCACAATTTCGCCTTCACCTTCGCGGTATTCGCTGCCGCCCTCGATGCGGATGTTTACGCCTTCAAATAGTCGGCCCACGGTACCGAGTCGTGCACCACCGGGTTCGAAGCGGCTGAAGCTGAAGGCGGGTGCAGCTTCGGTGAGGCCGTATCCTTCGCGTACGGAAATACCGGCTGCATTGAAAATGCGCATGATGCGCATGGGGCATGCGCTGGCGCCGGTGATGATGCCCATGATGTTGCCTCCCAGGGCGGCACGCCATTTGGAAAAAATAAGCTTGTCGGCTATCATCCAGCGTACCCCCTCAAAACCTTTGGGTTTGAAATCGAACTCCCAGGTATCGGCCATACTCATGGCCCAAAAGAAAAGTGCGCGTTTGAAACCTTTCAATTCGTAACCTTTGGCCATGATTTTTTCGAATACCTTTTCAAGCAAACGCGGAACCGTTGAGAAAAAATGGGGTGCAACGGATTTTAGATCGCCATCGTCGCCGCCCAGATTGTCGGTGGTGGTAAAATACACGCTGGCGCCGTAAGCTGTGTAGGCATAAACAACGGCACGTTCGAAGATGTGGCTAACAGGTAGAAAGCTGAGGGTTTTTTGTCCGGCTTTGATGGGAATGAGCTTGCGCATCGTTTCCACGTTGTACACGATGTTGCGGTGGGTAAGCATGACACCTTTGGGATCACCAGTGGTACCAGAGGTATAAATGATGGTGCACAGGTCGTCGGGCTTGATGCCGTCGCGCAGGCGTTGCAATTCGGGTTCGTCCACTTCGTCGGCGATCAGTTCGGTGTAGTTGCGGCACCCGGGATGTTCGTTGAAGCAAAACACTGCTTCCAGTTTTGGGCAATTGGGTTTTGCGGCCTGAAGTTTTTCGAACAGGTCGCCATCGCCTACAACGCAAAAACGGGCCTCCGATTCGTTGAGAATGTAGGCGTATTCGCGTGGACTGATGGTAGGGTACATGGGAATGTTGAGTACCCCGATCTGGAGCATCGCAAAGTCCAAAGCAACCCATTGCGGCGTGGTTTTGTACACTACGGTGGCTAGCTTATCGCCGGGTTTCAAACCCATACGCAGCAAACCCGTACTCAGACGGTTGGTGAGATCAACCATTTCGGCAGTGGAAAGATGCTGCCATTGTCCATCAATACGGGAGCCGAACGCCTGTTCGAGAGGGTTTTGCGCCAGCTGATCGGTGAGGTAGTCGAATAATCGTTTTTCCAATGGATTTCTCATACTTGTTAAAACAAAAAGTAAAAACTATCAAGCCACCCGTTTGGTAGGGCTTTTGTGCAAAATTGGGTAAAAAAATAAAAAGTGCGTGAAACTATAAAAGTCTGTACGATCCATGTGCATCGCATCGCAGTTATTTTGTTTTTTCGGTCCTGGCAAAACGAATCCAAAATTTTATGTTGTTTTTAAATTCAAAACAAATAATTTTTTCTTAAAATCTAACCAACTTTGTTTGTAATCCTCCGTATAAAGTTTGATATTTGTGATTCTAATGGGAAAGCGTGTATTTCCGACGGTTGATTTGTTTCAACCACCATTTCCCTCCGGAAAACACCTCTATCGTAATTTTTATGGTAATCAGCGCTTTGGCTTTCAACTTCTGTTGATCGCTGAATGCGGCTCTTTCGCGCCCGGCTGTAGTTTTAACAACCAACTGCCCTGTGCGTCGGTGTCTGTATCGGCCCTGACCAAAGTTTACATTCAGCAGGATTGTGTCTTTTTTGACCCCATCCCGTCTGAACTTCGCTGCGCTCGTATGCAGGTAGCTTCGCTACGCTTCCGGGCAGGTATTTAATCGCCATGAACCAAAGTGGAAACATTAAGGCCGACTATTAAAATGCTTGCAGGATGAATATGCCACAACCACACAAATTGATTTTTAAGGGCCGTTTGGAGTTCGGTAACCTACGTACGTACGACATGGTGCTTCGCCACTGGCAGAACCGTTTGGAGACGTACTTTAAATCCGACATCCTATTCGATCCTGAGCAGGTTTTTATTGCTGAGGAGTTTGCGCTTGTTTTGCCGCAACAAACCTTGTTGAGCAGTGAAAAGAACTGGCGCAGCACCACTTCGCTTTTGCGCGAGGTCGCACAATTTGCGGTTGCCGGCAACGTACTCGCCTGGTGTGTTCAAAACGGCCGCGTGCTCGATACGGTGAACGTGGAGCCTGTGTCCGACAAGGTGGCTGTAACCGAATACAAGCTTGGTTGCCAACTTGTTTCCGAAACCGGTATGGAGAACGAAGCCACGGCTGCCCTCAGCCGTGCCATTGACAAATACGCCCGTCACGCCTCCGCTTACGAACGTCGCGGTTACGTAAATTACAAATTGAAAAATTTCAACGACGCACTTTACGATTTCAACAAAAGCATCGACATCAACCCCGTTAACCCGGAGGCTTATTACGGTCGTGCTAAAGTGAAAATGTTGAAAAACGATTGGGAAGGCGCCGCTGTAGATTTCGACCTCAGTGTGAAACGCTCGGTTGCCCTGCAACCCGTGCACTGGCTCTCCCGTCTGAAAAAAGGTGAATGCCTTTTTCATGCAAAAAAATACCCTGAAGCTGCCGCAGAATTGAAACTCTACCTGATGCGCAACTTCATGCCCACCGACCCGAACTTCCACCGTCGCCACCGCGCATCCATCCTCTTGGGCAAATCCCTCGTGGCCATGCGCGACATCAACGGCGCCATGACCGCTTTCCGACAGGCCAAAGCCAACAGTGACGGCGCAGATCTCGCTCCGGGTGAAGCCAAACTGCTGACCCGCGTCGAAACCCCAGACTTTGTGCGCGACCTCGAAGCCGCTTCCCACAAAAGTCCCTCGGAAGCTGTAATGATGCTATTCGGCCAGTAAGGAAGGCCCTACGGGCGGATGTTGGGTGGAATTTGAAATACGAAATACGAAATTTGATTTTTGAAATTAGAATTTAAGGGGTCAGGAAAAGTGGATCGTCTCAAACAAATTCGGGACGATCCACTTTTCCTGACCCCTTAAATTCTAATTTCAAAAATCAAATTTCGTATCTCGTATTTCAACGTCCCCGTATCTCGTCATTCAATTCCCACCCAAAGCAGCGCCTTTCCCCAACCATACGTTTATGGATTGCAGTGCCGGAAGGTTGACTTTTGTTACCTTTGCGGCTCTTTTTAGCCTTACAAGGTGTGAACCAACTTTACCCTGCGCAGGAAAGCGCCCTAGCATGACCAATCACGACAACCTCCTAAGTGTTTTTCAGACGATTTACCGCTGGCGGAAAACCATCCGCAACGTTTGTATCGCTGCCGCCATCGGCAGTGTAGGCATTTCACTCTTGTTGAAAAACTATTACCAGGCAACCACCATATTTTACCCTGCAAGCCCCGAACTGGCCAATCCTGAACTCATCTTCGGATTCACCAGCCAGGTAACCAACTATTTTGGTTCGGACCGCGACCTCGACCGCCTCGCCGAAATCGCCAACAGCACCGAAGTGGTGGATTTTATGGTGAACAAATACCGCCTCTACGATCATTACGACATCGATTCGACGGCTAAAGACGGTCCGCACAAGGTGCGCAAGCACTTCCGGAAACTTTACTCGGCGCTCAAAAACAAAAATGACGCCATCGAACTAAGCATCGAAGACACGGACCCTCAGCTTGCCGCTGATATGGCCAACACCGCCCGCAATAAAATCAACGAAATAGGGCAGCGACTCACCAAAAACAGTCAGGCCAAACTTATCGAAACGTTTGAAGACAACATCAAACGCAAACATGCCGATCTGACGCTTATTGGCGATAGCCTTCGCAATATGCAGGCCAAATACAACATTTTCAGTGCCGGTGCGCAAGGTGAACAGCTTTCAAGCCAACTTGCCATTGCCGAGTCGGAAATAACGCACTACCGCGCCAAACTTGAAATACTGGAACCCAACCAAAATATCCCGCGGGATACCATTGCGTACATCAAAGCCAACCTGCGTGCTTACCAGCGCGAACGCCAGCAGCTCATGACCAATGATCCGAACAGCGAGCAGATGACGCTCAAACAATACAATGAAGGGTTGCCTCTGGTGTCGGTACTTTCCGACCTGCACTTCCAGGCGCGCAAACAGCTCAGCTACGACCTGGAGCGTTACAACCAGATCAAATCAGCATACAATACCGACATTCCATCACTTCACCTTGTGGAAGCTGCTGAAATTCCACGTATCAAAAGCAGGCCCAAACGCAGCATTCTTGTACTCGTTTCGGTGCTTGCCGCCTTAATCTTTACCACCCTGGCAGCGCTGCTCGCCGAAGCTTACCGCGACATCAACTGGGAAAAAATTACCCACTAAGCCGGCCAACATGCTGCAACGCATCAACACTTTGCTGGCCTTACCCGAGCATCCGCAAAAAGGATTCGTAGCCGCTTTTGCACTGCTTATGCTCGTCGCCATTCTCGGTGGCGTAGCAGCCGATGCGTGGTGGCTCATGCTGTCGCCCGCCGTGTTGCTGGTGTTGTACCTGTGCACCGTCGACTTCCGACCCATTTTTTGGATGCTGATGGCCAGTCTGCCGTTGTCTATGGAAATGGAACTTCCGGGAGGGCTGGGTACCGACCTGCCATCCGAACCCCTTATGTGGCTGCTTACCGCCGTGTCGGGCGCCTGGTTTTTCCGCAATTGGCGGAGCATCAGCGCGCGTTTTTTGATGCACCCGATCAGTTTGCTTGTGATCGCCCACCTTTCCTGGCTGACCATCTGCACCGCCAATTCGCAGGATTTCATCATTTCACTCAAATTTCTGCTTGCCAAAGGCTGGTATGTGGTGGTTTTTTATTTCCTCGCCGCCCACCTGCTCAATACGGAATCGGACTTTAAAAAGCTGGTCTGGTTCATCTTCGGGACGGCCACTTTTACGGTCATGTTTGTACTTGCACGCCATGCAGGCAAAGGGTTCTCTTTTGCCGATGTTAATTACAGCATGTATCCATTTTACCGCAACAAGGTGGTTTATGCGTGCTTTTTAGCCGCTTTTTTGCCTTTTGTGTGGTACAATACGTACCGTTACAAACGTTTTTCCACCCTGTGGTGGGTATTGGTGTTGGGCATCGTGCTCTACCTTGTCGGCATCAACTTCGCATTTACACGCGCCGCTTACCTCGCTCTTGTTTTTGCCGTAGGCCTCTATTTCGTCGTGCGATTTCGGCTGATGCGCTTCTTCCTGATCATTTCTGCCGCCTGTATCATCCTGTTTATAGGTTTTGTAAAGTACCAGGACAACTGGTTGCTTTTTGCGCCCGATTACGAACGTACCATCGAGCACAAAAGGTTTGAAAACCTGCTCGAAGCAACCACCAGGCTCGAGGATATTTCCACCATGGAAAGGGTATACCGATGGGTGGCCGGATCCAACATGGTGAAAGAACGGCCCCTGACCGGTTTTGGCCCCGGTACCTTTTACTTTTTTTACAAAAACTATACGGTCACCAGTTTTAAAACCTACGTGAGCGACAACCCCGAGCGGTCGGGCATGCACAACTATTACCTGATGACCACCGTGGAGCAGGGATTTCCCGGACTGGTCATTTTCCTGCTTCTGTTGGGCACCGTAGCCATGTTCGGCCAAAGACTTTACCATGCCCTGCCCGACAAGTCAAGGCGGCGCCAGGCCGTGGCCAGCCTCATGTGCTTCCTCATCATCTGCTTTCTGATGCTAATGAACGACTTTGTGGAGACCGACAAAATTGGCTCGCTCTTTTTCATGTCGCTGGCCATGCTGGTGAATTTGGATGTCGGTCGTAAGTCGGTTGGTCGGTTGGTCGATTAGTCGGTTGGTTAAAAAAATAGGTGTCTCCCTGCGGTCGACATGACACACGGTTGTTGGTGGAAGGTGGGAGCTCCCACCAATATTTCCTTCAGGTTGTCATGTCGAGAGGCGCTTCGGCCCTTTTGGGCCATTTCAAACCGAGAATGAA
Source organism: Saprospiraceae bacterium (assembly GCA_020847915.1). Taxonomy (GTDB): domain Bacteria; phylum Bacteroidota; class Bacteroidia; order Chitinophagales; family Saprospiraceae; genus M3007. The sequence goes on along the minus strand of JADLBE010000137.1, from coordinate 4,133 downwards.
CCAAGAGAGGTAGATCATAGGGCAAAATCAGTTGTCTCGCTTCGCTCGACAACTGATGTCAATTCTGGTGAAATTTACTCCCGGTTCATTAGCAGCAAATCGAGACACCTATTTTTTGACCAACCGACCAACCGACTAACAGACCAACAGACCAATCACGCTCTATCGCAGTTCTCTATCACCGAGCATTTGTCGAGCAAAATGTTGCCGCGGTAGCGGACAAACACACCGGGTGCATACCAGGCTTCGAGGGTAATGAACCGCACCTCTTTGGAGGGTACGAACTGGAAACGGTATTCTCTCCAATCGGCATGGTTGATGAGGGGCGAACTGGCAAGGATTTCCTGTTTTCCACCCTGGGCTGAACCGCCCCACACCCGCAACCTGCAGGGTTGGTTGTATCCGACGTAACGGGGGCCATGGGATAAATACATGGAAAACGTGTAACATTTGCCGCCTTGCAAAGGCTGACTCAGCAACTGGCCGATGTCTTCGCTGGTGCCGTCCTCCCGCGTTACGAGCCCAACGCAGGTAGCGCCGTCGAAAGCTGCAAAATGGAGGCCCCAGGCTCCGGGCATGATGTCGGGGGTGCAGTCGGGCGTATGCGATTCCCAGCCTTGTGGAAAAGCGGCTGCCCGTGGACGGGGATCTTCAAACGACGGATTGCGAAAAGCGATTGTGCCGGGCGGCGTACCGGACGGAGCCACCTGAAAGGCAGCAACAGGCAACAAAAGCAGGAGAAAACACAGCTTCTTCATCGCAGGCAAATGTATCCTTTTTTTTGACGTACTTTTACAGGCCCTTTCAGCCATGCCTATGCTTTGGATTTTTTGGATTTTTCCCGGACTGTTGCTTTACTGGCTTGTTCACCGCGCGGAACAGGCTTTGTTGGGTGTATCGTCCCATGAAAGCGACTTGCTGAGCATTGAATCCGGATCGGGCTACCAGGACGCCACCAAAATTTTGCGCAACATACGGCCCGCTCTGGAAGCACTTTTGCTGGCCCGTACAAGCCTGAAAATGGCAGTTACGGTATTTATCGTTGCCTACCTGACGCAACAACACGCTGTTAGAAGTTCCGTACGCACTGCCGCCGAACATTTGTCGTGGCCTGAAAGCCTTCTCTGGGCGCTTGCGTCCGTTGCCATGGCAGCGTTGATCGCATTTGCTTTTTGGCTGATGGTACGTATTCGTTTGCCGTTTTCCCATGCCGAAACACTTGCCCGGCTCAGTGGTTTTATTCTTTTCTGGCAAAAAATTTTAAGGCCTTTTATTGGCAAAACGGTGGATGTAGAAGCTTCCGCCGGCCCCGACAATACCGGCGAGACCCCGGCTTCCAGTCAAAAAAGTGAAATGGAAATGCTGAAAAGTATTGTCAAATTCAGCGATGTAACGGTGAAGCAGGTGATGCAACCAAGGGCCCGCGTGACTGCCGTTGATTTCCGGAGCACCTTCGCCGAAGTTCTGGAAACAGTACGCGCTTCCGGATTTTCGCGCATGCCGGTGTACGACGTAGATTTCGACAACGTCCTCGGCATCCTGTACGTTAAAGATCTGTTGCCCCACTTCCACAAGACGGAAGGTTTCGAATGGCAGTCGCTCATCCGCACCAACGTGCTGGTCGCTCCCGAATCAAAACGCGCCAGCGAGCTGTTGCAGGAATTCAAACAACGCAAACGCCACATGGCCATTGTTGTGGATGAATACGGCGGCAGTGCGGGCATTGTGACCATGGAGGACATCCTTGAAGAGGTGACCGGAGAAATACGCGATGAGTTCGATGAGGAAAATGAATTCCGCTTCCGCAAAATAGACGAGTGCAATTACCTGTTTGAAGGTCAGACCCTGCTCAACGATGTTTGCCGCATCGCCGGGCTCGACCCCGACACCTTCGACGAGGTGCGTGGCAATGCCGATACCCTGGCCGGACTCGCCCTTGAAATCAACGGCGACATCCCCGGGCCCGGTGCCGAAATATTTTGGAATGGCTACCAGCTTACCGTAACCGCCGCCGGCAGACGGCGCATCGAACAGTTGAAACTGACCCTGCCTGCCTTGTAAGACATGCTGAAGATTATAGACCGATACCTGATCAAGACCTACCTGGCAACGTATTTTTTTGCGCTGCTCATTTTTTCCATCATTTCGATGGCCATTGATTTCAGTGAAAAAGTAAAAAGTTTCCTCGACACGAATTGTACGGTAGGTGAAATCCTGTTCGATTATTACCTGGGTTTTGTTTTGTACATGGCAGGCCTGCTGATGCCACTTTATACCCTCATCGCCGTCGTTTTTTTTACGTCCAGAATCGCTTTCAACGCCGAAATTCTGTCGATTCTCAACGCCGGAGTGAGTTTCAGCCGCCTGATGCGCCCGTACCTTATTGCAGCCAGCGTAGTGGCTACCCTGCACTTTTCCTTCAACCACTTCGTCATTCCGGAATTCAACAAGGTGCGCCTTAAATTTGAACGGACATACGTGTGGACGGACCAGGAAAGGGGCAAGTCGGCCAACCTGCACATGATGCTTTCACCCGATACCAAAGTGTTCATCCAGGGCTACAACAAAAACAACCAAACTGCAACCGGCATGCGCATCGAAAAGTTTGTCGGCAACAAAGTCATCAGCATTACCGAGGCGCAAACAGCAAAATACAAGGATGACAAACAAAAATGGGAACTTCAGAACTACACCGTCCGCAGCTTCGACGGTATGAAGGAGACCTTTGAAAAACACACCAAACCCCTCGATACGCTCATCAACCTGTCGCCTCAGGATTTCATCTGGTACCACAACCAAAACGAAGAAATGACGTCGTTCGAGCTCATCGAGGCCGTCGAACGCGACCGCATTCGCGGTTTGCTCACCTCCCGGCAGTACAGCATCGAGTTTCACCGCCGCACCGCCGACGCCTTCACCAACATCATCCTCACCATCATTGGTCTGGCGGTGGCAGGCCGCAAAGTACGCGGCGGCATGGGCCTTCACCTGGCCATCGGCATCGGCCTGGGCGCGTTGTTTATTCTTTTATCCAAGTTTACCGTCACATTCGCTTCAGGCGGCGCCGTACCGGTCATCGTGGGCATCTGGCTTCCAAACATGCTTTTTGGAATGGTCGCGGCGTTTTTGGTGTTTAAAGCGCAGAAGTAGCAGGCAGCGGGCAGGGTTGATGTACGAGATACGAAATTTGAAATTTCAAATTTCGTATCGCGTAAATCAACCCTGCCTGCTAAAAACCACTTCAACATCCCTCCCCATTTGCCAGTCTTTGGCGTACAAAAAATTCAGCCGTTCCACCGTGTTTGGTGTGGCAGGCAGTCCTTCAAGGGCATCTACGGGTGAAAAAACGCCGGGTTTGAGTTTGGGTAAGGCTTTGTTTTGCGGGTGCGGGGCGTAGCCTACCCAGGTTTTTCGGCCGAGCAAAACAGGAAAAAAGCCTTCGGCAAAAGGTTTTCTTTTTTTGGAAAAAAGCAACACCAACGGGGCGGTAACGAGCAAAAGCAGGCACAACAACAGATCGAGAAAACGTTTGTTGCGGCGTTCGCCGGGCTGAGCGATGTTGTAACGTATGTCGATGGTGTACAGTTCGCCGGGCGCATTTTTGTCGCTGCTGCCAATGATGCTCAAACTTTCCTCGGGCACGATTTTGTACGAAACTGCCGGTCCGAGTCGGGTCATCCAGGCCATGATGTCGTGGGCGGGCACGTCGCGCGAGCAAAAAATCACTTCATCCACCCGGTAAATACGCACCACGTCTTCGAGCTGACTGAGGCTGCTGAGGTAGGTGCTGTCATCGGTATCGTCCCAGGGCGACACGGTGCCGATGATGTTTTTGGGCAGGGGTACCTGGTTGAGCAGCGACTGCACACGGCTGCTTTCCGGCGCGGAACCTGCGATGACGAGGTTGCGCGCGCGTTCTCGTCCGATGCGGAAATGGCGGTATTTCAAAAAATGCAGGAGCAGGCGCAATCCGGTGAGCGAAGCTGCGGCCCAGCCTGCACCAAGTACGAGCAGGGCACGTGAGGTGCGGTGACTTTCGTCGAGGAAACCGTAGATGGCGGCCAGGGCCAAACTGCCGAACGCGATGCCGCGCAGGAGGCGGCGCAGGTCGAAACGGTCGTCGTAACCGCCGT
>JADLBE010000136.1 GCA_020847915.1 Saprospiraceae bacterium | reverse complement strand
AGCTAGTGTCGTGCCTTTCGATACGTGATATACACCATGAATTAAACCTAAAAAAGCATAAAATGAAAGAAACAACAGTATGCTGCTGAGCCAAAAACTTTGTGGGTATTCAAAAAGCACTGAGTTCGTATCAGCCAGGAGCATCAATAAAGGTGCTCCAATCATGGCAGCTCCAATCAACTTGTTAATCTTAAGCATAATTCGATTTTTTATCTCAATATTAACTTTCCTAAATCCTTCAAGTCAAGCCGCGTTCTTTTAAGACCTCTTCCAAGTCCTTGTTCTTATTGGGGTTTTTAAGCATCCTGTAAATGAAAGTAATGGGAATTAACATGGGAATCAGGAATCCCAATCGCTTCTCTGAAGATAGACTCCAAGAAACAAATCCGAAAATGAGTATTCCAATAAGAAAACCAATGGAAGTTGCATGGAATATTTTAGATTTATTTAGTTTCTTTTTTTCGACCAAAAGTTCTTCGTCAGTCAATTTATAAAGGTCTTTTTTTTCCATATTACTATGTTTTATGAATTTTTGCTTTGCATTGAAGCCAACTATGGTTTCACGCACCTTCCTCTATTTAGGCCTGGATGCGTGGGAATGTGGTTTCAAGTGGCGTTTATGTTCGTTCAAATATAGGGTACAATTTTAAATTTCCAAATCATCTAATGGGCTTTTCATCTTATCTCAGCTTTCAATCTGCGGAATGGCAGAACCTTGCCCATGCAATCAAGGCCTCCAAAAAACCTTACCTTCACCGTCCAGTTTCAAATCCTTCCCAATCCACCCTTCCATGCCCTTTTCCAAACTCGGCCTGTCCGCTCCATTCTTAGCCACCATCGAAAAATCGGGTTACGCAGCGCCGTATCCGATCCAAACCGCAGCCATTCCGGCGATCCTGGCGGGCAAGGATGTTCTGGGCATCGCGCAGACCGGCTCTGGCAAAACGGCGGGTTTTGTGCTGCCCATTTTACAGCAATTTCAGCAAAAGCCCGCCGCCAGGAACCGGCACATCAAAGCCCTGGTCCTGGTGCCGACCCGCGAATTGGCGGTACAGGTAGGCAGCGTGTTCCAGTTATTCAGCGAAAATCTTCCCAGGCCCGTCAAATCACTGGCTGTATTCGGTGGCGTGTCCATCAATCCGCAAATGATGAAGCTGCAGGGCGTGGAAATACTGATCGCTACGCCCGGTCGCTTGCTGGATCTCATGGCCCACAATGCCCTTTACTTGTCGGACGTGGATGTACTGGTGCTGGATGAAGCCGATAAGATGCTGAACCTGGGCTTTCAGGAAGAGATGCACCGCATTTTCGCTGCATTACCGGCCTTACGGCAAAATCTGTTGTTTTCGGCCACACTGGGCAAGGACGTACACACGATTACCGAAATGTTGTTACGCCAGCCCGTCAGGATTGAGATAACACCGGAAGCGGAGCATGTGGAATTGATCAAACAGGTGGCGTATCGCGTGACCGATGAGCGAAAAGGGCCACTGTTGCGCTATTTGATCAAGGAACAAAACCTGCAACAAGTCTTGGTTTTTACATCTTCCGTTTACAAAGCGGATGGGGTGGTACACAAATTAAAAACCAATGGCGTGGTGGCACTGGCCTTGCACAGCCAAAAAAGCCAGGGCGCCCGGACCGACGCCTTGCGGTATTTTAAGTCGGGCGAAATAAACGTGCTGGTGGCCACCGATTTGGCCTCGCGCGGCATCGATATTCCGACGCTGCCGGTGGTGATCAATTATGAATTGCCGCGCTCGCCCAAGGATTTTATCCACCGCATCGGGCGGACGGGCCGTGCGGGTGCAACCGGGCTGGCTATTTCGTTCGTGACCCCGCAGGACGAAGAGCATTTCCGGGTGATCCAGAAAAAAATGGGGCAATGGGTGGATATGGTAGAAACGGAAGGGTGGAATTTGCGGGGGTATTGATTCCTGTTGCCGGAGGGGAGCCCCTGTTTGTCCCTGTTCGATATTCGATCGGTGCGAAAAAACCTACATCGATACAGCCTTCCAACCAATCAGGGCTACGTCTTGCGATCCAGCCAATACATGTTACACGGGTTGTCGATTTTGGTCTGGAAGATACCGTGGAAGGTACAGGCATAATCGTCCATGACCAAATGGTAGCACTCCTGGGAAATATTGATCTTCCCGGGAGCCCCGTTGGACTCCATTCGGGCAGCCAGGTTTACTGTTTCGCCCCAGATGTCGTAGGCAAATTTCTGGTGCCCTACGATGCCAGCCACGACGGGACCTACGTGGATGCCCAACCGTATCTCGAAAAACGGCAAAAAAGCGGCTTGTCGCTCCATTTTCATCCGGTCTACAAAATCCCGAATGTCGAGTGCAGCCTCTACGACCCGGTGGAGGTGCCTCCATAACGGGCTGGGGATGCCCCCGGCACACATGTAGGCATCGCCAATAGTTTTGATCTTTTCCAGCCCATGCCGGAGGATGATGCGGTCGAACTCTGAGAAATAGAGATCCAGCAATTCTACCAACTCTTCCGCCTGTAGCTCCTGTGCAATGATGGTAAAACTTTTAAATTCTGTAAACAGGACGCTTACCTCCTCATAACGCCGCGCTTTGACGCGCCCCTGTTTTTTGAGCTCTTCCGCGACTTCCCTGGGCATGATGTTACCGAGCAGGCTGTCTACCTTCTCTTTTTCCTCGTTCAAGGCCCGGGTGCGGTCCTGCACTTTTTTCTCCAACTGTTCGTACAGTTGCGCATTTTCATAGGAAATAGTCATTTGGCTGGATAAAAGCTCCAACAGCTCCAGCCGTTCGGGACCGAAGACTTGAGGCGTCCACTTGTTTTCCAGGTAGATCAGGGCCTTCAGCTCGTCCTGCCGGGTGAGCGGGAAGCAAGCCACGGAACGAACCTGATGCTCCCGGATATAGGGGTCGGCTCCGAAGGTGTGGTCTTTGACAGCATCCTGGAGCAGGAGGGGCTCCTGTTTTTCCCATACATAATGGATGATCCGGCAAGGGAAGGCGGTCTGTTCTACCGGCCGATCCCAAAATTCTACATCTGCGCCCTCCTGCTTCACGGCAAGGACGATGAGCCGGTTGTTGTACGGCACCAAAAAGGCCGCCCGCTCCGCTCCGGCATTTTCGATGAGCACGCCCAGGAGCCGGTCGATGAGCGGCTGTTGCCTGATCTCGCGGGATATGGTGCTCGACGCTTTGAGCAAGCTGTTCAGATCGAGGTGCTGGGCAACTATTTTCCCTGACCGGGAGGCTTCCCGAGGGGTAAAATGCACGTCCGGATACCTGTATCGCAATTGCTCTTGTTTGGCCGTGGCTTTCCAATCCCCAAAAGCATAAAAAGCCTCCCGGAGCATGCGCTCTCCCAGGGCCCGTTCTCCTGCTGACTCGTAAAGATACCTGCCATATTCTTCCGCGACTATTCCCAAAACGAATGGATTATCTCCTGTGAGGGCCAGATTGTAGGCGGCGCGGTAGGCTACCCCGGCGCCCACTCCTGTACCCCACTTTTCCTGTATGAGCCCGTCCAGGATCTTGTTTAGGGGGCCATAATTTTCGGGTGCGCTTTGGGCCCATAGCTCCAGTTTTTTCTTCCATTTACGGATCCATCCTTTGCGGGTTGTCGTCGTATCCTTGAGCCTGGCAGCCAGTATAAAAAATACGTTGAAGTTGGCGTGCACGGTGTTGTGGCCACGCTCCTTGTTGTACAGGAGGAGCTTCGCTCCGGGAGCATGAATCGCTCCATAGTCCCCTTTGAGATAGGATAGCACGATGAATAAACCGCGCAACGTCGTATCCGAGTTTTTGCTCCGGTCAATTTCACGGGAAAGGTCCAACGTTGCAGTCGAAAAATAAGGACCTGCGAATACCTGGTGCGGAAAATGATCCTGCCGCAAGTCTGAGGCCACCTGAAGCACCTGAAGCAGGTACTCCCCGATCATATGCTGGTTGGCATCCCTGGCAGTCTTCAGATACCTCTGGGCTATCTCTTCGAGGTGGTCCAGGTTCCTGCCGCTGTACAACATGTAGTGCAAACCCATCCCGAGGCTGTAGAAGGCGACATTGGTATTGCCGATCTCCCGGCAGGCCCGGTAATTGTCCAACAGGTTTTCACCTACCCGGTAGATAGCATGATGGGCATGTTCCACGAAGGCGGAATATAGGAACCGGATAGACGGCTCCAGCACGGGCAGGCCAAACTTGTCGTTGAGTTCCATGCCCATAAGGGCCACTTCGTGCCCTTTCGCCACGTTGGGGGTGAACGAGGAAAGCAGGAACCCATAGCCCACCAGGGCACTTGGTGAATAGGGTTGTATCCCTTTATCCAGCGTGTCCCGAATGCGCAATTCGGCGATGAGGGCCAGCAATTTAGGCGCCGCAAAGTAAATGGCTGGTGAGGCTACCATCAAAAGGCGGTTGTAATGCACTGACTTGGAACCTCTGGAGGGAGGTAGCTGTTCTATATCCGTTTTCGTCTTTCCCTTGAAGAGCCGCCCCATTTGAATGAGGCTCCATACGATCCGCCACAGCGGCGGCTCAAAGGGAAACCGTACTCCAAGCAATCTCAAACCTTCCAGCGTCACATTTACGGTCTCGGTCATTTTCCCCTGGTTTACCGCACTCAATGCTTTGAGGTAGTGACATTCGATCTGTTCATCCAGGGTGGTGGCATGGGTATGGATCACGCTAAGCCATTGGTCTGCCAGGGCGTATCGCTGGGCATAAATGGCCGAAGCTGTGGCAGCGATGTGGAAATGGAGCCACTGGTCCGTATTGGGGGAATCGGTTTTGGCCGGAAAGGCCTCCAGGATTTGTTCGTAATAGTCCAGGGCACTATCGAAGGCCGACTGGCGGATGGCTTTTTGTGCGGCGCGCTCCAGCAACGACACATAGAGGCGGCGGTCAGTCGGATCCATCTGGCGGGTATACGCGGCCATATCAAAGAGGTGGGCTTCGACCTCCGGGGCATTCATCCGGTCCAGATAAAACTGCAGGACCTGTAGCGCCCAATCCTTACGCTCCTTAACACCTATGGTTTCCTGCAAGCTGTTGATAAGCCTTTGATGTGCAAACCGGTAATTTCCAAACGAGCCGGCCGTGGAGGAGCGGAAGATCAGCCCGCTGGATTCCAGGCTGGCCAGCCGTTGCGCCAGAGATTTTGGATCGAGCCCGCAGAGCCGTTGCAGGAGATCCGGATCGAAGTCCCGGCCAACGATCGCCGCCATCTGCAAGAGGGTGCGTTCTACCGGATGGAGGTTTTCCATCCGGTTTTGAAGCAGGTTGACCAGGTTGTTGGTTACGGGTGCGTCTGATGCCCCGGCCAGGTCAACCCGCCAGTATTTCTGGTCGGGGTCCCGTAGAAAAAAGGATTGATCGGCAAATTGCAGCAGCAGTTGCCGAAAGAATAAGGGGTTGCCTCCGGTTTTCTGGTGCAAGATCTGCGCGAGCGGCTCCCGGTCTTCCTCTGCGACTGTTTCCAGCAAAGCCGATACATCGGCCACCGGTATGTTCCCCAATTCCATCTTGCCAAGCTGGAAGGAGGATCGGCCGGAGGCAAAGGCTTCCATCCGGTCTATGAACCGGACAAAAGGCTCCGGCAGGGACTCCCCGGTTCGGCAAGTGCCCAATACGGCCAGGTGCCGTAGCTCGGGATCGGTAAGCAGGCCCTCCAACAGGCGAAGTGAGGTATTATCGGCATGGGAAAGGTTTTTCAGGACCAGGACCAGGGGATTGTTTTCCATGGCAAAACACTGGAGGAAATTACTGAAGGCGAATTGAAACCGGCTAAATGCCTCTTCACCTTCGATTTCAGGCGGGACTGTACCGGGTTCAGACAGGATCGGAGAGAGTTCCGGGGCAAATTCGAGCAGAACATGCTCCAGGTTGCGCATATTTTTACCAAGCCGGCGATCCAGGCTTCGGCGCTCTTCGTCCGGAAGGGTAATGGCCTGTTCGGCCAACCTGGCTGCAATCTGCCGGAACCCATCAAAGGGTAAAGAACGAGCGGGCTCGTACCTTCCGGAAACAAACCGAACCTGATGCGCATGGCGCTTTTCCAGTTCCTGGAGAAGGGCTGTTTTTCCTACCCCCTCTTCGCCCTGGATGTACAGGAACACTTTGTGGGCGTTCAGCCGTTCGAGCAGACCTTCGACCTCGGCCAGTTCTTTCTCCCGGCCGACGATGCGTTCCGGCAGGAGAAACGTTTCGGGAAAATCTGCCGTCCCGAGCTGGAACTCCTCCTTCAGGTTACCCTGCTGCAGCAGCTTCCAGGCCTTGTCCAGGTCCTGCCGGAGCCCGTGCAGAGAGAGGTAGCGTTCTTCCGGGTTTTTAGCCAGCAGTTTTAGGATCAAAGCAGACAGGGATTTTCCCAGCTCGGGATGAATCTCCTCCGGCGATGTGGGTTGGCGGGCCATGTGCTGGTGGATGAGCTCCAGCTGGTCCGTTCCCTGTAGCGGACTCTGGCTGGCAAATAGTTCATAAAGGATGATCCCCAGCGAATAGTAATTGGACCGGTAGTCCGGCATCTGAAGCGTGCGGCCGGTTTGCTCCGGAGCGATGTACCGAATATTCCATTCGTGAAACCCCATCCCGGCCTGGGCAAAGGTGTTTTTTGGGGCGAATACCAAATGAATAAACCGCACTTGCCGGAGCTCCGGGAAATACCGGAGAAGGGCGGGATGAAAATCGGTGAGGTATTGGCCTTTTTGATGGAGCCGTTCCAAGGCATCGATCAATGCCCTGGTAAATTGGATCTTCGTTTCCAGGGCTACTTCCATCCCCTTCAACTCCGGAAAGCCGAGTCCACGATCCTTGCGAACCAGCACAAAGGGGGCAGCGTCCATCTCCGGGAAATCCACCAAAGGCAAGAGCAAATTCTCCTCCCGGTCATTTTCGATTATCCGGGAACGAAACAGTTGGTGAAGGGCACTACCGGTCCGGGTTTCCTGGGATTTGAGGCAAAACACATCCACGCCTTCCGCCTCCCATTGGCCGGAAAACAAGCCAAACTCCGGGGTTTGATAAATGAGCCGCTCGTCCTGAAGGTGTATGGTCATATCAACCCAGGTGTTTCCGGTTATTTGCCGTTGGCATAAGCCTTGAACTGAGGATAAACGTGCTTCTGCATAAAGGCATAGGATTCCTTTTTTCTTTTCTTATTGGGTATGCCAGCAATAGCGGCGTTAAAATCCTGTTCGATATCGATCCTTGGCGTGTCTGGCGAGGAGATACAATCTGGCGTCCAGGCAGAATGAATCGTAAAAGCGAAGTTCAGATCGGGGTGGGCGAGCCGGCATACCGGTCCCTGGCGGAGATTTTTTGCATCAAAGATCCAAATTTCACGGATGTAGGCATCTTCGTGGATATCCGGCGAGCCGTTTACCATCGTGCAAAAGATGTACCCATCTTCCCCCCAGCCTTCAGCGTTGGGATCCGGGTTAGCGCCTTTGCGGGGTACAAATTGCAAGGAGCGGAAATTCTGGTTGTAGCCGAAGACGTACCAGTCCTCCAGGGTCATCTTTTCTGTATCCTGTTTGAGCAGGGCAAAAGGAATGCCTTTTTCATAATACTTCATGAGGTCTTCCACTGGAATAGCGCGGTTGCGGTATTCGGTGTACAAGCCCTGGATAAAATCGGTGAGGAAACGGGCGTCCAACCCGTAGGATTGCCAGTAGATCTTTTTGATCCTGGGTACGGCAATATCTGCGGAGATGATCCCCCGGTGGGTGTGCAGGCCCACGGCCCAGGTATGGCCTTCCACCTGGCCTTTTTCGAACGAGTTGCCGGAGAAGCCCATTTCGATCAGGAGTTCTTCCTGCTCGATGATCGCGGTTTCGCCGTCAATTACAAACTTCCCGATCCGGCCAATGTCCATTTCCCCGGTGGTGATGAGCCCCACCGTATTGGGGAATACCTTTTGACCCGCCATGGCCGGCAGAAAATCGAAGGAGCGCACCCATTCCGCCGCGCAGTTGGCACAGTTGTGGGCGCCGTGGAGGGTGATCTTACCGCCCGGATTGTCGTAATCGCAGGAGAAGTGTACCGTTTCGATCTCGATCTGCAACAGGCGTGCCGGCACGGTTTTCTGTCCTGGCTGCAGGTCCTTTCGGGAAATGACGTACACTGGCGTGTAGGGCAGGATTTTTTTAGCCGTCAGGTCCCGGATCATGCGGCTGATGTTTTCGTTGTGCGGGAAAGGGTTTTTGAGCAAAATGTCTATGGCAAATTTGACTGCGGAGTCGATCAGCACAATATAATCCCGGGTGATGTTGGTCTGGTGCATGGTCTCTTCAATGCGGATGGCTTTGCCCGTTTTGCCATCTACAACCTCCCATTTGTCGACCGTATCCTTCCCGGTCCAGCGGAGAAGATAAACGGCATTCCGGGGAAATTTTTTGCCTACAAACAGATTTCCCATCGTGAGGAAAAAGAGGTAGACGTCTTCCACTGCGGATAAGAGGATTTGCGAGAGCCTCACCCGCAGGGGCAGTTTCTGGCGGATGCCCTTTTCGATGTTGCGGAAGAAGTCGCGCAGGTGTTCCTTGTTCTTTTCCGGCTGGTGTCCTACCTTGGCGCTGAGCTCGTGAAGCCGGTCTTCGAGCAGTTCTTCCACCACAGCCGGGTTTTTCATGATGTGGAGGTGAAATTGGCTGTTCCCCATCAAGTCGTCAAAATCCTTGGTAAAGTTGACGGTGAAGAGCTCTTGCGTATGGGGGTCGAAGGACGGATGTGCCGTACTGGAGTTGAGGGGGAACACGTAGTTGAGAAATGCCGGCATCTGGCTTTCCCAGTCGGATAATTTCCCAATGGGTGTTTTGAGCCGCAGGGTGTCTACATCCACTTCCCAGGGCCGGCCGGCATCGAAATTAGCGGTTAAGCGGGTATGGTTGTCGCCGGGAAATTTGAACGGGTTGACGGCGGTATTGATCTGGTTTCGGATCCCCCAGGTAAACGACTCGCGGGACAGGCCCAGGTGCCGGAATTGCTGGCCTTTTTCGTAATAGGGCGTTCCGTATTTGGTGGCTTCGTCGGCAAAATAACACGGTGTTTTTAACAAAGCCCCTTTGGCAGTAATCCTGCCGGGTTCATCGAGGTCGAACCGGTAGATGTAGCCGTCGCCGTTAAAAACCGGATTCCCGTACTCCGGATTGGGCTTGCCGTCAGGGAGTGTTGGCGGGACAGGTAAACCACCGGAATTGACCGTACCCACCGGGGAATTGATGAATACGTGGCCAAAGAGGTCTTCCGGGATTTTTCCTTCCAGGACTTGGAGTTCAAAGGCGTTGTCCTGGCGGGTAGCTGAAAGGAAGGGTAAGGCGTTCATACATTCAGGAGTGTATGGTGTTAGTTTTTAAGGATTGATCGGACTGGTGGCGAATGTCATACACCTGAAAAGGCGCTCCTTCGATACCGCGCCAAAACTGTATCGGTGTGGGTTAAAGGTATCCAATTCTCACCATGTTGGAGTATTGTTATACCTTTAAATTAAGCTTCATGGCGAAAAAAAGCAAATTGATCTGTTTCGCCGCAGCAAAACAAAAACAGGCCACCTGGGTTTCCCCAGGCGACCTGCTCCTTCTGTTGGAAATAAATCTTATTACGCTGTTTTCAACATTTTACCCGACTGCAACAGATTGCCATGGACCAGGAATGGGTTCGGGAAGTTTTTCATCAGTACCGGTTTGGCGTTGAGGCCCAAAGCGCCGCCCGCTGGTAGCGCCACTTTTGAGTAGGTGCTGTTGGCAACAGTATTCATTTCGTTAAGTATTCATTTAGTTCAACATATTCAAAATCTGGAGAGTCCATAAAAAGTTGCCTTAGCTGCCAAACGTGACCTGAACCATAGATAAGCAACAATCTTTCTTCACTGTCAAAATCCGCGAAATCATAGGCGTTGGCAAAAATTCTCAAGTTCCTTCTATACCATTTTGCCACAGCATCTGCTCCTACATAATTATCTCCGGCTCCTTCTAATATTAGTTCAGTTAAATATGCCTGATGGTCTTTTAGTCTGTTTTTAGGACTGTTGAGCATGGCTAAATGTTCAGTTAGTGTTTGTACTGTTTTTAATGAGTCACTCCATGCGTAAAACGATTGAAAATCATAACGAGTGCTTTTTTCATATTGCCCTTTTGATTTTAAATATGCCTCTACATCATAGTTGTCCCAATCCAGTTCTACTCCAAACCATTCAGCAGAAGCGTCTGAGCAGTATATCCTTTTGTGTCCCATTTTTTTCGCAAGTTTGAAACCAAGTTGATACACTTCATTCCTTTTATCGTCAATGCTAAAAGTTCCGTTGAGGTATTTTATATAACGTTCGTTCGCAACACTATCGTCTCGAATTCTGCTCCATTCCACCAGGATTTTAGTTGGCTTATATTCGGCAATTTGGTTTAGAAGTATTTCCAATTCTTCTTGTCTTTTTTTTTCAAGTATGTTGAAAGGGAATTTTGGCTTATAACTATCCAATCCGGGATTGTCAAAATGGAATACGCCTAAAATCATTGCTTTTGCCTTATGTTTTCCAACAAACAGGTCCGGGTCGGAAATTGGATTGGCTTTTTGTTCAAGGTTGTTTTCCTGGTTGGCTCGTTCATGATGTGTATTACAAGAAGCACAGAGTGCTATTATTGTAATTCCTAAAAACATTTTTCTCATGTGCATTGGATTTTATTTCATGTAGAGACAAAAGATTTTGTTCAAGGATGCTTTATGGTTGGTTTGTCGTCACCTTCCTCTGTATAGCCCCAGTGTGCCTGTTTTTTACCGCACCAAAATCGTTTTTTTCGAAACCGAAAAAGCCCCAAAATACCCCAGCGCACCGCCAGACCAATTGCTGCTTGGATTTGTCGGGGCCGCGCTGCCGCTGCCGCCAACCAGCAAAGCAAGCGTTGAGAAATAGTCATACATCGTGTGGCTCATCGTGACCAGTTCCACGTCCACGCTGTCGTTCAGTTCGTAACTGTCGGTGAAAATGGGTAAGGTGAAGTACGCACCTGCCGAATAGCGGTCTTCGATAACCAGAAGTTTTTCACCCTCCGAACGCGGGATGTCGTTGACCGTTGATTTGATGCGGTAAAAATTGAGGTCATCAAGTGGGTCTTGAAAATGCAGGACGATCTCGAACGAGTCAGCCCCCGACGGATTAAACGGATTGTTTTCCGGAACACCGACCGAAAGGCTATCCAAAAACACGTTTTGTGGCAAAAAATCGGTCGCCTCGTAGGTTTTCCCTTCGGCAGTGACGGACAGAAAATAGGACGTGTTTTCTGTGGCAGTGAAATCTTTTAAGGAATATATGCCGTTGCCGTCGTTCGCCAATTGGAGCGATTCGTCCGTTCCTTTGTTTAAAAAAACGGTTGCATCGGCAACGGTCACGGGCTGGCCGGGGTTGAAAAAATCGCTGGTTTTTGTGATTTTAACCGTAAAATCATTGGTTCCTGACAAAAGTTCGGCCTCGATGACGATTTTGGGGTCAGCTTCGTTGAGGTTGATATCAATAACTTTTGTGCAACTGTTGAGCAGGGCGATGGCGACAAGGATGGCCAGCGCAGGAAGGATAGTTTTCATAAAATGTTTTTTGAAAGCACTTTTTTGGCGCAGTTGGCAGGAATGCCAAATGCCTTTTTATTTGAATTTGAAATTGTAGGTCACTGCCGGAATGATGCTGAAAAGCGTGGTCTGCACCGCTTCAGTTCTCGAGCGGTCGTCTTCGTTTTCCCGGAAGGTAATGGAGTACGCATTTTGCCTTGCGTAGGCATTAAAAACAGAGAAATTCCAACTTGATTCAAAGTTTTTTCGCTGTTTCCCCAACAAGGTCACGCCGAGATCCAGGCGGTGATAATTTGGGAAACGGTACCCGTTCCGCTCTGTATAATAGGGCGTTTGAATACCTGCGACCTGGTATTTTCCACTCGGAAATGTGGACGCATCGCCTGTGTAAAAGACCCAGGTGGCCGAAACCGTGAGTTTTTTGCGCAATTTATACATAGCGACAATGGAAAGGTCGTGGATTCGGTCCTGTTTGGCAGGGTAATAATCGCCGTTGTTGATGGCCTCGAACTTGCGCAGCGACCGCGACAGCGTGTAGCCAACCCAACCTGTTAGCCGCCCTTTGTTCTTTTTCAGAAAAAATTCCGCGCCATAGGCAATGCCTTTTCCGTAAGTCAATGCGCCTTCGTACTCGGCATTGAAGGTCAAATCAGCGCCATTTCGGTAGTCAATTTGATTTTGCAGTGACTTGTAATAAGTCTCGATACTTGCCTCAAACATGTTGTCCGAAAAATTCCGAAAGTAGCCGACACCTACCTGGTCAACAATTTGCGGCTTCACATTATTCGAACTCGGCACCCACAAATCGGTCGGCGAAGCTGTCGTTGCATTGGAGAGCAAGTGCATGAATTGCATGTTCCGCGACACGCCGCCCTTGATTGAACTTGATGCATCGATCTGGAATTTCAGCCCCAACCGAGGTTCGAGTCCGCCGTAAAATTGGATGGATTCGCCTTTTTCATAAAATTTTTCACTCGTTTTGACGCCATCTTCGTCAAAAGTATAAGCCGTGCCTTTTCCATGGTAATCGAAAAACGAATACCTTAAACCGTATTGAAGCCCCCAACGTTCGCTGATTTTCCAGTCGTTTTGGACATACGCGCCGCCCTCGTAGGCAAATCGCTGGTCGGTTTTCGAGTCATTAAAACTGCTGAGCTCGCCGGCATCAAGTGATGTCGGCTGAAAGGTGTGGTTGATAAAATTCAACCCAAACTTGATGGTGTTGTTGATGTTCGGGAAAAAAGTGAAGTCCTGTTTCAGGTTGACATCATCGATGGCTGCATGCACTTTGAAGTCGAAACCAGTCACACCAATGCCGAATTGATAGTCGTACTTGCTGACAATAACCGATGTGTTCGAAAAAAGGCGGTCGCTGAACAAATGGTTCCACCGCAAAGTGCCTGTGTAATTGCCCCAATCCAACCCAAATCCGGACAGGCCCAACACATCGCGTCCAAAATAGCCGGACAAAAACAGGCGGTCTTTTTCGCTCAAACGGTAGTTCGCCTTGGCGTTGAGGTCGTAAAAATATAGTGTTGTGCCCCGGATGCTTTCCTTTCCCGAAAGTCTCGCAAAGAGGTCGGCATACGTCCGCCGTGCGGAAATGATGAAGGAACCTTCCTCCTTTTGAATGGGCCCTTCCAACGTCAATCTCGAAGAAATCACACCGATTCCGCCTGAAGCATTGAATTTTTTGTTGTTCCCGTCCTTCATTTTAATGTCCAAAACAGAGGAGCCGCGTCCGCCAAATTCGGCAGGTATCGTGCCTTTGTAAAGCGTCACGTCTTTCAAGGCATCGGAGTTAAAAACGGAGAAAAAACCGAGCAAATGCGAGGCATTGTATACAGGCGCCTCGTCGAGGAGAATCAAATTCTGGTCACTCGCCCCGCCCCGGACATAAAAGCCTGCATTGCCATCGCCTGCAGATTTCACGCCGGGTGTGAGTTGCAAGGTTTTGATGATGTCCTTTTCGCCAAAAATAACGGGGATGTTTTCAATGTCCTTCGGGTCGAGTTTGGTGACGGACATTTCGGTTTTTGAGACGTTTTTGTTGTCTTTTTCCGATTTGATGACAACCTCGGCAATGGCCACACCCACCCCGGAGGTCAGTTCTATGTTGAGCCGCAGGTCGTGGTCGAGCCTGATTTTTTGCTCCGTGGGTTCGAGGCCGATGTATCTGAACAGGAGCGTGTATTCGCCCATCGGCAGGGTGAGCGAGTAAAAACCGTAGGTGTTTGCGGAGGCGCCGGTGCCCGGCATTTCCTTCACGAAGATGGTTGCGCCGATGAGGTCTTCTCCGTTGGAGGCATCTTTCAGGGTTCCGCTGACGGTGAAATTTTGGGCGGAAATTTTTGGAAAAAGGAACAGAACCAAAAAAGCGATGAGCAATGAATTCAGGAAGTTGTGCATTTCGAGTTTTTAAAAGAAACTTTTGATGCCACAAAGGTCATTCGACCCCTAACCCCCTGCAATACTGATATATCATTACGCCATTTCCAACAGCCCGAATTTCGAGGCAAACACAACGGCTTCCATGGAATTGTTGGCGCCCAATTTTTCCAAAAACCTTTGCCGGTGCGTATTCACGGTATGTACGTTGATGGATAATTTATTGGAAATTTCCTTGCTCAACAGTCCATTTTTTACGAGTCCCAAAATTTCTATTTCCCTTTTTGTCAATTCGATCTTTACTTTTTTAGGGGTATCCAAAGGAAAGATTTCACCAGTCCTGAAATTCAACAACTGACTTTTGCCCGGCTCAGCTTCTCCCTGGTTGGGGGATATGTCCACAATATTGAAAGCGAGCCACAATTGCCCTTTTGGATCCAATTTCAGTACCTGATGTTGCTCTACCAACCGTACATATTGGTTTTGCGCATTCAACATCCTGTATTCGACAATCATTTTATGGTTCAACTTTTCATCGCTTGAAAAATGGTTGAATATTTTCAGGGTGGAAACCGAATTGATACTCAACATCAGCGCATCGTCCGGATGTATTTTGCCGGAGAAAAATTCTTGCCCGTTCTCTTTGTAATCGGATGGCAAATAACCCAAAAGTCCGCCGAAATTTGATGAATAAAACACCATCTTTCGTTTGCAGTAATCAAATATTCCGGTTCCTGAGTTGCCCATATCAGACAGGGCTTGCAAAATGACCGAGTGTTTTTGGACGATTGAATAGTCCAATTGTGCTTCGTCAAACTCAAATTGTTCCAAAAACTTGAAAAAGATTTCTTCAATACTGCTGTTTGTTGCCATCTGATTTTCAAAGTTTATTTTTTGGGTTTGGGATAACGTTTGGCTATACTGCCGTGCCAGTAATTTGGGTTGGAGCGGTTGGCTGACTGGTTTGTACGTATAGCAGCTGTTTGTGGCTGTTTTATTTATTACATTGGCATAAAACCATTTCCTAAACTTTGTTCGTCCATACCAACAAATGAATAGTGTCTTGGTAAATACCAGCTAATTGTTTGCATTACCGCTCTATAAGTATTTTCGTCTTTAAAATTTTTAGGTGTCAAATTGAAAACAATATCTTGAGAAACTCCATTTCCGTCTTGTCGGTGTTGCCACTTTTCATCTCTCTCATTTTGTGGTGTCTGAACAAGTTTATATAGAATGTCTGTCTTGGTTAAGACGCCAAGATAAGGTTCGGTTTCTTTTTCTATGGTTTTTTCAGTCTTTGAAAATTCCGTTGGTTGTTCTTTTTTCTTTAAGAAGTCAAATAGTCCCATTGTCAAATTGATGTTTGTGTGTTCTTGTTGGGTTTCGGCAAAATAGCCACTAACTCCGGTTTGTCGTCACATCCTCTACAGGCCCAGTTGCGTAAAAAACCGCTTTGTCACCACCTGTCCTGCAACTGCTGTACATCAAAATTT
>JADLBE010000135.1 GCA_020847915.1 Saprospiraceae bacterium | reverse complement strand
GCTTTTTCTTCTGATCATTTTTTGTATTGCTGGTTGTTGCGCCGCCATTGATGGGTGGCAAAGGCGTATCGGGCACGTCGCTTGGAACGTCGTCGGGGTTTTGCAGCGGTTCGCCGGCATCGGGCGAAGGTTTGGCTTTGGGAGCCTGGATTTCAGCGCCTGCCACTGTTTTGTTGGCCAGGTATCTGTCGATGAGGTTGGCTTTTTTCATCCTTTCCTCGATGGGAAGTCGTTCGGTGGAGATCGTATCGTTGATGAATTTTTCAATCATCAAACCGGCGATGGGTGCGGCATACGATGCTCCCCAGCCTGCATTTTCCACGTACACGGCGATGGCAATTTTGGGGTTGATTTTTGGCGCAAAGGCAAAAAACACCGAGTGGTCTTCACCTTGCGGGTTTTGGCTGGTGCCCGTTTTGCCGCAAACCTGAATGCCGGGAACCTGGGCGATGCGCGCTGTTCCCCTGATCACACATTCCGACATGCCCTCCACCACCGTTTCAAAATGTTGCCTGTCGATGTTAACAAGGCGTTTTTTCTCAAATTGCGGCGGAATGGATGTTTTATCGCGGAATGCTTTTGCAAGGTGGGGTGGGATCCAATAACCACGGTTGGCAATGCAAGCCGCCAGATTTGCCATTTGCAGGGTGGTAAGTTGTATCTCACCTTGCCCGATGCCTACAGACATGATGGTGGGTGAGCGCCATCCGCCCAAACGGCGCGGGTAAATTTTATCGTAATAGGCGGAGGAGGGGATGTTGCCCGCACTTTCGTTGGGGTAATCGATGCCGAGTCGTTCGCCGAGCCCAAATTGTTTGGCATACTCGCCAAATTTATCCAAACCCTGATGCGGATTGGAAAACCCGAATTTGTCGACGATGTTGCGGAATTCGCGAAAGAAGTACGTGTTGCAGGAATATGCCAGGGCATCCACGGCATTGCCGACGCCGCCGTGGCCGTGGCATTTGTACAACCTTCCGGCATAAAAATAACCACCGTTGCAACTTACACCTGCCTCGCTGTTCAGGGTTCCTTCCTGCAGTCCAACCAGTTCAATCACCGTTTTAAAAATGGATCCCGGCGGGTATTTGGCCATCACGGTACGGTCGAAAAAGGGTTTGAGCGGATCTGTCAGCAATTGACTGAACACTTCGCCTCGGCCCTGCGTCATGGTGAGCAGGTTGGGATCGTAGGTAGGACCGCTGATCATGGCCAGAATTTCGCCGCTGGAGGGTTCAATGGCTACGATGCTGCCGGTTTTTCCCTGAAGCAGTTGCTCCCCGTATTTTTGCAGTTTAATGTCAATGGAAGCGACGAGATCGCTGCCGGCTTCGGCGGGAATGTCGTTTTCACCGTTGTTGTATTTGCCCACGATGCGACCGAGGTTGTCTTTCAGCAAGGCTGTAACGCCTTTTTTGCCCCTAAGGTAGCGTTCGTATTCCGATTCGAGGCCTGCGGCGCCGATGTAGTCGCCGGAAGCATACACGTCTTTTTCACGTTCAATGTCGCGGGGGTCTACCTCATTGATGTAGCCCAAAACGTGGGCGCCTACGCTGTAAGGGTAGCCACGGATGTTGCGCACCTGAACGAAAAAGCCGGGGAATTCGTACAAGCTTTCCTGAAGGCGCGCATAGGTTTCGATGGAGATTTTTTTAAGGAAAACAAAGGGGACAGAGCGTGAAAACTTGCCGCTTTTAAAATCTTTTTTAATGTTTTCTTCGTAATCTTTTCGGGTAATGTTGAGTAGTTTGCAGAACTTTTCAATGTTCATGTTCTTGTGATCCACAAGATTGTACGTGACCATAAGGTCGTACATGGCATTGTTGTTTACAATAAGGTTGTCGTTTCGGTCAAAAATCAGACCGCGGGGTGGATAAACCGTCAGGTTTTCGATGGTGGTTGCATCGGCTTTGCGGCGGAACGAATCGTCGAACAATTGCAATTGTGCCGCTCTCAGCACCAGCACGACGGCGCAGATGACGATAACGATTTGAATGTTCTTTTGCCGTTCGAGCAAAGCTTTCATAACAGCAGTTTATTGCTTTGGGTAAAACAGGAAACCATAAAACACCACAAACAACAAGCTTAGTATCCAGCCGGAAAGTGTTTTTAACGTGATGGCGCCCAGGTAAGCGAAGGTAAACGAATCGACAGAGAAATACCAGAAGGTGTGCAACAGGAAAAAAACAGCAGTAACCTGAAGAAACCATGCCCAGCCGAAATAAGCAGGAGATGCGATGGGCTCTTTGCCTGAAAAACCACCTTTGGGTTGAAATGCGAGCAGTACGGTGTTGCGAACGAAACCGGAAAATGCTCCTGCACTGGCATGAAGGCCGATAATTCCAGTGGATAAGTCTACACTTAACCCGATCAAAAAACCGAGTAATACGGCGTAAAATGTCGGCAGTTTGATGGGCAGCAATAAAATGAACAAGGGGTACAACAGCACATTAAAATACTGCCCGGCCTGTGGAGCGATCGGATTGAATATCAGGATCTGAACGGCTGTCAGACCCAAAAAGCGCCACAGATGGGGCAAAATGCTGGCATTATTCATCTTTCACGCGCTGTTGCAGGCTATCGATTTGGGGAGAAAACAAATTTTTTACAATCATCACGTCTTTCGTTCTCGACAGATCG
>JADLBE010000134.1 GCA_020847915.1 Saprospiraceae bacterium | reverse complement strand
TTCAAACCGACAATAATGTTCTCTAAATTTGATCGCATGGCGGGTGTGATGTTTTTTTTTGAAAGTTGAGATCTTCAAAATTAAGTATTCACACTCGCTTTTTCCCTTAAGTCAACGACATTGGGCTGAAGCCCGTCAAAAGAATGCATCTTTCCAGACCCGAAGTTTGTAGGGGCGCCCCTTGCGGGTGCCCTTTGTTGTTCAGGTATGACGTATGGAGTTGTGTTACGCTGAGTGTATGGATTAAAACCACCATTATCTGCGTCGCGTTCCAGCATGCAGTTCGCAGTTTTGCCAGGCGTCGCGAGGGCACCCGCAAGGGGCATTCATATGGTCATGTAAAACGATACCTACGAAATTCCTCCAGGCATCGCGAGGGCACCCGCAAGGGGCGCCCCTACAATCATCGAGCGTAGCTTTGGCCACTCAAATCAACAATCAAAATTCATGTAATCATCAATCGTCAATCCCTTATCACCACGTCTGATTCTGGTTCCAGAACGGCCATGAAGGCGGTCCTTGCTCCGCCCGGCGACGGGCTTCTTCTTCGGCTTCGGCGATGCGTTGGGCCTTGGTTTTGTCGAAAGTATCGCGTGGAATAAAGTACATTTTTTCCTGCGAACGCTCCTCAGCAAACGGATCAGGACGTTCGTCTTCTTCGTCTTCCAGTTCACCTTTGAACCAAAATGACGTAAAAATGCCTACCAGACTACCCAGCAAATGGCTTTCCCAGGAAATGCCTTCCTGATCGGGCAAAATCCCGAAAAACATACCGCTGTACAACAAAACCACCATGCCTGCCAGAATGATGGAACGCATGCTGCGGCGGAAAATACCGTTCCAAAAAATGAACGCCACGAGGCCGTACACCACGCCACTGGCGCCGATGTGCGACACCGGACGTGCAAATGCCCATACACTCAATCCGGTGAGGATGTAGATCATCCAAAAGGCCCTGCGGGCCACTTTTCGGTAGAAATAAGCGCTGAGTGCGGTGAGTACAAAAAGTGGGAAGGTGTTGGACAACAGGTGGCCCCAACTGCCGTGTACCATGGGTGCGGTGAAAATACCACGCAGGCCCCAAACACGCCTCGACATGATGCCGTAATACCCCGGATCCCAATTGCCGAGCCATTGCAGGATATGAACGAGCCACAAAGCTCCGATGAGCAACATGGGGAACATGAGGCTTTGGTAAAAATGCCTGCGGGTGTATTCCAGGGATTGTTTGTCGGATTCGAACATGGATACCATAAACAACACAGATGGCTTCAGGGTTTCGAAAAATCTTCCACCACGCCGGTGGTTTGGTATTTACGGCCGGTACCGAGGGCATAGTTGAACGTCAGGCCGGCGGCAGGCACCAGTCCAGGCGCCGGGACGGGGCGTACCCTGAACGTCAGGTCGTCGGTTACGTCGAAACGTTGCAGGTGGGCATCCACAAAGGCGTCGGTGGCGGTGAGCACGTAGGCCAGTCCAAGCAGCAAACTGCTGATTTCCACGTTTTTTTTCCACTCATCCCGGTAAGATTTCAGCCTGGTGGCATCCATCACGGTGTAGGGGTATTCGGTGGGGAAGGTGTTGTCGTCGCCGTCGACAACCCAAAGGTAATTGTCGCGAAGTTCACGGTATTGCTTGATGTTGGTCACTTCAACCCAAATCAAAGTGCCCAGCGTGCCGTACACGATGGGCACTTTCCACCATTTTTTGTTGTATATCTGTCCTGAACCGGGCAATACGAACGACATCAGCGCCGCTTTGCGTGGGTTGGGATAACCTTTTTTGAAAAACCCTTCTTTTTCAAAAGGGTTCGTTTGTACTTCGGCTGGCGCAAGCGTGTCTGTCACCGTTGCCTTGGGCAGGCGAAGTGTATCGGAGCCTGGCACCACAGCGGGCAAAAGAAGCGTGTCGTTGCCCTGAGCCGCCGCAGAAAAAACTGCGGCGGCACAAAGCAGAAGTATCAGATGGAATCTCTTCATGTAATCTTTATTGCACTTTAACGTCGTCAACACGCCATGTTGTTGTGTTGTTGCCGGAATCACCGGTGTATTTAAATCCGATGTAACCTTTTCCGTTGTACACCGGCAGGGCCACGTTGCCCGAGCTGACCCACTGGCAGTAGCTGGAACCCGGTGAATCTAGCGCCGTGCCCGCATTGGGCAAAATCGGGTTCAAAGGTTGCCAGGTAGCCGTAGCTGCATTGCTGCCGGTGAAATCGGTGGATACCCAAACCGTGAGTCCCTGGTGTTTGTAAAAACCCCATGAACTGCGGAAGGATACTTCTTTTTGTGTGCGAAGGTCGATCGGAGCCGAAATCAACCAGGTTTCCACGTTCGACGGACTGGCGTTGAACGCTGAAGCCTGTACGAACTGGTTGCCGGAGAAGCCACGACCTTCCCATTTTTCAGCGCCAACAACGGCCACATTGGCCCAATAGGCGAGCGCTGCTTCTTCAAACGATGCAACACTGGAAAACGTTTCGTTCAGGGATGAAAAACCTTCGGCAGGCAAGGGCACTTCGCCACAACGCAGGCTGTCAAGATTTACATCGGTGGTATCGCGGATGTACAGTTGCAAGTCGTCGCGGAACACACCCAAAACGCCTACCAGGTTGCCTTTGCCACGTGGTGTGATTGCGGCAGCAAAATCGGCGTAGCCACTGGTGCGCAGCAAAATGGTGTTGCCGTTGCAATCCTGAAGGGTGCGGTTCAAGCTGTTGTTGGTAACCGGATCGGCATACGTTTTCATTGTATCGGCGCCGATGAACTCAACATCTTCCAGCTCGATCAGCGTGCTGAGGTGGCTGTCGTTGATTTCGTTGATTTTTACTTTTTTAGGTACGGGCGGCGAAGGCAGGTAAGCGCCTTTCACCACGTTGGTGCGTACCTGAGCTTCGGTCAAACCAAAGTCGCGCAGGTCGCCACCTTCTTCCACCACGCTTCCGATAACCTGGATGAGGCCTTCGTAATCGCTCAGCAAAAGACCCTTGCCCCGCACGTAAATGGTGCGGCCAACAGGCATGGAAGTGTACAGGTAGCCGTCGTTGAAGCTGATTTCAATACCGCCGGTGGAGTCCTGGATCACCAGGGTTTTGTAGTAGTTGCCCGAACGGTCGTCCATTACCACCACACCCGAAAACACGGCGTCGGCAGGAATGGAGTCGTAACCACCCGATGTAACGTGCAAGGCACGCAGTTGGGCGATGGACATGTTGGGGGTAATGTCGACCGGTGCTCCTCCGGTTGGTGGTTCGTCGAATTCGGTGTCGACACAGGCCGAAAAAGTGAGCAGCAAAGCCATCGAAGCCGTTGCCAAAAGAGGCCAGTTGTTGTTTTTGAAAAGGCGCATGAGCGGTAACATTTGATGTATTTTTTTTAAACGGTGGTTATCGTGTTTTATTCAGGAAGAATCCTCTTAATCCTGAAAATCCTGATCCCTGATCAGAACCTTAATGCGACACTTGCGAAATAGTTGATGCCGGGGGCAAACAATACTTCGGTGTTGTAAAAACGCGGATCGGTGCGGTCGTTGCGGAAGGCGTTTCGGTAGGTTTCCCGGCCGGAAACGATCACGTTTTGGTTGTTCAAAAGGTTGTTGACGCCGAGGTTCAGGTAAATGAAGTATTTTTTATAAATCCGCCACGATTTGCCGCCGAAAAAGTCGACGGTGTAGGAGGCGTCGGCTTTTTTCTGGTTGGCAATTTCTTCGGCCCAGACTTCGGAATTGGGATCCAGCCCGTCGACAAAACGGGTGGTTCGGCGGATACGGTCGAAGTCGTAATACATGCCGTCGGTAAAGTTGAGCGAAACGGAAGCGTACCAGAAACGTTTGGATTCGTAACGTGCACCAACGGTACCTGCGGTTTGCGGGGTACGGGCTACGTAAAAGTTTTTCTGATATACCTCACCCGCATCGAGGATGGGCAATTGCCCGGCGTCGAGCGAAAGCCACAACTTGGGCCGGTTGGTGTAAATGTATTGTCCAAGCGAAACCGCCGCGGTAAATGTCCAGGCCGGAATGGGTTTGGCTTCGATGGCGGCTTCAAGGCCGACATGCCTGCGGTCCACACCTTGCAAAACCGCGGAACCAAAAAAGATGGGCGCCTGCAAAAAGGTGTTGTCGTCGCCAAGATTCAGGGAGCCGAGGTTAAGTCCTTCCACAACGCTGCTCACCGATTGCGAGTTGCCGAAAATGTTTTCTGTTTCGTTCAAAAACTCGCTTACATAGCCCGTTACACGGATGCGGTAGTAAGGAGAACGCAACTGGTAGCCACCTTCCAAACTGCGCACTTTGGAGTTCGTCAGGTTGGGCAACACCACGTCGCGGGTACGGGGCGAAAGAAAAGCATCGGAAAAACGCGGTGCGCGCGTGCCGTACATGCCGTTGACGTACAGGTAGTTGCGACCATTTATTTTGTAGGTTACGCCACCTTTTACCGATCCGGTGGTGTACTCCAGTGTTTCCGAATCGCCGAGCGACTGGTCGGGGAAACGGCCGTTTTGCATGTAGCCTGTGCGCCACATTTTGGTGTAGTTGTATTCACCGGCTGCAAAAAACTGGAATTTGGAAACATCATATTGCACTTGCGCCCAGCCATTGGTACGGCGGATGTTTTCGTCGTAATTATAACCGAACGTTTCACCTTTGTAAACCACGTTGTTCGGGTTCAAAAGGTCGCTGTTGCCTGCCGTTGCGTTGGCATCGCTGTCGAAAAGGCTAAAAAAGTCCCTGTCGAGCCAGTAATCCGCACCAAGCAGGTCGTTTACTTTTTTGTAATTTTCTCCGGTAAACCACACGTAGTTGGCGCCACCGTTCAGGTTGATCCTGTCGGTTAGGGTATGTTTGGCTACGAGGTTGAAGCCGTATTCACGACTGTCGGAACGTGCATCTTCCACGATGTACACCGATCTTTTGCCGGTCACCGTATTGCCTGGAATGCCTTCGGCATCGGTCACGGTGGAAGTGTTGTTTTGGTTGGCTTCCCAGAGGCTGTACCAGTCGATTTGTCGCAGGTTTTCGTCGGCGGACAGCTGAGCGGCCCAGTCGTCGGCTTGCGTGGTATCGAGCAAACTGCTTGGCAAACGGCGGTTGAAATCCGGCGCCGGGTTGGAAGCGTCGAGCCAGTTGAGACGGGTAAAGCTGTTGACGCCAGACTGCGCCTGTGCAGAAACGGTGACCGTGGTTTTGCGTGTAGGCGTGTAATCGTAGCGAAGAACACCCAGCGGTTGGTGGGTGTAGGTGTTTTGGCTGTTGCGTTTTTCGCCGTTCCAGTAGCCCCAAAGCGGATTGTAATAATTGGTGCCGGCAATGTCCATCATTTCTTCAAAACTGTCGGCGTTGCGGCCGCGTTTGGATGGGGCGCCAAGGGCTGTAATGTTCAGGGCGTGTTTTTCGTTGAAAATTTTATCGGCGGAAAAGAAGTACGAGTAGCCGTCGAAGTACGTACCGGGCACATAACCTTCCTCAGCCCAACGTTTGCTGGCCGAAACCGACACGGCCCATCCGCCGGGCATGAGTCCGGTACTTGCGGTGAACATCAGGCGGTTGCGGTAAATCCTGTTGGTGCTGGCGTACGACACCCTGATTTGTTTGCGTTGGCGGCTGGCGCGGGTATCGATGAACGTAGCGCCGCCCAAACTGCCGAAAGTGTATTCGGACGGGCCGAGTCCGACGGTGTTTTCGCGGTAACGCATCACGTCGTTCAAGCCGCCGAATTCGCTGAAAAAGGTAAATCCGGATTCCGGGTCGTTCATCATGCTGCCGTTCAGGAACACGGGAAAATTGTCGGAATCGTAGCCGCGTTCGCGGAAACGGCGGAAAAACCAGCCAAAACCTGCGATGCTTTGGAAAATATCGCGGTTGCTGTGCAACAGGTTGGCTACTTCGCCTGCGCCGTCTGCTTCCTGTTCCGCCTCATCGAGGCTGATGGTTGGAATTTCGGCGCCGTTGATGGCTGCCGGGACCGAAGGGTCGCGTTTCATGGTGACGCTCAGAATCGGTTTTTCATTGTTTTTCAGCTCCACCGACACTTCGGCGGGGAAATACCCGGGCTGGGTCACCACAAGGGTGTAATTGCCCGGTTTTACATCTGAAAAACTAAAATCGCCGGAAGCATCCGTTGCGGCCAGTTGGCCGGTACCGGAAAGCACCACAGCGGCGTTGCTGAGTGGTCTGCTGTTTTCAGCGTCGGTAACTTTGCCCTGCAGCACAACGTTTTGAGCGTGCAAACCCAGCGTTGCCAGGAGCATCAGGCCCGTAAGTAAAAGTGTACGAATCATTCAGTGGAAAAAAGATTGATGAAGTAGGTTTCCAAATTCGGCCAATGAGGGAAGCTGGTAGTCAATTTGAACGGTCAAAGGTAGCAATCCGGAAAGCATGCAGCAGATTAATCCGGTGTTAATTTATTGCAAAGCAGTATTTGGCTGCGCCAAAAAAGCCTTTCCTTTGCCGAAAATCTGGTTTTACCGCTTCTAAATGAAAAAACTTCTCGTTGTCCTTGGTTTGCTCGCCATTGTGGCGCCCACTTTCGCCCAAAAAGCTGAATACAAAATAGCTGCCATCGGGTTTTACAACCTCGAAAACCTGTTCGATACCCTCGATACGCCCGACAAAAACGATGCGGATTTCCTGCCTAAGGGCAGGTTGAAATGGGATACCGAAAAATACATTTCCAAACAGGCCAACATGGCCAAAGTGGTCAGCCAGATTGCTACCGACCAAACGCCCGACGGCCTCGCCATTTTCGGCGTAGCCGAAATCGAAAACCGCAAGGTGCTCGAAGATCTGGCGGCACAACCGCAACTCGCCGACCGCAAATACCAGATCGTTCATTTCGAATCGCCCGACGAACGCGGCATCGATTGCGCTTTGTTCTACCAGCCCAAATACTTCACCGTGCTTGGCGCAAAAGCTGCACCGGTCAAACTTGTAGATGCCCAAACAGGCAAGGAAGATTTTACCCGCGACATCCTTTACGTGGCAGGCACGTTCGACGGCGAACCGCTGCACCTCATGGTGGGCCACTGGCCTTCGCGCAGCGGTGGTGAAGCTGGTTCCGTTTGGCGCCGCGCTGCCGCAGCAAGTGTTTGTAAAATGTTGTCCGACAGTATTTTAAACATCGATG
>JADLBE010000133.1 GCA_020847915.1 Saprospiraceae bacterium | reverse complement strand
TGCTCTTTGATGCGCTGGATGTCTTCTTTGTTTTTCCCGAGCATCGACAACGAAGGTTCCAGTTTGGCGATATCGCCTGCCGTAAGTTTGGTGCCCGGATCTATGCCAAGTTCCCACAGGTACTCAACCCACGCAATCAGCTCAGCGGTGGCCGGATTGCGGCGCAGGCCTGCTTTGCGGATACCGAGGAAAAAGTCGACCGCCGTTTGGATCAGTTCCCATTTTTTTCCGGGATCGTACAGGCCTTTTTTCTCCAAAATATGAAGCAGTTTCTCCTTGTTTTCGGGAAATGGGATGTGGAAAAAAGCGCAACGTCGCAGGAAGGCGTCGGGCAGGTTTTTTTCGGAATTGCTGGTGATGATGAGCAGGGGTTTTTTCACCTTGCGTTCGCCGCGTTTTTTGTCGCGCTCGGCTTTGTCGGCGTAAAAAATGAAACCCTGCTCGTCCATATCCGGTTTGCCCTGTACACCCAAACCATTCAAAGAGGGCATTTTTTCCCAGGCAAACGCCTTGTCGCCAAGGTCGTCGTTGGTGGCTTCATCGATGCGGAAACCCAGTTTTTCAAATTCAAACAACAGGTCGTTGGGAAAATCGCGCGGCGCTTTGTCGATTTCATCCACCAGCACCACATGCCGTTTGCCACTTTGCGCAGCCATGATGGCTTGTCCGAAGGCTTCAAAATGGATGTAATTCAACACATTGTCTTCCTTTCCGGGTTCCGCCTGTTTGCGGTGGTTGTCGCGGAAATGCCGGATGGCATCGTAGCGGTACAACAGGTCCTTGGCGGTGGAAGTTGTTTTGACATTGAACCGGAGCACGTCTTTCTGAATGCCGAAATTGCTGCGGTAAGCGGCGTTTTGAGCAATCCAATAAGCCAGTTCCGTTTTGCCGGTGCCCGGTTCCCCGGTCAAAAACAAGGGGATTTCCATGTTGATGGCCAGTTCGACGGCGGCTTTCAGGTCATCATCGGGCAGGTAGTTTACATTCGACATCGGGATTGTTTTTTGGAAAAGGCGAAGGGCTTGCGGCTCGGAAAGTGACGGCGTACTGCGGTGCAATATTGCACAAAAAACGATATAAATTCAACTCTACGCCTGCCGTGCCCAAAAATCCGCATTCCGAATTCCGAATTCCCTATTCGAAAAACCGCACCAACACCGGCAAATGATCCGATGGGTAATGGCAATCTTTCGAATCGCTCAATACCGCATACTGTTTCACCTTCAATCCCTTAAAAAAAACGTAATCGATACGCCGCGTTACCGGATCATGAAAATTGAACCCGTTGAAAGTGCCCGTAGGACCAAACGGTGGCTCGGCGCCTGAATCGCGCGCATCGGTGTAGGCGTTTTTCATCACCTCGATGGGCGCTTCGTCGGGGTGGGCGTTCAGGTCGCCCATCACAATTACAGGGTAGCCGTCGGTGTTGAATTCCTTTGATTTTTGTACGATCAGTTCGGCCGAACGTTTGCGGGCTTCCTTGCCCATGTGGTCGAAATGGGTGTTGAAGACCCACGTTTTTTGCTTTGTTTTTTTGTCCTGCAGCAACGCATACGTACACACGCGGTTGAGGGCGGCGTCCCAGCCTTTGGAAGGTTTGTCGGGTGTTTCACTGAGCCAGAAGGTTCCGGACGAGATGGCTTTGAAACGGTCTTTTTGGTAAAACAGTGCGGAGTATTCGCCGGCTTGTTTGCCATCGTCGCGGCCGCCGCCAACCCAGGCGTATTCCGGCAACATATCGGCGAGGTAGGTGAGCTGGTGGTGCAGCGCTTCCTGAACGCCAAACACCTCGGGGGCGTAAAAACGGATTTGACCGGCGAGGTAATCGCGGCGTTTGGGCCAGGCATCATCGCCGTCGGCCGGGTTGTCGAGGCGAATGTTGTAGGTAAGGACGGTGTGGGGCTGGGCGTGGAGCGACACAGACATGCAGGTAAGCACAAACAGGAACAAAAGTGTTTTCATGTTGCGAAGATGGAAAATCCGATGCTTGAAAGGAAAGTTTAACTTTGGAAACTGCTAAGTCTATAAACCTGCCAAGTTTTAAAACCTGGAAAGTCTTTAAACTTGGCAGGTTTTTAGACCTTCCAAGTCTTAAAACTTGGAAAGTCTATAGACTTAGTGCCCCGTAACATAAATAATTCATTATCAAACAATTACCGTCTTTCTAAAAAAATACAAATTTCCAAAAAAAACGAGCATTTCCCGTCCTTCCCATGATTCACTTCACCCGCATCGCCACTGGCCTCATGGGGCTCCCGCTGGCACCCCTCAACTTCAGCGATGCCGCCAGAAATGCGAACTCGTACACTTTTTCCTTCGCCAGTTCCTCCAGGTACATCTGCTCGATGAACATCACGCCTTTTTCGGCCAAAAGGTAGGTATGCACAGGCACCCAGTTGTCGGCGCGTTCGGGTGGAAATGCCTCAAAACTCAGGTTGTCGGCCCCGAGCAACATTGCTTTTTGCTCCTCCACAAGCCAGCGCACAGCATCGAGGTTGATGCCGGGGTATTCGTGCAGGTAATGGTGTGCATCGTGGTAATGTTGGGCCTGTCCGGTGCGGATGAGCACCACGTCGCCCGGATACAGTTGCACATTTTGTTTCGCCAACGCACCTTTCAGGTCGGCCGAACTCACGCGGTAATTGTTCGATAAAACCTCCACGCCTTTGTACGCCGCCACATCGATGAGTACGCCGCGGGCGATGATGGGCGGTATGGTTTCGGCGCCGGTTTTTTTCCAGCCCTTGTCGCCCAGGTGTTCATCTGCCGAATAACCGTTCCAGATTTTGCCGTTCAACCCGAAGTGGTTGAGCGCGTCGATGTGGGTGCCCATGTGGGTGTACATGGAAATGGCGTCGCCGGTGTAACTCACTTTTTCGTTCATGGCCTTGCCCAGGCCGTTGGGATTGTCCACCACGGTGCCCCGGGGCGTGTGGGTGAGCCAGTACTGGTAGGCGGGGTCGCCCAGACTGTGGAAGCTCGGCATACCCACAAAATAATCCACACTGAGGTCGAATGTCTGTCCGTTGCTTACACGTTTGAGGATGTTGGCACGCGACGCGTCGGTCATCATGTTGAGCGCCCCGATCTCGTCGTTGGGGCCCCAGGGACTGGCACCCACAACTTCCGTTTTTTGTGCCGTAGCGGCGGTCAGGACAATAAAAATGGTTGAAATGCTGAAAATGGTTTTCATGGCTTAATTCATTTTGTTGAAGAATGCCACAAAATTCAGGGGGTGGGATGAGGGAAAAAATGAACTGGTTCAAGAAAAGTCGTAAGTCGTAAGTCGTAAGTCCGACTTACGACTTACGACTTACGACTTTTGATAAGAATCACCGTTTCCACTGACCCCCATTCTGTCAAAAAACATCTTTCCCCGGATAACTTTATTTGCTAAAGCACCTCACCGTGGAACCTGTACGACTCATTCACATGTACAGATCACTTAAATTCCAGGTCATGAAAAGCCACCATCAAAACCGGATCGGTTTGTTTGTACTTGCCATCCTGTTGATCTCGCTGTTACCCACCACCAATGCCCAACAATTGTGTCCTTCCGTGTATGCAGACAATGCCGGCGGACGCGTATTTGAAGGTGAAATATTCGCTGGCGCCACGTCGTACCAGCTCGAACGCAACGACTGGTTGCCACTACCCCACCTCAAATCCGATCTTGGCATTTACCGCACCTCCATCGTGAACGAATCCCAACAGGTTCAGCACCTCAACCTGCTGGAACTTGTGGTGGTGGACCACCCGAAAAACACCGAAATACTTTTTGACAAACACGGTAGCCTCCATACCCTGGAACTTATTCAAAGACCACGCATGGCCATTGATCAGGACGGGCGCGACCTGCAGCGTTTCTTTGCCGACAAAGACAGTCTCGTGTATTACGGCAACTTCGACCGGCAGTCGCCCGATGCAGAAGAATCCCTGGTATTCGAATTCCGGCGCACCCACGGCATCATGGAAGCCAAAGTGGTCATCGACGCCAAAAACTCGGTGTGGCTCGACGAGGCTTACGGCCGCTACCTCGCCCAATACGGCGCTTCCCTCGGCCAGCAATTGAACAAAAGCAACGATAAGTTGCAAAAGTGGATGCTCGACCAAAACCTGCCCCTGAAAGTTTGGGTTGAAACGGCGCCCGGTATGTGGAAACTGGAAGGCTGGTTCAACCTGGCCGGACCGAAAACCATGCGCCGCGATGTGCTTATGATCGACCTCACCAACATACCGGCTGAAACCGTGCGCATCAAACTCACCACAGGTTTCCTCTTTTGGGAAATCGACCGTGTAGGCATGGATTTTTCCACCGACCTGCCGGTGCTCCACCAGGTTGTACAACCCACCAAAGTTGTTGACATCAAAGGCCAGGATTTTGTGCAAAAATGCCTGAACGACGACCCGCTTTACCTCAACATGACTACCACCGGAGATGCCGTTACCGCTGTGTTTATGGCGCCCAAACAACACGAAGGACTCAAACGCACCACGTTCCTGCACAGCAAAGGTTATTACGACCTGCTGCTTGAACCACATCAAAACAAACCCCGCCCGGAATTTGTGGAAAGCCTCAACCAGCCCAACCATTTCCCGGTGTTTGCGCGCGACCAGTGGTACCAGGCTTTGAAAGAAAACAAGGTGGCCAAACCGATTCAAAACTAAACTAAGTCGACTTACAATCCACTTCGGACTTCGGACTTACGACTTCGGACTTACCCCCTCCATCGCCCTTTCCGTCATCGCTGTAATCGACAACGACGGGTTTACGCCCAAATTCGCAGCGAACACGGAGCCGTCGCACACGTACATGTTTTCGTAGCCGAAAACCCTGTTTTGCGCATCCACCACGCCTTCCTCCGGCGTGTTGCCCATGGCACAACCACCCAAAATGTGCGCCGTAGCCGGTATGTTGAACAAAACCTCGGTGACGCTGCTCATGGGCGCGCCGCCGCTGATCTCGGCCATCTTTTGCGCAAACGCATTGGCTTCGGGAATAAAGGCCGGAATTTTATCGCCCCGCGTCACAAGGCGTTTGGAAAACGGCCAGTACCACGTCCTTTGCCAACGCATTTCCAGGTGGCCTTTCAAAGCCTGCATGCACAACAAAATGATGCTCTCCTCAGCCCAGTGCTTCAGGCGCAACAAGCGCAGGGTTTTGACCGGATTTTTTACAAACGATCGCAAAAGCTGGTACATCAACTGAAATGGCCGCGTCGGGCCCGGCCGGCCCGTGATGAGCAGGGTCGATATCAAACCAATCACATCCGATCCTTTGCCGTAACGCGTGGCCTCGATGTGGGTGTCGTGCCCCAGGTAAATGCCCGAACCGATGGCCACGCCGCCCGACATATCCTGTCCGCCCGGCGTGCGCACCCCTATCAGCGATTCGCAGTTCGTGAGCACCCGTTTGCCCAACTGGTCGCTGAGGTGGGGCAATGAACCTTTGTCCTTCAGCCTGAACAACAACTCCATGCTGCCCAAAGCCGAAGCAGCAAACACCACGCCGCGTGCCGTAAACCGGCGTTTGTTTTTTCCAGAAAAAGGTGATGGATGGCCGGTAAATACTTCGTAACCCGCACTGCCGTCGGCGCGTCCACCAAGCGGCTTTACATCCGTCACTTTGTGCTCCGCAAATACCTGGGCGCCGTGTTTTTCGGCCAGATAGAGGTAATTGTAATCGAGGGAATTTTTGGCGCCGTGCCTGCAGCCGGTCATACACTCGCCACAGGCGATGCAGGTGGTGCGCTCCGGACCTTCACCGTCGAAATAAGGATCCGCATACGTTTTGCCCGGCGCTTCACCGCGTGGCGCCTGAAAAACGCCCACGCGGGTTGGGTAAAAAGTATCGCCCGCGCCAACGGCTTCGGCGGTGCGTTTGAGCAGACGGTCGGCAGGACCCAAAATTTTATTTTCCGTAACGCCAAGCATGCGGCTGGCGGTGGCGTAATGGCGCGGCATTTCTTTTTTCCAGTCGGCCAGGCCCTGCCACGAGCCGTGCTCCCACACGATTTCGGGAGGCACCAGCAAGGTATTGGCGTAGGTAATGGAGCCGCCGCCTACGGCATTGCCGTGCAGCACCATGGCGTGACGAAAAAAGCGCAGACTGAAAAACCCGTGCATGCCCAATCCGGGGCGCCAAAGCCAGCGCGACACGGAACGGTTGTTTGCAGGGATGTTCTCCGGCGTCCAGCGCCGACCCATTTCCAAAACGGCCACTTTGTAGCCCTTTTCCGTCAAGCGGTGCGCCGACACGCTGCCGCCAAAACCCGAACCAATGATGATGAAATCGAAGTGATCAGTTTGCTCTTTTTCCAACGGCGTTTGCATGTAATTTCCAATTAAAGAAACGAACCGTTAATTTAAGAACTCTGAGCAAATCATACATGTTCCGCTGTGCCAATCCTGAAATTAAAATCCTGAAAATCTTTAAATCCCGAAAATCCTGATCCTCATTGCATTTTATCGCCCCGCAATATCCGGAAACGTTTCCGTGCTTCCACGGCAAAAACGCTGCCCGAATATTCCATAAATACCCGTTCATAAAGTTCTTTGGCTTTGTCGGGATTGTTCAGGCGGATTTCATTCAGCTCTGCCAGGGCGAAAAGGGCATTGTCGGCTCGGATGTCTTCCTTGTATCTTTCCACGATTTGGGCATACAGCTCAGCCGCTTTTTCGTACTCACGCTTTTTTTCAAAAATCTGAGCTTCGAGGTAAAGGATATCGTCCTGCAGGGAATGTTCCGGAAAATTGCGGCGCAGGGTATCCAGCTTGAGCATCGCATCGTCGAAACGGTTCATAAAAACCATCATCTCAGCGCCTGAATACAAAGAAATGGCCTCGGCGGTGGTGTCGAGGTTGAGGTTGTCCATGATGAACACCGACAAATCGAGGGCGTCGTTGGAAATGAGTTTGGTGGTGGAAGCTTTCAACACGTTAAACTGTGCCTGTGCCCACTGAAAATCGCCGTTGAAGTACGACAAACGGGCGTTTTTAAAACGCGCTTCCTGGCCCAGTTGCTCTTCACGGAAGTCTTTGTCTACCTGACTGTACAACAGGGTGCTTTCCCAAATGTCGCCGTGCATAAGGTAAAAATCGGCGAGGTTGATTTTGGTGCGCGCCATAACGTTGCGGTCCAGTCCGGCTTCGTTTTTCAGGGCATCGAGCAGGCTGATGGCTTTGGGCAGGTCGTTGATGTAATAAGCTTCGAGATCGGCCAGTTGCAACACGATGTTGGCGGTTTGTTTGCCGCTGCCGTATTGGTTGAGGAATTGCTGGTAGTCGGTTTCCAGTTGGCGCAGCTCTTCCTGGGTATAAGCGTAACCTTCGGTTATTTTTTTGCGACGGCAACCCATGGCCTCGCGTTTGGCTTCGAAAAAATACGGATTAAGCTGACCTTTTTCGCTGATGATGTATTCGTAGGCGGCAATGGCGGTTTCAAAATCACGGGCATCGGCTGCGTCGCCGGCGAGTTTAAAAATACGTTGTCCGGCCTCGCCCAGGCGTTTGTCGAGCGCCTTGTACTGGCGCAGGGCACTTTTGTAATCCTTGCGTTGTACAAACGACCAAGCCAGCAACTCCACGTAATCGGGATTGTCGTCGTCCTGGATGCGGGCGTACAATTGTTCCTGTAAAATGGTAAAATCGGGAGCTGGCAGGTAGCGGGCGAGCATGGTTTGTACGGTCGACAACCGGCCGGGGTCAGCGCTCAAAGCATTGAGGTAAAATTCCACCATTTTGGGTGAATCACCTTTGCGACGGTAAAGTTCGCCAAGGTTGAATGCAAAACGTGTGGGATCTTTAAACAGCTCGGAACCGCGTTCGTAGGTTTGTATCGCCAGGTCGTACTTGGCATTGCTCACAAACGTGTTGGCCAGGCGGTTGACGGCCATAAAATCGGGCGCCATTTTTTCGATGGCCTTCTGGAATTGAGCCTGCGCTTCCTCCGGTTTGGCCATACGTTCGTACATGTTGCCGTAAGTCACGTACAGCAATACGTTGTCCGGCGACTTTTTGATCTGCTTTTTGATCACTTTTTCACACGCGTCGTACTGCTCGAGCCCGAGCAAACAATCGACGTAACGTCCAAAATAATATTCGCTGCGCTCATCTTTTTCATGAAGCTGGCCATACAAAACAGCAGCCTTCTCGTATTCACCATTGGTAAAATACTGATTGGCAAGGTTGGGGTCCTGCGCATGCGCACGCACGGCGAGGAAAAATGTGAAGCCGCAAAGGACAAGGAAACGCATCAACATGGTCATCGTTCCGGGTGTGTGTATTGTTTGGGTAAAAGACAAAGTTACGGGAAAATAGATGCTTGTCTTCTATAACGTTGTGGTTCGCCCAGTGTTGCAGCTTTTAAAATCTGTGTTTATCCGTGTTCGAAGATCTGTGTTATCTGTGTACCATTTTGCGTAGTGCAATGGTACACAGATGACACAGATCTTTGAACACAGATAAAAAACAGATTTTACTCGTCTTGCTCTTCGAGTTGAAAAAGCTCATTCACCGGTTTCCCGAACAGTCTCGACAACTTTAAAGCCAAAACCGTGGACGGTACATATTTCCCGCTTTCGATGGCGTGGATCGTTTGGCGCGACACCCCGATGCGCTCGGCCAGGTCGGCCTGTGTGAGGTTGCGGATCGCGCGTTCTACATGGATCGTGTTTTTCATGGCCGGCTCAGTTTTGGTTTGAACGCCAAAGGATCCAATGGAAACGCAGGAGGAAAAACAACGGAATGGCGATCAGGTTAAACGTCATCACGTAGAAAAAGTTGGTGTCGTACACCAGCCAGTTGGCGATGAACAGGATCACGTAGTTTACCAACACGGCCCACTGCAGCGACAACAAACGCTGGTGCTGCACAAATTCGTCTTCCACCTTTTCTCGACTAAACATCAGCAGCAAACAACCTGCAATACACAAACCCAGAGCGAGCTCATCGGTAAGGTTGTTGTTCGTGGTGCTGAACAATCCCTGCTCTTGTTTCAAAAACTTCGGTAAGGGAACATCCAGAAAATCAAACTCCAAATTGCCGAAAATGGCAAGTACACCCAGTACAAGTCCGGACAATAAAACAAGGGCGCCGGGGGTCTTAAATCGATGCGGTAATAAAATGGTCGTTTTCATAATGTAAAGTTTAGTTGTACAAATGTACAGTTTGCTTTACATCATGTCAAGTTTATTTTACAAAAAAGTTTGGAGTTCGGAGTTTGGAGTTCGGAGGTGCACACTCC
>JADLBE010000132.1 GCA_020847915.1 Saprospiraceae bacterium | reverse complement strand
TTTTACAAAAGTGATTTGGTGTTCACATTGCAAAGATGGAGCCACAACCTTACGAGAGGGGTGAAAAAGGGGTTAATTTACCTTAAAAAGTGCTTAAAATGTGATGAGATGTAGGGAAATGGGGGTTAAGCGGGGCTACATCTTCCCCAACAACAACTGCCCGATCTCCTGAACCCGGTACAAACCCTGCAAACTGGTCTTTTTACTCCGCACCAGTTCCTGCGCCATCGCAAGCCGCATGTCGTTGGGCAAAAGTTCGAGCAGGATGAATTGCTGAAGCCTGTCCATCTCTTCGGGCGTGGCTTCAGCGGCGCGCTGCGTGAGGTGGTTGGTAAGGCGTGTAACCACCACAGACAATACATCCAAGCGTTTCACCCCTTCGGTGTTCACGAGTTTGTCGAGGCGTTTTGCCACCGCATCAAACGTTTCTTCACCAAGAATGGCTTCGGGCGTGGGCAGGCGGTCGAGCCTCAGGTTGATGAAATTAACAAACGCCTGGGTGGTTTCTGCATCGAGGGAGGCCTCGCCGAGCATTTTTACCAGCGGAAGGTGTTCTTCCAGATTTTCGAGTTGTGCGATGGCCTGGAAAAACTGCACCAAAGAACGCGGCGTGGTGCGGCGGCCGTTCACAAGTTCGGGATAGGTCAACACGAAGTCGATTCCGCGTGCATCGATGCCTGCGCGTTCGGCCCAGCGGGCCCAGGCGCGCACGTCGAACGCCATGGTGACGTGCAACATGCGGGTGATCATGGCCTCGTCGAGGGTGGTCACGGAATAATCGCCGCCGTCGGGATTGGCGGTACACACGATGAGCCAGTGAGCCGGCAGGCTCCACGACACGAGTTCGTAATTTTGGAGCAGTTGCATGAGGCCGCGCAGGATGCGGTCGTCGGCGCGGTTGATGTCGTCGAGCAGCAAAATGCCCGGACCGCGTTCGGTGGGTACCCATTCGGGCGCTACGAAACGGGTTACGGCGCCTTTGGCTGTGTCGTGCACGATTTGCGGCATGCCCACCAGGTCGCCCATTTCTTCAAATTGTGCCGGGGCGATGTACACCAGGTCGCACCCGCGTTCACGTGCGAGGTCGCGCACAAGTTCGGTTTTGCCGATGCCGTGCAGTCCCCATATGCAAATGGGCGTGGGGCGCTCGGCGCCTGTGCGCAGGGTTTGCAAACTGTGGTCGATGAGTTTGCCGACACTTTCGGCGCTCACGGTGGAGCCGTAGGTGATGTACTGGAAGTTTTGCTGCATGGTGGGTATGAAACGGCGTTCCCCTGAAAATGTTCTGTGGTTTTACTGTTTCGGCAGCAGCAACCACATCCGGCCGTATCGGTTGATTTTCCGGGCTTCCTGCAGGCCTTTCAAACCGATGCCGCAATACATGTCGATACGTTTGGTGGTTTGAATGGCGCCGCCCCGGTCCTGTGCAAACACGATGCGGTAGGTTTTGCCCTTGAGTTTGCCGGCTGCGTCGATATCTGGAAGTTCGATGAGA
Source organism: Saprospiraceae bacterium (assembly GCA_020847915.1). Lineage (GTDB taxonomy): Bacteria > Bacteroidota > Bacteroidia > Chitinophagales > Saprospiraceae > M3007. The sequence goes on along the minus strand of JADLBE010000132.1, from coordinate 5,036 downwards.
AAGGTGCTGCCGATGGGTATGTACCGCGGATCGACGGCGATGGAATAACCGGCGGTGAGTGGGAAACTGCCGGAGCCCTGTACGCGGTCGCCGATGGGTGTAAAAAAGACATAGGTGCCGCCGGTGCCGCGCACCGAGCCGCCAAAGCCCAGGAATTCGCGGTGGCCGTCGGGGTATTCCACCAGACAAGAGCCTTGAAGTTGGGCGTTTTTAAGTTCTTTTTTGGAAGCGACGTAGCAAATTTCCAAACCGCGACCTTTCAAAGCGCCCGCTTCGATGGATGCCGGATTGGGGACGTTTTTTTTCGGACGTTTGTACAAAGGAATAGGAAACGCAGAGCTGCGTTTTTTACTGGCCTTCAGGATGGGTGTATAATAACCGGTGATGCGCACGCGGTCGTCGCTGTCGCTGGTTTTTAAGCGGTAAAAGTCGAAACGGTCGCGCAGGGCTTCCGGTTGCAGCAGTTGTACGTCCTGCAGCAGTTCGACGGTATGAACCATTTCTTCTTTGGTGATGCCCGAAGCTCCGACGGGTTTGACGTCCTTGCGTTGCAGGTAATTGGCCTGTTCGTACATGGCCTGCAACATCAGGGGGTCGAAAGGCAGGTAGGGGAGGGTGTCGGGATCGGCAGCTTTGAGGATGGTGGATGAAAGCTGGCGTTTGACGGTGGTTTTTTTCACCGGCGCCTCCTGCAACACCTTGTCTATCAAGGTGTCGATGGTAGCGGCCGACTGTGCACTTCCGGGCACGCTGCGGTCGCATGCAAACAGCACGGTAAGCAATACGTAAGCCAGGATGGGCAGGCGCGGGAGGAGGCGCATACAAGGAGGAAGTTGGTTTCGCGATAAAGATAGGCAACAGGCAGCTTACAACGGGAATTTACCACGCCTTATCCACTCGTTGGTTTTCAACACGGCTGCTACACTGAGGGCATCGGTGATTTCGCCGGTGAGCACCATTTCCACAACCTCGGCGAAAGGCAGGTGCCGTACGCGCAGTTGTTCGGTTTCTTCGGGTTGTGCGATGCCTTGCTGTAGGTCGCGTGCGATGTAGGCCACAGCGTATTCATCGCACACGGAATTGGAAAGGTGCATGTCGAGCAACGGTATCCACGTTTTGGCGGTGAGGCCCGTTTCTTCCAGCAATTCGCGTTGGGCGGATTCGAGCGGGTCGATGCCGTGCGGACCGCCGCCTTCGGGTATTTCCCAGCTGTAGCGGTTGAGCGGGTAGCGGTATTGTCCTACAATCCAGGTGTACAGGTCGGCATCGAGCGGCACCACACCGATGGCTACATTTTTGAAATGTACAACACCGTACACGCCTTCACCTCCGGAGGGATTGATGACATCGTGGTGCGACACGCTGATCCAGCGGTTGTCGTACACCTGCTGTTCGTTCAGGGTTTTCCACGGATTGATTTCCGTTTCGGCGGGTTTACGGTTAAACATGGTTGTTTGTTTTTGCTTGTGCTCCTCCGTTCATGGCCATTTTTGCGACAGCAAAATTGCATTTTTTCGTTTATCAAACATATCCTTTAAGTTGGTAAGCAATCCATCCGATCCATTCTTTCAGCAAACTTTCCCATTTGTGTATTGCTTCACCATTGGGTTCGACCCACTTCGCGAGGTTTCCGTTACTTTTTTCTCCAAAAAAATCTGTTCCGACCGCATCGCATGAAATGCCTACTTTTTGGTAACAACCCAAAGCACGGCGCATGTGCCAGGCGGAAGTAAAGATTAAACAATGGGCGCCCGGCTGTTTTTTGTCCAAAAGTTCTTTGCTGTAAACGGCATTTTCACGGGTGTTGCGCGACATGTCTTCCACCCAAATGGCACTGTCGGGCACACCGGCCTGCATCAAAAATTGTTTTGCCACCGGCGCTTCCGCAGGCGCCGAACCCACGAGCCTGCCTGCCCCTCCGCTGATGAGGATGTACCGTATGCGGCCGGTGTGGTAAAACTGAAGTGCCGTGGTGAGTCGGTTGCCCGATCGGTGCAACTGCACCATACCTTCGGGCGCCAGGGCTTCCATGTCTACAAAACCACCAAGCACTATGCCAACATCGGCCCGGGCATCGGGAGCACCGGTTTGACCACATTCCCAGGCTCGTGCAAGCAGGTTGATGATGAGTGGATTGGTAAAAAACAGCACCAGGCCAACGCTCCAAACCAACAAACGGCGGCTTAGTGCCAGGTTTCGACGCTTCCACCATGCCGCTAAAAGCAGCAGAACAACCCAGTTGAGGGGTTTTAGGAACAGGGCGAAAAGTTTGGAGAGGATGAAAAACATGGAACAAGAAAAGGAATTTTGAGGCAAAAAAGTGACCTGCCAAGTCTTAAGACCTGCCAAGTTTTTAAACTTGGCAGGTCTTAAGACTTGGCAGGTCTATAGACTTAGTGCCCCAGCCCCCAAATCAGGATGCCTCGTCGCTTAAATTTTGTGTTATTTGCTTTCCAAAACTGATATTTAGTTCAAAAAAAAACATCTAATCGCTTCGTCATGACCAAAACCGTTGCTCTTTTTTCCGCCTTACTTTTTCAAACTTTCACTGTACACGCACAGCTTACACTTCGCGTTACCGCCCTACCTGTCAACACGCCCGTCGGCGCCGATGTTTACGCCGCCGGTACGTTCAACAACTGGAACCCCGGAAGCGCCGCGGACATCCTGGCGCCCCAGCCCGACGGCTCGCGTACACTTACCGTCAATCCGCCTGCCGGGACGGTTAAATTTAAGTTTACACGCGGCGCCTGGAGCAGCGTTGAAGGCAATGCCTCGGGTGGGTATTTGCCGGATCGTGAGTTTGTTTACAATGGACAACCAACCACGGTGGACCTCACCATACTCTCCTGGGAAGACCTCGGTGGCGGCAACAACGGCACTGCAGCGTCCAACGTCCAGGTGCTCGACGATGATTTCTACATGCCGCAACTCAACCGTACACGCCGCATTTGGGTGTACCTGCCGCCCGATTACGCTACAGCCACCTCTAAAAACTACCCGGTGCTATACATGCACGACGGGCAAAACCTGTTCAACACAGCCACGGCGGCTTTTGGTACGGAATGGGAAGTGGACGAAAGTTTGAACGACCTGCATGCCGCCGGAAATTACGGCTGCATCGTGGTGGGCATCGACAACGATGGGGCACACCGTTTCGACGAGTATTCTCCCTGGGTGAATGCCCAGTACGGCGGTGGAGAAGGCGATTTGTACGTACAGTTCATCACCGAAACTTTGAAACCCCACATCGATTCGTTGTACAGGACGCAGGAAGGCCGACAAGGCACCGGCATCATGGGCAGCAGTTTGGGTGGATTGATTTCCATGTACGCTTTTTCCGAGCGGCAGGATGTGTTTGCCAAAGCGGGTATATTTTCACCGGCGTTTTGGTTTACAGGCAACCAGTCGGCCCAGCATACCGGCGCTCACCCGTCGGTAGGCCCTGCCCGCGTGTATTTTCTGGCCGGCGGCGCAGAACCTGCTTCGGTTGCCACAAACATGAATACGGTAGCGGATGCCATGTTCGCAGCGGGTTTTTCGGCCGACGAGCAACTGCGCCTCGTACAGCCCGGCGGCGAACACAGTGAATGGTTTTGGGCCCAGGAATTTCCGGCGGCTTACCTCTGGCTTTTCCCGGAAACAACGGTTAGCAGCACACAAATTCAAAAAAATGCCGGGTTGGAAGTGTTTCCAAACCCGGCCATGGATGTGGTTCGGTTTTCAGGAGCCCCTGCAGGCGCCGAATTGCGTGTTCAGTTCGTAAGTCCTGAAGGCGTGGTTGTTCGTGACACCAGTGCCCGGGTCGGTGAAGCTTTTGGCTTGGGCAACCTGCCCGGAGGTTTGTACACGCTCCGGATTTGGGTGAACGGGCAACCGCAACCTGCACTGAAATTGGTTAAAAGCTCAAAGTGAGAAGCTGAAAGTGGGAAGCAAAGACGTTAGGCTTTGTCACTGATCTTCAACACTTTCAGCTTTCAGCTTTCAGCTTTCAACTAGTCAAGTTTAAACTTGATTGGCAGTGCCATTTCGCAGTCCACTTTTTTACCGCCGTCTTCGGCAGGAATCCATTTGGGCATGTTTTTAATGACGCGGATGGCTTCGGTGCTTAGGTCGGCGCGCAGGTCTTTTTGTTCGGAGACGGTGTGAACATTGCTGACCTTACCGTCTTTTTTCACCACGAATTTCACCACAACCATGCCTTCGGCTTTTTCTTTTTTGGCCGTTTCAGGGTATTTGATGGTGGCGATGAGGTAACTCATAAGCGCTTCGTTGCCGCCCGGGTATTCGGGCATTTTGTCCACGTCAGCCTGTGTTTGAGCTGAAACGTTTTGAAAGCACAAAGCCAGGAAAAAAACGAAGGTGAGGGTGGTGCGGAAAAATGCTTTTGTTGTCATTGCTTAATGTTGTTGAGAAGGTTAATGATGGACATGGTTTGGGCTGGCAAATGCGATGGCATTTGTTTTAATTGCTTGTTTGTCAGTACTTATTGGAGTCTAAAGCGGATGGGCAACACAGTTTTGGAAGCTACCGGGGTGCCGTTCAACCGCGCCGGTTCCCAGGCAGGCATGGAAAGCACTACACGACTGGCTTCGGCCACCATGTCGGGGTGGGGCGCCGGATTTTTGTCGTTGTTTATGTGTTTAACATCCCGAACCTTACCGTCTGCGTCAATGCTCAGTTCGATAACCACCATGGCTTCCAGGCCTTGTCGTTTGGGTTCTTCGGGATAAACAATGTTGCTGGCGAGGTAGGTCATTAAAGCCTGCATACCACCAGGATATACCGCATCAACAACCTTTTCGGCAGCAGCGCCAACCATTGGTGTAGGGGCCGCACCCACCTGAAACAACATGCCCAACAGCAGCGGGAAAAACAACAGGTATTTCAAACGGCGCAACGGATGGGAAGGCGTGCGCACCATCATGGTAAGGCGCTGGCGCAGGGGCGACTGGTAAAAGTGGTTGGCGAGCACGAGCCGGGCGGCGGGCAAACCTGCCTGTTCCAGCAGCCAGTAGCCGTATTGTTTTGGTCCC
>JADLBE010000131.1 GCA_020847915.1 Saprospiraceae bacterium | reverse complement strand
TCCACGTTCAAATTCCGCGTGAAACGTATCCCTGACCCCACCCCCAAACTTGGCGCTGCACACAAAGGCGGCTCGATGGGTAACGGTGAATTCAAGGCCCAAAGCGGTATCGCTGCCGTACTTGAAAACTTCGATTTCGAAGCCAAGTGCGACGTGACCGGTTTTGAAGTAACTTACCTGCCCAAGCGCCAGGATCCGGTTGTTCGTCAGAACTCGGGTGTTCGTTTCAGCAGCGACGTTCAGGATATGGTGAACAAAGCCAAGCCCGGAGATGCTTATTTCTTCGACAACATCAAGTGCAAATGCCCCGGCGATGCCGCTGCACGTAACCTTGGTGGTCTCGCATTCAAGATTAAATAAATTGCCATAATACGGAACGTCTCATCAGCGTTTAACATGCTGCTGGGACGTTCCGGATTTTACCGGGCCTCCGCCCAAACGAATTACCTAAACACACAACATCATCCAACCACTAATCAATCTGCGCGTCATGCAAACCTTTATCAAGTGGACTTGCCTGTGCCTTTTGCTTTTTCTGGGCGCTACCAACAGCACCCTGATGGCACAAGACCCGGAAGAGATCGATCTGGAAGAAAAAACAGAAGTGGACGAGCCGGTTGATACTGGCGAAGCTCCACTCGACGATATCGTTAAGAAACAGGTCATGACCGAGCGTCGTGTCATCCAGTACCAACCCGTTCGTGAAAGCGACGTGTTTTGGGAAAAACGTATCTGGCGTATCATCGACGTTCGCGAAAAAATGAACCTTCCGTTCTCTTACCCGGAAGAGCCGTTTTTCAAACTGCTCTCTGATGCTGCTACCAAAGGCGATATGCCGGTTTACAGCACCGACGACGACAAGTTCACCAAACGTATGAGCACCGACGATGTGCTCGCCATGCTTTCGAAAATTGATACGATCGTAACTTTTGACCCCGAAACGTACGAGGAAAAAGTACAGATCGTTCGAAACGATATCAACTGGGAAGACGTCAAACGTTTCCGCCTTAAGGAAGTTTGGTTCTTCGACAAAGAAACGTCCACCATGCAGGTGCGTATCCTCGGTATTGCTCCGCTGATCGACGTGAAAGACAACGACGGCAACTTCCGTTTTGAAAAGCCCATGTTCTGGGTGTATTACCCGCAGGCCCGCGAACTTTTCGCCCGCCACCGTGTATTTACCCTCGGCGGCAATACCAACGCCACCGTTTCATGGGAAGACCTTTTCGAAATGCGTTTGTTCGCCAGCTACATCTACAAAGAATCAAACGTTTACGACCGCAAACTCGAAGAGTACGTACGTGGTGTAGACTTGCTTATGGAGTCTGATCGTATCAAAAACGATCTGTTCAACTTCGAACACGACCTTTGGCAATATTGATTGCTGCGTTATATAAATGACAAGAGCCATTCCTTCAGCAGGAATGGCTCTTGTTGTTTAAGGCCATCTATTTCAAAAAAAACATTATTAAATCAAATGTTTCGAAATCAACCCGCTCCTGCCGGAGCGCCGGGGCCGGGTGGTGGTCAATGCTACCAAGATATCGCTCCTGCCGGAGCGAGCGTTTCAAATAAGGTAAAGCGCTGGTTTATAGCTATTTGTGAAAGATGTGTGTAGCCGCCACGCTGTGGCTAAGAAAACACCACTTCTGTTGCCCCGTAACCATACTTGGCGTGGTATTCGTTTTTAAATTTATGGACATGCCCGTTGTGCCGCAGGCGATCTGCAATGGCATCCTTCAGTTTGCCCTCACCCACGCCATGTATAACAAATATGCGGGGTACACCCAGCCTGATGGCCTGGTCGAGGAAGCGTTGGAAATGCTGCAATTGAATACGCAGGATTTCACTTTTATCAAGCTTCGCATGGCCATTCAACAGTTTGTCGATATGCAAATCAATTTCCGGGTCGAAATGTGCGAATTCATGCACGTTGAAGGCATCGTAAGCACTGCTGTTGGAAGTCGGTTTGTGGTGGGCGCCTCGTCGCACTTTTTGTTTGGTATATTCTTTCAGATCCTCAGCTGCTATGGTGGCTGACTTGGGTTCAAACTGATCGAACAATACAAACTGATGCGCCATGGTGTTGAGAAACGGCGCCGTGTGCAGGTTGTTGAAAAATTGCTTTGGCCTGATCTTCAGGAAACGATACAAAGCTGATTCCGGTCCGGCGGTGGTGATGCGACGGATGTTGACTTCTACCTCGGGATTTTCATTGAGATCGTCGTACAGCAAATCGCCAAGTTCCAGGGCGGTGCTGGCACTGAGTTTGTCCTCGCACCACAACACCTCCTCGTCGCGAACGTACAGACCGATGTCGAACAAAAATTCGGTGGTCGTGTCGTTGAGCAGCCAGGCCTTGTAGCGGCTAACGGTGCCATCGCGACCTGGCATGGGTTCAAAAACAAGCTGAACACCTTTGGGTTTGAGGATCAGGTATTGTACCGCAATTTCGCGGCGCGGCGGCGGCTCCGGTTTTTTTTCAACTTTGCCTGCTACAAATTTGGCGCCGGGCGAACTTGGTTCGGCTCCGGCATCCCGCTGCAGGTCTTCTTCAAACGCAGGAATCTCGAGCGAATGATCGCTGTCGAGGCGTACCTGAAGCATGCCATCGTCGAGTTGGGCGGTAATAACGCCACTTTCACCTGTGTAGCGGAATCGAACCCGCGTTCCTATTGCAAAAAGCATGTGTAAAATGGGATAATCCCGGTATTATTGCTGATCAATTGCTGGTGTGTGCGAAAGCTCGCAATGGCAAAAGTAAGGTAACCCCGCGACTATTAAGGTGCAATTCAACATACCTTCCGATCATGCCTGCTGATAACCCTGCAACCAACCGCTACCTGGCCGTTGATTTCTACCGCGGCCTCACCGTCGCATTTATGATTTTGGTAAACACACCCGGTACCGGGGAGTTTGTTTATGCGCCGCTTCGACATGCCGATTGGCATGGTTGTACACCTACCGACCTGGTTTTTCCGTCCTTCATGTTCATCATAGGCGTCTCCATGTGGTTTGCCTTCGGCAAATTTGATCGGAAGTGGTCGGCCGAGGCTGGTATAAAAATTTTGAAACGAACAGCGCTGTTGTTTTTTATTGGCTTGATACTGAACAACTTTCCAAGGGTTTGGGACCATTGGGATACCTGGCGCATCATGGGTGTGCCGCAACGCCTTGCTTTGGGTTATGGCCTCGCTTCGGTGTTGGTGCTTAACTTCGAACGGCGGACCCTGTTGTGGATTTCCGGCACCATCCTGGTGGTCTATTGGGCGATGCTTTATTTTTTGGGCTTGCCCGGCGCCGATCCGTACGCACTCGACGCCAATGCTGTTTTGAGGTTCGACCGTTTCCTGTTTACCGATGCACATCTTTGGAAGGGAGAACGTATTCCATTTGATCCGGAAGGCGTGCTCAGTACTTTGCCCGCTGTGGTAACCGTGCTCCTGGGTTGGTTCAGTGGCGGCATGTTGCAACGCAGGGGTGAACAAAAAGATGCACTTGTGCGCGACCTTTTGTTGTTTGGGCTGGCGATCGGCTTTGCCGGGCTGCTTTGGGATTTGACTTTTCCCATCAATAAAAAACTTTGGACGAGTTCGTACGTGCTTTATGCCGGAGGCATGTCCATGATTTTACTGGCGGCTTGCATTTGGTTTCTGGATGTACGTGGGTGGCGCAACGGCGCGGGTTTTTTCCTTACGTTCGGCGCCAACGCCTTGTTTGCCTATGTACTTTCGGAAGCACTGGTGATGTTGTGGGCCGACATTCGGTGGGTTACCGAGGCCGGCACCGCCATGGACGTGCGAAGCTGGATTTACATCACCTTGTTCAGGCCACTGGAAGGCGGCGCTTTCAGTTCATTCCTTTTTGCCGTAGTATACACGCTGCTTTGCTGGCTTTTTTGCCGCTGGTTGTATGTGCGCAACATTTACATCAAACTCTAAGGCCTTGCAACGAAGACATTTTTGCCGGCAGGCGTGTTTTGCGCTGCTGGCCACCGGACTACCCCTGAATCCATTTGCCCGTATGGAAAATACAAAACACCACCGAATTTTGCCCAAACCCCTGCGTCCCGGCGCACGGATAAGCCTGATTGCACCGGCGAGTCCGGCATCCGATGAAAAAATCGAACAGGCATTAACCAACCTGAAAAACCTCGGATTTGAAGTGAAGGAAGGCGTTTCGATGCGCAAACGGCTGGGGCACCTTGCCGGCACCGATGCCGAACGTTTGGCCGATCTGCACAATGCCTTCTCCGACCCCGATACGGACGCCGTGTGGTGCGTGCGCGGTGGTTACGGATGTACCCGCCTTTTACCCGACATTGATTTTGAACTTATAAGCCGGCATCCCAAGCCGTTTTTGGGGTACAGCGACGTGACGGCATTGCACCTGGCCATCGGTCAAAAAACGGGACTGGTAACCTTCCATGCGCCTGTAGCGGCAGGGGAATACACCTTTGGTTCTTTTCGTCAATTGAAGGAAGTGACACAAAACGGCACAACGCCTTTTACCATCAATAAACGGGTGTACGAAGAAGTCGTTGCCGACAGTCCTTTTGAACCTTATGCCATCCATGAGGGAGTTGCTGAAGGCGAACTGACGGGTGGTAACCTGTCGCTTCTGGCAGCAATGTGCGGAACACCCTGGCAACCTTCCTTTAAAAACAAACTGGTATTTTTGGAAGATGTTGGTGAGCAGCCTTACCGCATCGACAGGCTGCTGACGCAATTGCTGGAGGCAACCGACTTGCACAAAGCGGCCGGACTGGCGCTTGGCGTGTTTTACGATTGTCAGCCGAAAAACAGCGATTTTTCCATGTCCTTAAAAGAAACACTGCTCGACCGTTTGGCGCCACTGGGTATCCCGGCCTGGTATGGGTTGCCGTTTGGGCATATACCGGAACAAGTCACGTTGCCCTACGGCATCCAAGCGAAGCTGGATAGCCGGGAAGGGACACTGACTTTATTGGAACGGGCGGTAAAATAGGGTGGGGATTTGAATGACGAGATACGAGATACGAAATTTGATTTTAAAAGTGCTCACTCCGCCTATTTGTCTGAATCAGGATTTCCAGGATTATAAGATTTTCAGGATTTTAAATTTCAGGATTTTGGCCCGGATGAAGTATGGTTGTCCCATCTCAACCGAATCAATTTCTTGTAATTTAAAATCCTGAAAATCTTATAATCCTGGAAATCCTGATTCAGACAAAAAAGCAGCGCTCAATCCCAGGCTCACCACAGTCTAAAAAAATCAAATTTCAAAAATCGTACGTCGTCAATCGTCATTCAACGGCCTACCATTGTAGCCCCGGATACGTCCTTTGGATGTGCTGCATTTCCGCGAGCATAAAGCCCAGGTGTTCGGAGTGGCGGCCTTCCTTACCGCCGCTTTGCATCCAACTGTTTTCCGGGATGGAGAGCGTTGCTTCTTCCAATACAGCTTTTAGTTTGGCCTGCACAAGGCGATCGATGTCGTGAAGGTCGGGTGCGATGCCGGCTTCGGCAAGGGCGGTATCCGTTGCGTTGGGCGTGCATAGTTCACCGCTGAACATCCACAGGTCGTCAATGGCTTCCTGCATTTTTTTATGACTGGTTTCGGTGCCGTCGCCGAGGCGGATGGTCCATTCCGAGGAATAGCGCAGGTGGTAGGTAACTTCCTTGAGCGATTTTTCGGCGATGGCTGCCAGGCGTTCGTCGGTGCTGTGGGTAAGTGCCTGGTAGTTGTAAAAATTGTACGTATCGAACAGCAATTGTCGCACGACGGTGTGTGCAAAGTCCCCGTTGGGTTGTTCCACGAGCAGGACGTTGCGGAACTGGTGTGCATCGCGAAAGAAGGCCAGGTCGTCGTCGGTATGGTTGAGGCCTTCCAGTTCTCCGGCGTAGGCGAGCAGCATGCGTGCTTGTCCGAGCAGGTCGAGAGCGATGTTTGTAAGCGCGATGTCCTGTTCGAGTACAGGGCCATGGCCGCACCATTCACCGAGTCGTTGGGAGAGGATGAGGCCATTGTCGCCAAGCCTCAAGGTATAATCCAGCAAGTGTTGTTGGAGGTTCATGGAAGTGGCTGGTTACATGTGTTTGAGTGCGTCGGGTAGGTCGTAAAACGTGGGGTGGCGGTACACCTTGTCGTTGGCGGGGTCGAAAAATGCCTCGCTGTCTTCGGTGGAAGCATGGATGTGGCTGGATTCAACCACCCAGATGCTTATGCCTTCGTTGCGACGGCAGTACACGTCGCGGGCGTTTTCGATGGCCATGGCGGCGTCTGCGGCATGCAGGCTACCTACGTGTTTGTGGCTCAAACCTTGTTTGGAGCGTATAAAAATTTCCCAAAGCGGCCAGTCTTTCATAGCGCTGATGTTGTTTTGATGGTGAGGGCGTTGCGGTTTTTTGCCGGCGGTTGCAAAGATACGCCAATCGCGTCATTTTTCGTCCAACCAGCTTTGCTTCGGATGACGTACTTTTGTCCACCCTGTTTGATAAACATACGGGCATATTGAACATTAAAAAGCTTTAAATCAGCATGAAACGAATTTTGTTGTTGTTGTTCGTGGTTAGCCTTGTACAAACTGCGCAGGCGCAGATTCAATACGGTTTTAAGACCGGTGTCAATTTCAGCCGTTTTGACGGACCATCGGAGATTGATGACAGTGGTATGGACCTTGAATCGTTTGACAACCTCACTGGTTTTCACATCGGGGCCACATTTACCTACCCGTTCAATGACGCATTCAGTATTCAGGGTGAGCTGTTGTTTACAAAACAAGGTACCAAATACACCTATGAAGGTCAGGGATACCGTTATTTCCGCGATGCTGTGCCAAGTACAGCCCTTGCCCAAGGCAAAACCAGCTACAAAATCAATGTGAACAATGCATACGTGACCATCCCCGTAATGGCACAAGGACGTTGGAAAGACCTGGAAATTTCCGGAGGCGTGTACGGCGGTTTTTTACTGACGTCAAACGGTGACGGCGCTTTTACGTTTACCGGGAAAACCGTTCCCCTCAACAACACCGTGTATGCCATTTACGAAGGCGGTGGCGGCGCCCAGGTAGAGGAAATTGAATACCTGCTCGACCACAACTACCGCAAAGACGGCATCGGTGAAGCTACGGGCGACGAATTTTTCAAAGTTAGGGCCGACAACAAGCTTATCGAACAATACAAACAAATTGGCGCCTATTACGATTTTACGGAAGACAAAGGCAGCATTTACAACAACTTTGATTACGGTGTCATGGGTGGCCTGACCTGGTACATCAGCAGCTCTTTATACGTCGGAGGACGTTTCGAGCTTGGCCTGGCCGACGTAACCAACAACGATGCCGATATGGCCAAAGCCCGCATTGGTGACAATGGCGAAGTGTTGTACCGCGACGACAAGGACCGCAACCGTATGATCCAGGTTTCTGTCGGTTTTAAGTTTTAAACAGGTCCTTAACAGGCATCGTGACCAATACAGAGAAGTACACGTTTGTGCCTGATTTAAACATTCAAACGCAAAAGTTGGATCGTTGATGCAGTGCAAAGACTGCTTTCGACGTTACTTTACTTGTATTAACGGGTCTAAGAGCATGTTGAGTTTTCGGGTTTTGCGCCACGAACGGCAACCGAAAACTCAACACGCTCTAAAAGCCCTGTTGTTTCCAATTCGAAAACTGCTCTAATCATTGGCGGACTGCTCCGCCGGACAAACCGATGTTTTCATGATGAACAAATACCATCCGTTGCGCCACCTCCTGTCTGTTTCTTTGTTGCTTTTGCTGCTTGTCGGCGCCTGCAATGTGAAAGATTACGACGGACTTGAATTTGAGGAGCACGATTCCGAATATGCCTTTTCGCTGTTGCACACCACCTTGCAAATCTCCGATTTGGTAAACAACATCCTCAACGACTCGTTGAGTACAGATACCATCATCATCAATGCGGATCAAACAATGACCTTGTTTTATTCGGGCGACGTGGCTGAAAAGCAGGCTACCGATATTTTCCAGTTTTTTGAAACCGGCATTGTACCGATTGCAGATACTTTGTGGGAAGCACCTTTTGAAGCGCCCGATTCGGTTACGGTTTTTCGCATCGATTTCAATGCCGGACAAATGAACCTGCTGATCAGGAACCCCTTGTCCGAAGTCATTACAGGCACTTTTTACATCCTTCAAATGACGGAAAACGGCGTGCCATTCAGCATGCCCTTTACGGCGCCGGCGAATTCAACCAGCATTCCGTGGATTTCTCCTGCCATTAACCTGGATGGAAAGGTGCTGACCAGCAGCGACAATACGCTGACTTTCCGGTATGAGGCCTATTTGCCCGACGGTACACAAATCGTAATCCCGGAGTCCTCGCCCGGAGTCCCCGGTATGGGCATGCTTTTTCAAAACATCACGTTTTCCTACATGGAAGGTTATTACGGGTACAACGAATACCCGCTGACCACCGACACCATCGACATCGACATCAACCAGACCAACCTTGACGGCGATGTAACCATCGTTGATCCCAAGGTGCGCATTACCGTTGCCAATTCGTACGGATTTCCGACACGTGGCAAGGTGACGGTGTTGAAATTTGTAGGCAGCGACGGTATCGTCCGCGACCTGGAGAGTACGGTGATTGATACGGGTGGTATTGATTTTAACTATCCTTCCCTGGCGGCAGGTGAGGTCGGACAATTCAAATATACTTCGTTTGATTTCGACCGAAACAACTCCAACATCGATGAGATTTTCAACTCCCAGCCGACACAACTTATTTATGCCGTTAATGGCATCGCCAATGTAAACCGGGATCCAAACCTCATCGGTTTTTTGACCGACAGCAGCATCATACGCATGCAGGTTGAGGTTGAACTTCTGCTTGAAGGTTCGTTGCGCAATTTTGGCGCCGAGCAGTTGCTGGATTTTGACTTTGGCGACTTTGCCGATTCCGACATCAGTGACCTGTCGGGCATAGAATTCAAACTGGTTACCGAAAACAAAACCCCCATCGCAAGTACGCTGCAAATGCGTTTTCTGGATGAAAACGGGGCGGTGATTGATTCCTTGTTCGATTCCGACATGCCGCCCTTCGTGATTCAGTCGCCTGCTGTGGATGCCAACGGTGTGGCGGTCGGCGTCGAACGCACAGAAACGTTTATTCCCATGAGCATCGAACGGTTCGACCGCGTGCGCAAATCAAAACAAATGTTTCTGGAAACCTCATTCACTACGGCGGACAACGGCAATGTGCCCGTGAAAATCCTTGCCGATGGCAATGTGGTGATTAAAATGGGTTTAAAAATCAAAACAAAATTTTAGCGAGCAAGCTCTTAGCGCTTCGTTCACCATTCCCCCCATGCCTGACATTCGTTCCAAACATTGCCAAGCCAACTTGCCCATGTCCTTTTCCCTTAAGTATATTGTCATTCTGTTGTTCCTTGCTCCGATGGCCCTCAAAGCGCAGCAGGAGTTGATGTTGAATCAAATGCCCGATGTGTGGCGTGCCAGCAGCCTGAATCCTGCCTTTTTTCCCGACAGTGTACGTTTTGTCGTCGGTCTGCCCTCCTACAGCCTGGATGCCGCGTTTTCCGGAGATCTTACGTACAACGATATTTTCCGCAAACAAGACGGCAATCTGGTGGTTGATCTGGATGGCGCCATTGGAAAACTTGGTCCTGAAAACTACATTGTGGCCGAACAGCGCATCGAAACGGTCAATTTCGGCCTAAGGCTCCCCAAAGGTTTTACGGTAATGGCCGGCCACAGCATGCGCCTGAGTGGCACGGTGGATTTCCCCAAAACATTCGCCGAGGTGTACTGGAATGGTAACGGCCCGTACGTTGGACAAACCATGGATCTCGGTTTGGGTTCGTACAGTTTCGACTGGCATGAGATCATGGCAGGCGGCTCCAAAACTTTTGGCACGGTGACGGTAGGTGCACGCGCCAAGTTTATTGGGGGCAACAGTGCATTGCAAACCGATCCCAACCGCAACAGGGCCGATGTTTACACCGATCCGGATTATTACCAGCTTACCATCAACAGCGACTACGCTTTTTATTCGTCATCCGTTTTTTCATCCATCGACACGGCAGGACTGGGGTTTGCATTGGTGACCGACAACTTCCGCAGCGCCAACATTTTCAAAAACCAGGGCTGGGCATTCGATCTCGGCGTTCAGGCCCGTGTGGGCGAACGGCTTACCCTTAGTGCCAGTGCGCTCGACCTCGGCGGTACCATCACCTGGAAGGAACAGGCCTACGAGTTTTACAGCAATGGCAACTACACCTACGACGGCGTGTACATCCCGGGCAATGACATCGTTAACGGCACCGACAGTCTGGACATCGACGGCGAACTGGACACATTGAACGATATTTTTCAGTTTGTACGAACCGACAACAATTTTAAAAGCAAACTGCCCCAGCGTTACTATGTAGGAGGCCAATACCAGGTTTTGTCCTACCTGTCGGTCGGCGCCAATTTTTTCCACCAAAGCGGCGAACTGCGCAGTCTGAACGCCGTTGGTGCACAGGTTATGTGGACGCCTTTGTCGTGGCTAAGGGTAGGCGGCATGTATGGAGTTACCGAAATTATAGAAAAAAACGTAGACACCGACTACCGCCACAACATTGGTTTGCAGGTCTTTTTCCAAATGGCGCCTTTTCAGTTTCACCTCGTTACCGACAACCTGGTGGGAGCATTTTCCCCGCGTTCGTCCTCGGCGGCAAACCTGGGCTTAGGCCTTTCGCTGGCATTCAGGTAAAATGTTTTACCTTAGCGGGGTAGTTGTTTTGAAACCTCAACCATGGCTTTAGACATATTTTTAACCCTGTTCCTTGTGTTTTTGAACGGGTTTTTCGTGGCTGCCGAGTTTGCCATCGTCAAGGTGCGTTACTCGCAAATTGAATTGCGCGCCCAAAAAGGACACCAGCTTGCCGGTATTGCCCAAAGCATTCTCAACCGCCTTGATGCTTACCTTTCCGCCACACAACTTGGAATTACACTTGCCAGTCTCGGATTGGGCTGGATAGGGGAACCCGTGATGTCGCGTCTGCTTATAGGGATGTTTCGGGGTTTGGGCCTAAACTTTTCCGACGAACTGGCCCACCAAATTGCATTGCCCATTGGTTTTGCCATCATCACGGTGCTTCATATTGTGTTTGGTGAGCTCGCACCCAAAAGCATCGCCATTCGCAAGCCGGAAGCTACTTCTTTGTTCATCGCCATTCCCCTGAAAGGGTTTTACCTGCTTTTTCAACCGTTCATTTGGCTGCTGAATGGTTTTTCCAACCTCATTTTGCGTACCATCGGCATCATGCCCATGGGGGAACACGATGTTCACACCACCGAAGAGCTCCGCCTTTTGGTCAAACAAAGCCAGGAAAGCGGCGCTTTTAAAGAAGACAATTACAAAATTATTCAAAATGCTTTCGACTTTTCGGAACTCACGGCCCAGCAAGTCATGATTCCGAGGAAAAGTATTTTTGCCCTGGAAATCGACGAGTCGCGGGATGAAATCCTCAGTGAATTGCTTGAAAACGGGTACTCACGTATGCCTGTTTACGAAGAAGATATCGACAACATCCTTGGTGTTGTGTTTGCAAAAGACATTTTCAAGGCCAACATCACGAACCCGGACTGGAAACTGAAAGACCTGATCCGTCCGGTGCAATATGTTTACGCATCTGCCAAACTCAACCGGGTGTTGAAGGATTTTCAGACCAAACGTATCCACGTCGGCATTGTGATTGATGAATACGGCGGCACGGAAGGGCTCATTGCTTTGGAAGATATTCTGGAAGAGCTGGTGGGCGAAATTCAGGACGAGTACGACGACGAAAAATCCCCCGTGCAAAAAAGCGACGACGGATCGTTCACCATTTCGGGCATCGCCCCTCTGCACGACGTGAACAACTATTTGCCCATACCCTTCGCTGAAAACAAACAGTACAACACCCTCAACGGTCTGATCCTGACACGCGTGGGCCGCATCCCTACCAACAACGAACCCTTTGAGCTCGACGGCTACGAGGTGACCATCCTGGAGCGCCGCCAAAATATTCTGACGCAGTTGAAGGTCAAAATGGTGGAGAAAGAGGGGTGAGGTGGAACTTTTGCTGCAAAAAAGTTATTTTTGTAAAAAAGCATTAAGCAATGGGCGCTGATAAAATTAAAAAGGAAATAGAAAGCCTGCTTGTCGAGATCAAAGACGAACAGGAATTAGAGTTGGTGTTGACTTATTTGCAAGAACTTCAACAAAAAAAATCGACACACGAGCACTTCATGGCTCTTGCGAACAAGGTTATTGCAGAAAACGAAAATTTGTTAAAACGCCTTGCTCAATGATTGAGGTATACACCGCACTTGCCATACACAGCAATATCGTGCGGGAGAGTGGCGGGGCGGACGGTGTTCGAGAACTCGGGCTGCTTGAATCAGCACTTTCACGACCGTTTCAAACATTTGATGGAAATGACCTTTATCCCGATACCTTGGCAAAGGGGGCTGCCTTATTGGAAAGCATTGTAAAAAATCACCCGTTTATTGACGGCAACAAACGTACTGGATATGTTTTGATGCATGTCTTGTTGCTGGATGATGGTAAAACCATCCAAGCCACAGAGGACCAGAAGTACGATCTTGTCATTGCTGTTGCTGAAGGCAGGATGGATTTTGGAAACATCGTTTCGTGGCTTCAGGAACACGCTGAATAACAAACACTACAACCCATACCCTGCATGTATTTTATATTTGATATGGACGGCACCATGGTCGACAACATGATGGTGCACCACCAAGCGTGGCAACAAATTTTGGCTGAAAACGGCATGGAGCTGAGCATGGATGAAGTGAAGGAAAAAATCCACGGCATCAACGAGGAAATTATGGAACGCGAATTCGGCGATTTTTTCAGTCCGGCCGACCGCAAACGCATCGCCTGGGAGAAAGAAGCAACTTACCGCCGGATTTTTAAAGATGAACTTGAACTGATTGTCGGGTTGCCACAATTGCTTGAAGAGGCCCACCAGGCAAACATTCCCATGGCCATTGCCTCGGCGGCGCCACCGGAAAACGTCGATTTTGTGCTCGACAACCTTCATCTAAGACATTATTTCAAAGCCGTTGTACACGCCTCCATGGTGGAAAAAGGCAAACCCGATCCGGAGGTGTTTGAAAAAGCTGCTGCGGCAATTGGCGTTACAACGGCCGATTGTGTGATTTTTGAAGATTCGCCCACGGGCGCCGAAGCGGCACGGCGGGCGGGCAGCGCCACCATCATCCTCACCACCACACACGGCGCTGAAGAGTTTGCACACATGCCCAACGTAAAGGCTACCTGGCCCGATTACCGGGGCGCTACGGTGGCGTCCATCCGCAGATTGTTGTAGTTTTTTCAACTTGTTGTCATATTCCTGCCCAAACAGCTACCCATAGAAGGCAATCAACCATGAGCGAGCAGGACTTTTTACAACAAATCCGTCAGCACCAGCGCATCATCCACAAGATATGCGCCATGTACGCACCCGATGTGTCGGAGCGCGAAGATTTGTTTCAGGAAATTCTCATGCAGGCATGGCGGGGGGCGACCAATTTCAGGCAGGAGGCGAAGTTTTCGACCTGGCTTTACCAGGTAGGCCTGAATACCGCCATTTCCCATTACCGGAAAAGTAAAATACGGCTGCCTTTCAAAGCGTTGGATCCAGCGTTGATGCAATTGGCCGACGCGCCTCCGGCCGACGATACCGAACTGAACGCCATGTACCGCGCCATCGGCCAACTTGACGACGTGGACAAAGCGTTGGTGATGCTTTACCTCGACGATTTCGACTACAATACCATTGGCGAGATGCTGGGCATCAGCGCCAATTATGTGGCGGTAAAAATGAAACGCATCAAGGCAAAGCTTCAACAAACCGTGCACCAATACCTCTGACCCATGGAACTCGACGAACTCAAAGCGCAATTGCGCAAAAAAATGGACCAGGACGCTTCCGGCGAAAAGTCGGTGAGCGAACTGACCTTGATGCTGCACAAAAGCAGCGCCAATGCTGTTGAGCGCATTCGTCGAAACATGCTGTATGAAATCCTGTTTGGAGTGGTTTTGAGTGCGGTGTGTGCCGTGCTGGCTTTGCGTTTGCAGTCGGACCTCCTGCAATTTCTGGGTGCATTCATGCTGTTGTTGCTGGGGCTGCAAACGCCTGTTTTTATTGTTCAGGGCAACAAGCTCAAGGCAGTTGCCGGCGAAGCGACACAAAACCTCCGGGATACCCTTAAGAACCAGATTTTTCTGGTAGATGCTTTCATCAAACTTTACCTGCGTTACGCCAACTGGCTTATTCCTTCGGCCGCGTTGTTTGGTGGGTTCGTAGGGTTTATTTATGGTTCAAACCAACCCAATGATCCTGCCTTGGCTCCCCTGGACAGGCTACTGGAAAACGCGCCCGTTTTGGGAGGTTTGGCGGTAGCGGTTTTTGCGGTGCTCATCATTTGGGGCTCGTACAAGTACGTACGCTGGGCTGTTTGGTACAGTTACGGACGGCACCTTGAAAAGCTGAAACTTTGCCTGGCAGAACTGGAGGGCAAGGGCGATTGATGGTTTTTTTAGACACGGAAGGAATCCCTGCTTGGTAAAAGTGACGGTTGTTAGTGGGCCAACTGACTTTGGTCATGCCTACTTACCAATGACTAAATTTACCTTTGTGAACTGATGGTACGACGATAATCCACATCTTTACACGTAGATTTACGCCATAAAACGACCAAAACATGAAACGCAATTATCTTGTAATTCTTTTGTTGTTTGCCGGCACGTCCGCTTTTGCTCAAGTTTTTTCCAACAAAGAAGTCGGCAAAAAAAACGAAGAACTGATCGATAGTTTAAAAACGGCCGAGTATCCTTATGCTTTGCCCATTTGGGGTGAAAAAGCTACCCAAAAGGGTTACAGTTTGCCTTATTCTGCTGGCATCAGTACCCAATATTTTTGGCAGGAATCCGACCTGATCATCGAAAATCTGATGGTTGGTTTCAACAACGGTCAGAAATACGATCTTGACGGGCTTGTACGTTTTGATGAAGCAAGGGCCACCGCAAGCGCTTTCACCGTCCGCCCCGATGTCTGGTTGTTTCCCTTTTTGAATGTATACGGCATTCTTGGTAAAGCACAGGCTTCTACGGCGGTTGGTTTTGGTGTTTGGTTAACCGACTCAACCAATACGGATCAGCAAATTTTCCACGCAAGTTCCCTGGTTGAATTCAATACCACCACTTACGGTTTTGGATTAACGCCCACCATTGGTGTTGGTGGAGGTTTTCTCGCGTTGGATATGAACGTTGCGTGGACCGATGTGCCCCAATTGAGCAAACCGGCCAGGTCGTTCATTTTCGGCCCGCGTTTTGGTAAAAATTTCAAACTTAAAAAGGAAAGTTCGGTGGCTGTTTGGGTAGGTGGTTTTCGTGTAAACATCAATTCTGAAACCGACGGCTCCATTGACCTCAAAGAAGTGCTTCCTCCCGACCTGGAGATAGACGGTAAAATTGAAGAGGGCTTCGCGAAAGTAGATGAAGCTCAACAACAAGTGGATGCATGGTGGAACGGTTTGAGCCAGATAGAAATGAACAACCCGATCAACAAGGCAAAATACGAGGCGGCCAACAATACCCTGGAAAAAGCCGGACAAATACTTACAGCTGCCGATAATGCCGTGAATACCGTTTCAACTTCAACGGTACAATATTCGATGGACAAACGCCCGAAAGACCCCTGGAACTTCATCGTGGGTGGCCAGTACCAGTTCAACAAACATTGGATGCTGCGCGCCGAGGGTGGTTTCCTGGGCTCGCGCGTTCAATACATGGTGGGTGCGCAATTCCGTTTCGGGTTGTAAAAAATAACCACACTAGGCACATAAGATAACTAAGGCACATTAGAAATTTACCTCTAATGTGCCTTGGTTAACTTATGCCTTAGATGGTTAATTTCGGACTATTTCCCTATGAGCACCGTTTGAGTGGCCGTTTTCCCCGATTCCAGCGTAAGCCGCAAACTGTAACATCCGGTTGCCAAATCACCGACATTGATTTGAACAGCATCGTTTTCAAAAAGGGTTAATACGTTTCGCCCCAGGGCATCAAAAAGCTGGATCTGCCTCAAACCGGTAGCTTCCACATACAATACATCCATGGCAGGTTGTGGGTAAAGGCGTATCGGGAATGTATGTCCTGGATCATCCACACCGGTAGTTTGGTACACAAACGGTGCGGATAAGTTGTCGCAACCCGAATCCCAATACGTGCTAACGGTGTAAGAGCCCGACTGCGTCGGCGTGATGCTCTGGCTGTTCGAATTGCCGATGGGCGTGCCGTTCCGGTACCACAGGTAATCGTCGGCCAGGACGTTGCACACCAACTGGCCGTTCAACAGGCTTATGGAAGGTGCCGGATTGGGCAATACTTCCACCTCAATCAAAACACCGAGCGGAACGATGTAATCCGGGCACACTCCCGGGGCGCCCGACACGTCGTAAAGGCCCGATTGGGTAACGTTCAGCATGGTACCGTTGGCGCCAGGGATATCCACGTTGTTACGACGCCATTGGATGTTGGTGGAATAAGGCTGGTTCAAGGTCAGACGCATCGGATCGCCCTCGCAAACCAGAATACTGCCGTCCAGAGGATCGATGAAAATTTCGCCTTCCAAACTGACCGTGGGCAAAAGGAATACCCATCCGTCGACGAGAATTTCTGGAGATGTTGCCGTACAACCCGCCGAATCAACACGAACGCTGAAATGATAACCGGCGTCGTTGTATTGGTTGATGTGCAAAACCGAATCGGTTTCACCTGCAATTTCCTGACCCTCGCGCAACCATTGGTAGGTTTCATACGGTCCGCCGGTGACGCTCAAAACGTCGTTTTCATCGGGGCAAAGAATGATGTC
>JADLBE010000130.1 GCA_020847915.1 Saprospiraceae bacterium | reverse complement strand
GGAAGAAATTGTCGCCCCTTTTGCCAAAGTATATTGTCCGGGCACGACATTATCAAACCTTATCAGTCCATAACGGTCGTTTGCGGAGCCCAAAGTGTTTTTGGTAAACTGCGGATACACCTGCCATTCATGGCCTGCGCCCACACGGTACAAAAGCACGACGCTGTCTTCGTTCGGAGAAGTTTGTGCAAACAATGCGGCGTCGAGTTGATCGAATTGACCGCGGCCGTCGTAAAACAACGAGCCGGTAATGTCCTGCGACGGGTCAAAATCACCGTCAATCACCCAATAACGCTGGGTAATTTTGAACTGGCCCGGATTGGCCGTGAAGCCGGTATCTGGCATGGCCCAGTGGTGCTCAACACGCATAAACATGGAATCGGAAAGGTCATTTACCAGGAGATTAAAACGTGTATCGCCGAACACCACATTGCCGTCGGCAGGCAGTGGTTTTTCGCTTTGCGCGCGTGCCTGGGTGATGCCCATGCCCTGCGTATTCAGCCAGGTGTAGCGCGGAAGAAATGGCAGCGTTGTGCTGACCGTACTGTTTTCACCCGATACCATGGCCTGGATGTGTGTGCGTTGCAGCGCAGGGTCAACAAACGTAATCTCCATGGGCACGTTGTGGTAAAAGTTGTCTGCTCCGCGCAGTTTTTGTTTTACAAATATTGTTATGTCGTACAAGTTGCCGTTTGCTGTTCTGTGTACCGAATCGATGTCAAAATCAGCAAAGCCGGGCTGGAACACCCAATCTGCGAAAAAATCGTCGAGCGGGTAACCCGTAGCGCCGCTGAGTGCGTCGCGCAGATCGGCGCTGCTCCAGTCGTCGAACTGGTTCTCTGCAAACACGGCGCGCAGGCCTTCGCGGAACAACGCGTCGCCCAGGTAAGCGCGCAGGTTGTGGGCCACCACGGCGCCTTTGTTGTACACATGCGAGCCGTAGGTGTATTCGTGCGGGAGGTCGGAAACGACGCGGTATCCGTCTTCTTCAATGTGTGTTTTTTGAAGAACATCGAGGAAGTTGTCTGTCACCGCATCGATGTAATCCTGCTGGCCGTACACGTTTTCCAAAAACAAATGTTCGCAATACGTTGCCCAGCCTTCGTTGAGCCACATGTCTTCGGCGGTGGAGCAGGTCATGAGGTCGCCCCACCAGTGGTGGCTCAGCTCGTGCGCCATCAGTGTTTCGAAGCCCAGAGTGCCGTCTACGGCGGCGCGCATGTACGCGATGTTGGTGGCGTGTTCCATGGCGCCTGCGTTGAAAGGCACAATGCTGTATCCGATTTTATCCCAGCGGTACGGTCCGAACCAATGTTCAAAGGTGGCCAGGGCTTCGGGCAGGTGTGTAAAGGAGGTTTTGAGTTTGTTGGTATCGGCGGCAGCTACGGCGATTTGCACGGGCACGATGCCGTTTTCGGCAGGGTACGAACGTTCGAAGGCAACGTAGGGTCCGGAGGAAAAACAGGCCAGGTAGGACGGAATCGGATCTTCGAGTTGCCAGTGCCTGACGCGGTCGCCGTTGAGCAACAGTTCATCGGACATCAGCGCTCCGTTGCCGAACGAAAGTTGGTTGGCCGGCGCGGTAACAAACAGGTCGAATGCGCAACGTTCCACGAAATTGTCGAAACAAGGGAACCATGCCCGGCCGTAGCTGTGCGGATCGGCGGCGAAACCCACGCCGAGGTTGTAGAGGTAGCCCGATTGTTGGTACACCCCACCCCACCCACTCGCGTCGATGCCTGGCGTGCCGTGGTATAAAACCCTGATCATCAGGGTGTCGCCCACAGTCGATCCGGCTGGCAGGTTGATGGAAAGTGAAGGATTGTTGTAAGCATACGTGGTAGATGTTCCGTTGATGGACACGGAATCGACCGTCCAGCCCAGCAAATCAAGCTCCAACAAAGAGGCGGCTGATTCGAGCAACCGAACACTCAAAACGGCCTCGGCGAAAAGTGCCGGGGCGCTGGTGAGGTCCAGGCTGATGTTGGTGTGGAGAATATCAAAGGTATCGCTGCGTGCATCCAGGGCCGGTGGCGGGGACATAACCACACGTCCGGCTCGGCAGGCGGCGGAAGCGTCAAACGTGGTTTGCGCATGGGCAAGAGGCAGCCAGGAAATGGCAGCCAGGAGGAAGGCAATGAAGCGTAGCATGAGCGTGTGGCGATTAAAGAGGGGTAAAGGTGGGGAATTCGGTGGAGAAAGTTGCATGGTATGATAAAAATTACATTTTGTTAAAGAATTAAAGACAACAAGTATTGGCCGCCATAAAGCTATTTGGATATTCATGATTACACATGATTAATATCAATATGTTTTGTTTAAATTCTATGTTATACACTTAATGACTTTTTTACTTATTTTAAATTTGGAATATCAAATCAGGCTACCTAACTTTGAAAGCCCATCCCTAAAACCAAATTAAAATGAACATTAAAATTATTGATCCGGATTCCACAGCCATTGACCAATTGGTTCGTCTTCTTCAAAGTTCAGGTGTAAAGTCTTCCATAACGTCTATAGACCCTAAGGGTTCAACATGGGGGCTGACAGAGTTGCAACACAAACATGACGATTTTATTTTTTTGGATATTGATGTTTATCTTCCAAAGGATGTCAAATTGTTGCAAAAAGTAACAGAATCGAGTAAAAGCATAGTTCTTGTTTCACAAAACGTAGAAAATGCTTTACTGGCCATTGATTGGCAAGCATTTGATTTTCTCCTGAAACCCTATACTCCAAAACAAATAGGTAAAATTGTTTATAAAATCATTCATAAAAGGCAGACTGCAGACCCCCAAAATCCAGCACAGAGTTTCCCCTTAAAAAAGGTTTCCATTCCTGTTACCGAAGGATTCCGACTTATTCAACCTTCAACTGTCATCCGTTGCGAAGCAGACGCAAACTTCACCTGGATTCACCTTGAAAATGGTGAAAAACTTATCACATGCCGACTTTTGCATGAAATGGAAAACAAATTACCGGAAGGTAATTTTATCAAGGTGCATCGCTCGCATTTGGTCAATGTGAACAAAGTAGATGCTTTCCTCCGAAATGACGGTTGGGAACTCGTTTTGAGCAACGGGCAACACGTTCCGGTTGCCAGGGAAAGAAAAGAAGCGGTGATGAGGGTTCTTGGAATTCAATCATAACGCAATACGGTTCATGCAGTCAAACGGTCTATTTATTAACTTGTTTTAGCAGTTCATCAACCCCTCAAGCATTGTTTTCCTGATCAGGTTATTTTTGTTTATGCCCCGACAAGGCCCCGAAGAACATGAAACCACACCTGATCATTAAGCTTAATGCGCCCATCCAACAACAACCTGTATCCTGGGATGTCAGCTTGTTGGATAAATCAGGTGTATTAACACGTTTTATGCCCGAGCTGGATCGTTTATTCGATGCGTTTCGGATACCGTTTTGGGTGGCTTCAGAATATCATCCGCGCAGGCAACATTGGTCGGAGGAAGAAATCGCAAGTGGATTGAACCGTATTTACAGGATAATTCTGCAAAACGATTCAATGGTACCCTCCGCTCTTGTTGAAAGGATTCGTGTATTGCCTCAGGTTGAATTCATTCGAATGGGCAGCATCGGACAAACCGACCTTCCTTCACCCAGCATAAGCGAAGCAACTTCATACCAGTCGGCCTACCGTACTGATCGTACCAATCTGCGTCAGGCACACCTATTTTCAAGAGGTGTGCCTGAAATAAAAATCGCAGTATTGGATACCGGAGTTGATTTGAACCATCAGGAACTGGAGTCGATACTGCTCCCGGGTATGGATTACGTTGACATCATCAACGGTGCTTCAGAATTTATAGGTGATTTTTTGGGCATGGACGCCGTCCCCACCGACGAAGTGGGTCATGGCAGCCATGTCACAGGTATTGTGGCTGGAAAAGGCAAAAACATGCCCATAGGTGTTGCACCAAATTGTAGAATCATTCCGGTTCGTGTTCTGGGAGCCATGAGCAGAAACGGTACGGTAGTGGGTGCGGGGCTTATAGACAACATCAACAACGGCATCAAATGGGCAGTGGACGAGGGTGCCGATGTGATCAACATGAGTCTGGGCATCCGGCACGAACAAGGTGGCCTTCCACATGCGGAAGTGATTGAATACGCATTGCGCAGGGGCGCAACGGTAGTGGCTGCGGCCGGCAATGACGGCACAAATGACAAATATTATCCCGGCGCATTGCCGGGCGTTGTGGCAGTAGGCGCTGTAGACGAAACGGATAACATCGCACCATTTTCAACGTATGGAGCGCACATATCGCTGACGGCGCCTGGCAATCAAATTTTCAGCTGTTTTACCAATGGGGGATATGCTTTCAGTTCCGGCACCTCACAGGCCGCACCTTTTGTTAGTGGTGTTGTGGCCTTGCTTAAATCACTTGCTTACGAGAATGGCAAGCCATTAAAGGATCACCAGGTTAAATACCTCCTAAAACACACTTCTGACAAACCCGGATCAACTTTCAGAACCGAAAAGTCGGGGTTCGGCAGAGTTAACGTTTTCGACGCAATGAAGCTTCTAAAATATCACCTTCAAATTCAATGATACGCCATGCCAATTGAAGTCAACAACATCCGCAACATAGCTTTCAGGCCTTCCTTCAACCTGACGAGGCCTAAACTGGTCGCCGACGGACGTTTGAGCCAACCAGATCCCAAAGTGGATACCTTTGTAAAGGTACTGGACACCCTTTTCGACAAAAAGCATTTTGACAAAACAAACAAAATTGATGTAGGCGGGAAAGATATTGAGCTGGCAGATTTTCTAAACCAGGACATCAACGATGTTACAGATGCATTAAAAGCAACCGGGAGCAGCAAAAAATTGTTAAAAAGTTTCCGCGATGTTGTTTTGGGCTCCGGTAAAACCGCATTGCTTTTTTCGGTGCAAAACAAACTTAAAGAACAAGAACCTGGGTTTACCAGCAGCTATTTGCTCAAACATGAAGGTATTTTTGACTTCCTGTTTTGCACTGCGGTTTATGCCAAAGAGTTTGAAGAAGCGGATGCTATTGCGCAATTCATGTTGGAAACGGAATCGGGCGGTGGCATCCAGTTGCTGTATGATTGTATCGTTAAGGAGACGGTTACTTCAATCGTAAAAGATGATCTTTTACGCGTAACCCCGACCCAGCGCGATGCCGTCATCAAAAAGCTCCAGGATCAACCCATTTCTTTAGCCAAAGGTGTCTTTTCGGAACGTATCCATAAAGAACTTAACACCAGCGTGCTCGATTCAGATGAAATGGACATCATCGCTTCAGCTGAAACAAAACTTAATCTGGTGTTTCGTGCCGAGGAATACCCGGCACTCATCAATTTTATACGATCGTCAAATGGTACCGTTAACAAACAAAATGCAGGGTATATTTTACCCCTGGCGTTAACGCAACTCCGCACCAACGAGTTCAAAGTATCCTCAACTTCAAATACTTCGTTGAGTGATGCCGACTTTTCGGTAACCTATTTTGAAGACGACAACGCAGCTCTGGTCCTCAACCGCGAGAACATTTTGTGCGCAGCACAAAATTTCTACGTGATGACCCTCGCCGACGAAATGGAACTCTTCAACGTTGCCAACCGTATCATCACCAAACATTTCAACAGTGTAGGCATCAAAATTCCGTCAAAGGAAAGCCACAACATGCTCAAACTGTACCTTTTTGGCGATAGTTTTAAAGATAACAAAGACGGTAACATTTACAAACGCACTGTTCCTCAGGAAAGATGGCTGGTTTACAAAGGACTTTTTGACGCCGGTGATGCACAAGTTCTTGAAGGCATGACGGTGAATTCTGAATTCAACAACCATTGGGAGGTATTACTGACCGAAGTGGCGAAATACCTTGACAAAGCAGAACGCAGTGAAAACCCGGAATACTTCGTATCCCGTCAGAACATCATGCAGGCCATTGAGGATTTGCAATACAATCTTTCATCCTACTGCACCACGATGGCCAAGATTGCAGGACCTGTAATCAATGCAGAATTGGATTTTGTCATGAAAGAAATCCTACAAAATCCGGAAATCACCCAGCGTTTGGCACGAGACGGAAGCAACTCGGTATGGAAAGTTGTGGAACACGAACTGGCATACATGCGTCAGGGTTCTGCCCCCAATGTCAAAGCATTGTATGATAAGGCGCGTTACGGTGATGCCATCATCCGTGCCATCGCGAATTATTCCCCGGCATTGTTTGAACAGACCTTCCCTGATTTCATCAGCCTGGTTGAAGCTTACATTATTGCAGACAGTAAACTGGCCATGATGACAGATGAAAGAGAATCATTCATCCCTGACGAATTCGAGGAAATTACTGTACCCGGAAGCAATGGGCATTACAACGGCAACGGACATGGGAATTATGGCAGAACAGCACCTCACAATGGCAAAACCAACGGACATATGCCGGCTGACGACTGGAATTTTTAACCCAACCAACCAATCCCTCTAAAAATAAAATTCAGTATAGCAATGAATGTAACTGCCTATCCCACACAAATCAAAGAGCAGGCACGTACGCTTGCAAAGGAGGTATTGTCGCTGAGCGAATCTTTCCTGAGTATGCCCATGGAGGAACAACGCTCTATCTACAACAACCTGGTTGATGAAAATCTGAAAAAACTGGCTGTCCAAAATGGATTTGCGGTTCCTATGGCTACTCAAAAAGGGCCCGGCGCTGAAATGGGTTTTAAAGATTACGACCCAGGTTTTGATGCCTCGGTTGATGCTTTTGAAGATCTTGTTGACTCCGTTGATTTCCCTAAGTTCGTTCGGGACCTCATGATGGCTGTTTTTCAAGGTAATCTTGAGGTCATGAAAAAGCAGACCGATAATTACATCAAGTTGATGAAGGAAGCAACCAAAAGCGTTGCAGACTTTGTGAAAAAAGTCGGCGACGATGAGTCCTTTGCTTATCTGGCAGAAACCAAGGGCGATCAGTTTAACCTTTCTATGGATGGCGACAAGCTGACACTCACTTCGCCGGAAGGTGAACCCGTTAACATGGACGACAATGAGGTAAAAGCCAAAATTATGGAGGCTAAAATTGCAATGGCTCAGGAGCATCGTGCGGCATTGCGTGAAGTCATCCTCATGGGGGTAACCAGGCTTGTTGTTGAGCGGGGCGAAATTGAAGCCGGGGTGGAATTCAACATCAAAGCAAAACGTACCAGCGACAAAACCCACCGGGACCAGAACATCAATACCGTAAACACCCAATTCAACTATGATCCACCATTTGG
Organism: Saprospiraceae bacterium; assembly: GCA_020847915.1. Lineage (GTDB taxonomy): Bacteria > Bacteroidota > Bacteroidia > Chitinophagales > Saprospiraceae > M3007. Next base: position 8,463 of record JADLBE010000130.1, on the reverse strand, counting down.
GGGCATTTTCGGAGGCCCAAGTGGGAGTGTATCCATGACCAATACCAACATTCAGATCAATACTTCAAATAAAAAAGCTGAAGATGAGATGACTGCCAAGCTTATGGGCAAGGTGAAAATCATCTTTAAAACAGACTATTTTAAACTCGACAATTTTGCAACGATGTATGGTGATGGCGGTACCCGGGCACTTCAGCCAGGTGCAACTGCCCCTGCTCCCGCACCGGCGCCACCGAGGTAATGTTCTGAAGCGAATCAATAGGAATCCATGGCACTGGCATATTTACATTTGGAGGATACCCTGGATGAACTTGTTTCATTTCATGCGGATACCGGCTCTAACCGATATTACAGGTATAAAATTGGCAAGGAAAAATCAACGAGCGGCGGTCTTGAGCAAATTGAAAAAAGCACCTTCGCCTCTCAGCTGCTTGAAAACGCGGAGCAAAGTAACATTAGTACCGCGTTTCAGCTTGCCATACCGAAACAACTGTTCGATCAGGAAAATCGGTTCATTCAATTGTATTCATTCCGTAAACCCGATGGTGAAGGACCAGCAGTTTCCAAAGTGATTGAAGTTAACGCACCTGAACTTTCCGGCAATGTCTTTTTATCCTTATCCCGAACCAATGAAATAACCTACCATAACATGCCTGCTTCACCCTTCAACCCTTGCCGAAGTGCAGCTTTTTCTTTCAGCGAAAATAAGTTGAGCAAAGGTCTGTTCCTTGAGGCGCTGCTTCAGATTGCCGGCAATTTAGCTCCTCACATCAGCCAGGCCGTAGCCGGGTTGGTCAACAGAACCGGCGCATCGGGTGGAAATGTATCCGGAGACACCATTTTGCAATTGATCAACGGCATCATCAATGCATTGCCCCGATCGGGAACAACTCCCGCAGCTGCGGCACCTGTGGCAACAATTCCGGCACCAACCGCTCCCGCAACAACACCGACACAAGCGCCATCTCAGGCTGCCACACCTGCTGCGGTTCAACAATCATGGCTCCCAGGCTACCCAGGCGTCAAATTCAAGCCGAAACGATCCAACGTTTTTGCTTTGCCGCCGGCACATTTGAGAAACGGTAAAACACATCGCAGGCAAAACAACCTTACCCGTGGAATGATCGTCGATGGCGGCATCATTACCGGACCTTTGCTGGCAGCCGCCATTGGCCCATTACTGCAATCTGCACCACAACTTATCCAGGCCATTGGAGATTTGCCACTTAGGTTGATGGCCATTCGATCGCAAGAGCGCATTCAACGTCAGCAGGGAGACCAGGAGTACATCCTACGGCTTCTTCAGGGAATAGAGCAACAGGAGAACATGGAGGCGCTGCTCAGGGTCCTTGGCACCGGAGCAACACCCTCCGGCTCTTTATCCACCACGCCCAACCATGAATTTCAAACGGTCTTGCAAAAAACAAACCCTCTGGAGGTAAATGGCAAACAGAAATACGTGTATTTTCAAAAAAGTGACATCACTTTCCTGCTTAATTTGGAAACACAAAAACAAGTCCCTGACCGTGGCATCCCCCGTGTCAAAGTTGACCTTACCATTAAAAATCCAGACACATTACAGCCACTTTTAGAAAAATCTTTTCGATTTGAAGATGTAAAAATTGGCACGTCACTTGGCCTTACCCTTTCTGCTGCAGAAATTGAAAAACTACCAGGACAAAGCGACCTTTTGGTGAGCACCAATTTTCGTTGGAAAGGTCGTGACAACAAGATAATGTCCCTGACAGACAACCATGTTGTCTTCCTCGTTAAGGGCTCATGGTTACAACAAGTTGGAGAACGCGTTGGCAATGAAATAGCCTTGATGGACCCGGTAGAATACAAGGTATTCTGGAACAAAATTTGGGAAAGTCCCGCAACTGGTGGTCGCCGTTGGAAAGCGAACTTCGAAACGCGGTATTACTTTTATTACCAGCCCAACAAATCATCAAATGCTCGTGTGGAAACCAAAATAAAAATAAATACACAACAATCAGGAAGCAGTGAACGTCGATTGGAATTGAACGGACGGCTGAAAAGCGCGCTCGAATATTCTCCCGAGGAGCTCAACAAATTGCTACCCCGTCTGGGCAGCAAAAGCGAATTGCCCGTTGAACAACTTGAAGCATTTAAAAGCAACGAATTCAGCCAGCATTTCAATTTGCAGGCTACCGCCAATGTGGAATTAAAAGGCAAGGAAAATGAACAGGGATGCATTTGGGTTTTCCCGGAAATAACCCTGAGAAGATTCATTTTGTCCGGAGCTTCACAAACAGAAGCCACTGGACAAATTGTTAAAACGTTGGAAACCGACGTTGAATTTCCCATACCGTCAAGCGCCCATTTTGTAGGTGCATTGACCGTTTGAACAAAAAACCCTTAAATTTTGAAAACGATGCGAAACACACCTGAATATCTGGTTAACGGACAATATGCCTGGGTTAAGTCATTGGAAGAGGAAGAAAAAGAACCCATAGACCAGGAATCAAATACAATCGGGGAAATCGTGCTGGACGGCTACCATATCGACTTCAACAAAAAGGTCACCTTGATGCCGGCTGATTTAACATCGGTGGATTTACATCGCTGATATGGAGCACTACCCCAATTACGCATCGATTGACGAGGCTTTTTTGCCTTTTCATGCCTTCGCGACAGCGCTCAGCGAATTTGATGGCGAAATTACCGACGAAGAATCAGGTACAACCATGTCGCTCTCAGAAGTCAGACTTGAGCTGCCCATCCTGATAGACATTGCATCCGACGAAAATGAAACACTCACCCTGGGCGCCTCACCGCCACTTTATTACGTGGCAACGGGTATTGAGTCTGTTTTTCATAAAATCACGTTAAGAGTCACCCTATTGGAAAAAGAAAATACGTAAACGATATCCCAAACATGGCCGTCAACAACAGATCCTGGAACCTTGAGTCATTTGTAGATGCACTGGTTATTGAACTGGATAAAACAAGGGAAACGCTCGCTTTAAAGGCGATGAACCGCCCATTGTCCTATTCCGTAAAAGATATGGCCCTGGATCTACAAATTTTTCCAACGTATGATGGAGAGGAGGTAAAATTTGTTACTGCACAGCCAGGTGAAGAAGGTGCTTCTAAAATTTCCCTTCAATTATCATCCATAACAGATCAACAAGTTCGTGCAACTTCCAAAAAACCATCCTCAAAAGAGGACATCAAAATAGATCAAATAGAAGTTGATGAAGATACTAAAAAATCGTTGAGAAAAATTGGTGTAACATCTGTTCAGGATCTTGAGGATATGGAAAAACGCAATGTTGATATAGAAAAAGTCACACCCGGTAAAATTAACTATACCAAACTCGTCAACCTTATCCAAAAATCGAAACGTGATAAAAACCCACCGAAAGTAAAAGCTGTCAGCATGAGCCAGGACGAGACCGGAAAGCCAATCATTGTTGTAAAAGGTGAAAACCTCGCCATTCGCAATGATTTTTCACCTGTTGCTGTCATCGATGAACAATTGGCAGAAGTCCTTTTTTCAAATGAGCATGAAATAAGATTGGTTGCACCCCAGTCTTTTTTGCAAAATAGTTTGGGAGAATTAATCATTACAGCCGATCCGTTTTCGGTTTTTAAAATACAAATTAAATGAAACAGAAACGCTGTCTTAGCCGCGATCCTGAAAAGCTGCGCAATTATTTCGGCCAGTCGGCACAACAAACCATGCCTTCTCTGGCCAGTACAGTTGTTGTTAGCCGCCAATTCGACAATGGGTTGAGTTATGAAATAGAGTTCAACCGACAAAGTTTTGTGGAATACGAAATTTCCAATGAAGGAGCTGAAAACATAGAATACATCGTACCCGGTGGATTTACAGAAATTGAAGTTTTAGAGTCTAAGCCCAACAGCAATATCAGTGCTGGGCAATCAGTCAGGACTGAACAGTTTCAATACATCGAACCTTTTGATGCAGCTCCTGAACCTGCCAATATGCTTCCCGGCAAACCATGCGGTTGTTTTGAAAAAAACCCACCTGCCAACCTGCAAACGGCACCATCTGACAATCATCCCACACCTGAGAACCCTGCCTCACCACCTGTAGCACGTACACATACACAAAATGCTGTTCCGCCATCAACTGCTGTTTCTTCAAAACATAGTGATAACATTTCTACAAAACCAACGGCATTGTCCCCATTTCCTGACACAGATGATGATTTTATCGCCGATATGCAGGCCATCATGACAGGAAAAAAACGCTACAACGAAGCAACCAAAAAAGCGGAATCCCAAAGCAACAAACATGGTCTGACTACCGCACCAACACCTCCTGAGGAAGCACCCATCGTTCCGCTTGAGGCCAGGAGTGAACATGCCATTTTTGATAAAATAGCGCAAAGTATGCGGTATGCAAATGCATACGACCTGGGGGCTGTGGAGTTGGACAAAAGATTTGAAGCCTTCGATCGTGCGACCGAAATTCCGAAAAACCGGACCAACAATCCCAAGGGGCAAACATTTCACAACGAAAAACCCAGTACCGAAGACTTTTTAGTAGACCTCGATCAGGTTCGTAAGGCCAATCTCAAAACTTCCAACCAAACCCCGCGTTTCGAGGAGGCACAAGAGGTCTTTCCATTGTCTTTGCCGGTAAGTCCCCTGGTCGGAACACCGTGGTGGAACACCAATTTAAGTTCAAAGAAGTTTTTTGCCGATGAACCGCAAAACAACATTGACCAATTCACCATTCCACCCTCTGTAAATGCAGAAACCGTTTACAACAACTTCGCGACCGCCCACCCTACCCATGCTGCAACCATTATTGGCGACCGCACCAAAGCAGTGACCGCTCAGTATTTTGTCGTTCATGACCGTGGCGACGGCGTGCACTCCGATGCTCCTGCAAGCGTAGATGACATCAATCCCTCTGCACGAGGCACCCATTTATACATAGGATTTCAAAGGGTATTGCGCGTAAATGACTGGCACCAGGCTGGTGACGGAACCAAACTCGAACGCAGATCCAATACCTGTTTTGTACATACTGAACTTACCCAACACCGGCAAGGCACCAATCAGGTCAGGGAAAACGACACTTTGATTAAAGCCTCCGGCACCCGTTTCACCCTCTGGCAATACGATATGCTGGCATATGCTTACATCGTTGCGTCATTGCGCCGTGGGCGTTTCCTAACCGTTACCCTGCATCGGGAAATGGACAGGGCATTGCAGGATGGACATGGTGATCCCAGGGATTTTGATGTTAATTATTTTTATCAGCGCATCAATGAACTGATTGGATTCGGCGCTGCAAGTGGATTTACCTATGGCATACAAAATGATCGGGTCATGTCGCTTCGCCAGGTAAACATGGCTGGTTATGTCAATGAGTTTTTGCCTTATGCTGCAGGAACTACCCATGCGGCAAACCAATATGGCCCTCCACGGAGAAACCCAGACGGCTCCTGGGACCAACACGCAGGTCCAACTTCCGGACCTGTTTGTGGAAACGGCGATCTATTCCATCAACAATCTTAAACCTAAAAGTCCTATGAAACCCAACCGTTTCACACAGATAAATGACTACCTGAACAGTGATCATAGCCGCTTTCGGGCAAAGCAACGGCCAATGCAACGGAGTAATGGTACTCCCGCTAAACGGACACATGCTCAAAGCAGGCAAAATGGCTATACACGTCCTTTTCAGGAAGCCTCAACACCTTTACGCACTTCCGATCGAGGGCTTGACCTTATCAAACAATTTGAGGGGTTTAGAACCAACTTATACGATGACCAGGCAGGACACTGCACCATTGGATACGGACATTTGGTACACACCGGCAGATGCAACGGAACCGAACCTGAAGAGTTTCGTCGGGGCATCACGCAGGACCGCGCTACGGCTTTGTTGCGCGAACGACTTCAACAATTTGAAGATGCAATCAACCGGTTGGTTACCGTAAATCTGTCGCAAACCCAATTTGATGCCCTTGCCAGCTTCGTTTTCAACATCGGTGTTGGCTCATTCAACCATTCAACATTGCTTCGGGTTCTGAATGAAGGCAATTATGCCCAGGTTCCGGTAGAGATGAACAAATGGGTGCACATCAACCGCACACAGGTATCCCAGGGATTGGTCAACCGAAGAAGGATGGAGGCCGCTTTGTTTGAACGCGCCGAATACCCTGCATCAACCACACAATCCCTATCCTTTTCAAAGGAGTTTCTCAAAGCATTGGAAGTTGTATCCAGAGAATTAAACGCCGGAAACAGAACCGGTTATGCACTTTCCAATGTATCCTACAATGTTCCGGGGCCATTTAACATCATTCGCCAACCCAGCGGCATGACTTGCTGGGCTACCGTGACTACCATGATGGAATGCTGGAGATTGCGTCAAAGCCAGACCATTGAGACGACCATGTCGTCCATTGGAGCAAACTGGCTGGCGAAATTTCAGGCCAACCAGGGTCTCAGTGCCTCTGAAAAAGTGCAATTCCTGCGGGATGCCGGTTTAACCTTTGAATACCCGCAAAGCCTGACGGCACAAGGCTGGGAATACCTGATGCGCGACTTTGGTCCGATTTGGGTTACAACCGATGAAGATCCTTCCGGCAATTTCGCCATTCATGCACGGATCCTTGTTGGTATTCAGGGAGATGGAACCATTGAAGGAACACAATTGACCATCATTGATCCGGGAACCGGAACACAGTATTCCGAAGAATTCGCACATTTCCTCGAAAAATACGAATCTGAAGCACGGGACTCGAGGGCTCCTCTCCGAATCCAGATCGTACATTATGCACAACAGCAGAGCCAGCTCACCAGATCACAAAGTATGTCTATGCGACTTGACCCGTCTAATCTTTCGCAGATGAATGCGGTTTGGCGAAGCATGCAGTTTTCAAATGACATACCACTTACCCCGGCCACCGGTGGCATGTCCATAAGTACCAATGCCCTTCAAAGCGGCGATATCGTACTTTCAACCACGAGTGCTATGATTTCGTCGGCAATCAGGGCATTCACAAATTCACCGGTAAGCCATGTTTCGGTCTTCGTCGGAGAAGGCGTCATTGAAGCGGTAGGATCCGGTGTCGAATTGAAAACTGTTGAAACTGCAATCTCTGATGATACTGTTGCTGTGGCATTCAGACATCCTCAAATGACTCCCGAAAAAGCACTTCAATTACGCGATTACCTGGGGCAACAGCTGGGAAAGCCTTACAACCATTGGGGCATTGTTAGACAAGCTGCCTTCAGGGTTGAAAGTTCGCAGTGCAGCCTGGTGCCAACCGATACTTTAAGGGAAGCATGTCGCAATTTTTATGGAAAAATCTTTCTGGGCACAGCTGATAATCAAACATTTTTCTGCTCCCAACTGGTGGTGGAAGCCTTTAGCAGGATTGGTTTGCCCATTATCAATACTCCAGCCAACTGGTCGACACCCGACGATATCGTAAACCTGACTTACCAGGGCAACTTGCAGTATGTAGGACACTTAAAAACCCCTTAACCCAATGGACGAAATAATTAAGACCACACTCACGACCATTATAGCCGGGGGAGTAGGCTATTTTACAGCGTGGCTAAAGTATTTTGCTGATGCAGAGAAAAGCATAAGCGATGAACTTTGGAAATTGCGCAAGGAAAAGTACCAATTACTTTGGGTTATTTTAAAAAAAATGCCAAAATGGCCCGCAAGGAAAGATTTTACATTTCAAAACCTTAGAACTTTAAGTGATGAAATGAAGGATTGGTATTTTGAGGAGGGAGGCATGCTGCTTACAACGGAGTCAGTGCTTGCTTACCGTCTGTTACAAGAACGGATGGCAGCATATTATGAACGGGAGCAAGAATTGGAAAAATTAATGGACAAGAATGATTATTATATAATCATAAATTTATGCTCTAAATTGCGAACCCAACTAACACGTGATTTGCTATCGAGAAAAAGATTATTTAGTCGATAATCCTAAAGCTTGTTCGAAAATATCAGCCTGTAGGCGATGTAAACATGCGTACATGAAAACCCTTTCTACCCTACTCTCCCGCATCGCCACCTGGAAAACACTCCTGCTTTTCCTTGCCCTCTACATCGTTTTTGTCGGTTTCATCCTCAAAAACGCCGAAGCCAAAATCAATGCCCTTGCCGGACAAACCATCGGGATCATTGATTTGAAAATGGACTTCAACCCGCAACGCACCCTCGACATGGTGGCTGCATACGGCGATGCCGCGCGCGCCTATTACGCCATGGTCGAAATGACCGCCGACGTGGCCTACCCCATCGTGTACGCCTTTCTTCTGGGCATCATCCTAACATTGTTGTTTCGAAACACAAAATACGCCCGGGTACATGTGTTGCCTTTTTTGGTTTTGCTTTTTGATTACGCGGAAAACATCAACATTGTTTACCTGCTCAAAACGTTTCCCTCACCATCCATGGCCGCAGCCACACTTTGTGAGGTGTTTAAG
>JADLBE010000129.1 GCA_020847915.1 Saprospiraceae bacterium | reverse complement strand
GCCCCTTTAATGAACATTTCGGTACGTGGCGTGGAAGCCAGTCGTTACCGTTTGCGCAAAAAACTGGGTTTGCCGAACGATGCGAATTTGACGGAGTTTATGATGGAGGTGTAGAGCGTTTTAATCCTGTTTAAAAACCTCCGGAACATCGTCCACCGGCATCAAGCCATAAACTCCTTTCATTTTTGCCGCCATAATGCCAAACGACTCGAGGGTAAACACTGCGTTGTAAGCGACCCATCTCCCCTTATTGATCGAAAAAGTGCCGCGGCCGTAAAACTGCACCCGCATGGAGGTCACCATGTCGCCCTTTTTTTTGTACGATTTCGACGTTGCGACAAGGCGTTCGTACAAATCGTAGGTGACCACCACCATGGTGTCGCCTTCGGGCGTGGTGTAAATGTCCTCCGCTTTTACGTTGAGGTTGCGGACGATGGTATCGGTGGTCATCACGCCCCGGATGTCCATACAACTGAAATCAACCTTCCACGTATCACCTTTTTGCACCGGCCGGTCGGGCAATTCAAACGCTGCCGCGAGCAGTGATTTTTGCTGATTTTCAATAAAATAGGTGCGGATGCCACCGTCGGCAAACACCTGACCACGAAGGATGACGTTTTCCACCATACCCAGGTCCGTTTTCAGGGCTTCGAGTTTTTCCGCATCCACGCCGCTGGCTTCGAGGCTTTGCGTAATTTTTACGTCCACCACATTGTCGCCGGCATGCCTTAACAAGGCGTAGGATGGTTTTTTTCCAAAAAGGTCAAAAAACTGCGATGCGGTTTCTCGGGTTATTACAACCTCCGGGGTTTCCGTCGTGGAAAAGGTAAAATCGGTGGTTTCCGTCACATCGAGCACCGTTTGGTAATACACGGGCTGTTCGGGGGAGACTTTCCAGCGCATGCGAACTTGAGCGTAGGATAGGGTCGATACCAACATTAGGAGGCAAAGAATTGGCAGGCTTTTTTGCATGGATAGAGAGGCTTTAATGTCAAACAATTAATTACTTGAAAATGAATTGGTTATGTAGTGGGGCACTAAGAGCATGTTTGGATTTCGGATTTTGGGCTGCGAACGGCAAATTTTGTTTAAAAGTTCGTTAAAATTTTCGCCGTAGGCACCCGGCTACGGCTGCAAATTTTGCCTTCTTTAAAATAAAATTTGCTCGCTCTCGCCTCAAAACCGAAATCCAAACATGCTCTAAGTCTATAAACTTTCCAAGTTTTAAGACTTGGAAGGTCTTAAAACTTGGAAGGTTTATAGACTTGGGTGAGGGTTTAGTTTCCCTTTTCCTCCTACCTTCGTCATCATGCTCACCAACCGCCGCCCCACCCTATGGCTCCTTCTGATGTTCGCCGCCTCCATCCGAACAACGGCACAGACGCCTGCTGACACCACGGAGCTTTACAAAATCGGCGCAAAACACCTCATCAACCTCAAACTGGATTTCCACGGCAACAACGAATGGTTCGAGGTCACGCAACCCGGTCCGGATTTCGACATACGCCCCAACGTGGCCGTCAGCAACAAACTTTCGTTCAACTACAAGTTCCTGTCGGTTGGGTACTCGTACGTACCCAAAATTTATCCCGGCAACAACGACGACGACCTGAAAGGCAAAACCAGGGCCAACGGCCTCAGCTTTTCCTTTTCGTTCGACAATTGGCTGCACGACCTGCGAATGGGTAAAATCCAGGGACTGTACCTGCACAACTCCGCAGACCATATTCCCGGATTTGTGAAGGGACAAACGCCGTATGCACAATTGCCCAACCTGAAAATAGCCTCCTTTCGGGGCGCGTCCAGGTACAAGTTCAACCCGAACTATTCCCTAAAAGCCATCCGCAGCCAAACGGAAATCCAGATGAAAAGTGCAGGAAGCGTGTTGGCCGGACTGGTGTACAGTTATTACAACATCCGGAACCAAAGTCCCGACACCAGCTTCATCATCAGCCAAACGTCACAATCGGTTGAAATCGCAGCCACCGCCGGTTATTATTACACCCTGGTCATCAACAAACACTGGTACGGCGCCATGGGCATAACGCCTGGCTGGGGCATCAATTACACTTATACTGAAACAACCGTCAACGGTGAAATGATCCCGGCGGAAAACGCACTCGGTGTGGCACGCCTGACCCTGGGCCTCGGCTTTGGATACAACGCCGAACACTTGTTTTTCGGCGGCGAAGTGGAAGCCTACAAAACATCCAGGCGTGTAAACGACTCGCTTATCGCTCTGGCGACGTACAACGCTTATTTCCAGGTGTTTGTGGGATACAGGTTCACTGCGCCGAAAAAGATGAAGGACGTTGTGGAAAAAATAGATGCGTGGTGGTAACTGGACTGGCTATGGTTTATTTACCTTATTACAGTTTTGAGATTGCATCAGACCCGGAGTCTGTAGGGGCGCCCCTTGCGGGTGCCCTCGCGAAATTGGGCATCCGTCCATTGGGCATGCCGCCACATCGAATGGCAACCGCAAGGGGTGCCCCTACAGACTCCGAGCTTAGCGCTTCCGTATGGTATTTCGGAAAAAGTTAAATCACTTGCGTCCCCGTCTTCAATACTTTTTCAACGTCCTTTTCTCCTCCGCCGTCGCCACTTTGAAACGCACCGCCGCGCCGCCACCGGCAGCGAGGTAGATGTTCATCACATTTTCCCGGGTCACAAGTGTGGAGGTAATTTTGTAGGCCTGCGGATTGAGCTGCCAGTGCGCATCGGCGGCGTCGGCGTACACCGTGGCTACGTAGGTTTGGTTTTTGTCCAAAAAGGTCAACGGCAAAATAGCTTTGCGACCGTTTTCGTCGGTGATGGCGCCCAGGAACCAATCGCTGCTGCCTTTGGCTTTGCGCGCAATGGACAGGTAATCGCCCGGTTCGGCTTCGAGGTATTGGGTGTCGTCCCAGTCCACCGCAACATCCTTGATGAACTGGAAAGCATCGAGGTGCTGTTCGTAAATTTCCGGCAGGTCGGCGGCCATTTGCAGCGGACTGTACATGGTTACGTACAAGGCCAGTTGTTTGGCGAGTGTGGTGTGTACCTGCTCTGTTTTGGAAGGGGTGAAATGGTTGAGTTTGATTTGGAAAATGCCGGGCGTGTAATCCATCGGTCCACCCATAAGCCTGGTAAAAGGCAGGATGGTTTCGTGTTCGGGCGGATTGCCGACGCTCCAGGCGTTGAATTCGTTGCCACGTGCGGCTTCGCACGCCAGCCAGTTGGGGTACGTGCGGTGCAAACCTGTGGGGCGCACGGGTTCATGGGCATCCAGCATGATGCGGCGCTGGGCCGTTTTGGCTGCCACACGGTTGAAGTGGTTCACCATCCACTGACCGTCGTGGTGTTCGCCGCGTGGGATGATTCTGCCCACATAGCCCGTTTTTACCGCTGTATAGCCGTTTTTGTTCATAAAATCATACGCCTGGTCCATCCAGCGTTCGTAATTGGTTACCGAGCCCGAGGTTTCGTGGTGCATGATGATGTGTACGTTTTTGCTTTTGGCGTAGGCCGAAAGTTCAGTAACATTAAAATCGGGATAAGGCGTGATGAAATCAAACACGTCTTCTTTCCACTGTCCGAACCAGTCTTCCCAACCGGTATTCCAGCCTTCCACAAGCACGCCGTCGAAACCATGTTTGGCGGCAAAATCGATGTACGTTTTTACCCGTGCGGTGGTGGCGCCGTGTTTGCCCGATGGTTTGAGGGAAGCTGCATTTTCGAGGCCCGTACCGTCTTGTGTACCTGCGTAGTCCCACGTGGAAGTGCCCACGTGCATTTCCCACCAGATGCCCACATATTTGGTGGGTTTGATCCACGACGGGTCGGTTATTTTGGAAGGTTCGTTGAGGTTAAGGATGGTTTTGGAGGCGAGGATGTCTGCTGCTTTGTCGCTCACCAAAACCGTGCGCCATGGCGTGTTGAACGGCGCCTGCAGGTACGCCATGTTTCCCACGGCGTCGGGCACGAGGGTGGAGGTAAGTTTGAACGTGGTTTTGTCAATTTCCAGGTTCATGGCCGGGTAGTTCACCAACGCCGCTTCGTGGATGTTGAGGTACAAACCATCGGCCGTTTTCATCATCAGCGGCGTTTGAACGAAGTTTGTACCGATGGGTGAGCGGGCGTGGATTTCGTTGGCTACGCCGCCTGCCAAACCGTTCACTGCGCTGAGGGCACTGGTGTTGTAGGCATATTCGTTGGTATCGTAATCGCCTGGTATCCAGAAGGTTTTGTGGTCACCCACGAGGTCGAATTCGGTTTTTTCCTGAGAAACGATGAAATGTTTAAATCCCTGCTGTGCCGGAAATTCGTAACGAAAACCCAAACCGTCGTCGTACAAACGAAACCTGATTACCCATTTGCGACCATTAACCGACGCCTGCTGGAGTGTCACGGCAAGTTCCTTGTAATGGTTTCGGATGCTGGCGACTTCGCCCCACACGGGTTTCCAGGTGCCGTCGTAACTCATGGAGTCCACTTTTACGATGGAAAAACCTTTTTCAAAAGCGGGCAAATCTTTCAACATGACCGCCATGCGACTGGTTTGTACCACTTCTTTTTTACCGTAAAACAAACGGTACGTGGGTGCGCCTTCGGCGTCGAGGGCAAAGGAAAAACTGCATTTGCCGGCAGGCGATAACATGGTTTGCGCCGCAAGGGAAAATGAAAAAAGGGAAATTAACAGGAAAAAAACGAGCTTTTGCATGGCGGTTGGTGTTGGCTTGAAACAGCCTTTTGTTACCGCAGCAAGGTACTACTTCAGCGATTCTTTGTTTTCCAAAATCTTGCGAACCACGTACCCCGATACCTCCAACCCACGCTTCGCCACATTGCCTGCCCACCTGGCGTAAACGCCCGGCTCGTTTCTGATTTTTTGTACGGCGTCCAGGGCGAACCGGCCGGCATCTTGTCCGTTTTGCTGCCACAACAAAGGGCCGCCCAGCAAACTTTCCGTTGCCCCCATCCCCACATGCACGCCGCCTTGCAAAAGTGTTTTTAAAATAAAATCGGGTTGCAACGCGTCGTACGACGGGTGCGTGCCGCCAAAAATACCGCCCAAAACAGTGGCATAAGCCGGATCGGTGCGCGCGCGTTCGATGAGGACCAGCAAAATACGCATCCACACAGGGTTGAGGGCGCGATTGCGGGCGATTTGTACCAGCAGGTTGGACAAAGCGAAATCGTAACCCAGTTCTTTTTTAACCTGCTGTGTGTAACTGTTAAGCGCCGCTGCCGAGAAATCGTTTTGTTTTATACATGCCACCAAGGTTTGTGCCGCCCACCTGCCGCTCAGCATGGCGTATTGGATGCCGTCGCCACTGAGCGAATTGATCAAACCCGCCGCATCGCCGATGAGCAAAACCCGGTCCGAAACCACCGGAGATTTGGGGTTGTACATCGTAAGCGGCCAGCCCAAAACTTTGCCGTTCATCGTGCCTTTCCCGATGCGTTGGATCAATCCCGGATTGGCGCCGATCTGGTTGATTAACAGTTCTTTAACGTGGGTTTCGTTTTTCGGATAGGTCCGCGCCACCATGCCCAAACCGATGTTGGCCGTGTGCGGACCCGTGGGAAAAACCCAATAAAGCCCGGGGAAGTTGTCCTCCATAAAATGGATTTCGCAGGTATCTGCCGGACCATGGATGCCTTCCCAATACGAACGCACGGCGATGAGCCTTTCGTAATCGGTTGGTTTGGCGCCATGCATTTGTCTGGCCACTGTTGAGTTGCTGCCGTCGGCGCCCACGATGATCCGGGCTTTAAGGCGTTTTTCCGCGCCGCCTTGTTTGACGTCGGCGTACACGGCGTTTTCCGTGACGGTGTATTTTACCAGAGAGGCATTTTGCAAAACAGCCGCACCACATTGTACGGCCATTTCAAAAACCCAGTTGTCGAGCGTGAGGCGTGGAATCACGTGGGTGTGGTAATCCGTGTTGCCTTTGGGCAGGTCGATGACGGTTATTTTTTCCCCTTTAAAATACAAACCAGCGTGTTTGATTTCGTTGCTTCGTTCAAACCCTTCTACTCCGGTAATGTCTAGCAGTTGCATTTCCTGAAGGGCGACCGGACTCACCGCGTCGCCGCATACCTTGTCCCTTGGAAACACTTCGCGCTCCACCAACAACACACGCACCCCTGCACGGGCCAGGTGCGCCGCGAGGGTGCTTCCTCCCGGACCGCCGCCGATGATCAAAACATCGGTATCGTAGTTGTGTACAGGTTGGATACTCACCATCAGTAGTCACGTTTGATCATGTAGGAAATGAGGTTTTCCATGAAGGCTTTGTCGCGCGAATCGGGCAGTTTGGCAAATACGGTATAAAACTCTTTCAACGCAGCGCCTGCCATGGTTTTGGCGATTTTGCGTGCGTATTCTATGCTTTTGTAACGCTGCAAAAGTTTGAGGATGCCTGCTGCGTGTTGCTCCCGATTTTGTGGCGATGCATCCGATAAAAACAAACGAACGCGGTCTTTTTCCGCCGGTGTACAATGGTTGAGCAGGTGGATGAGCATGAGGGTACGTTTGCCTTCCACAAGGTCGCCGCCGATCTCTTTGCCGTATTTGGCTTCATCGCCCACGAGGTTGAGGATGTCGTCCTGAATTTGAAATGCCAAACCCATAAAATAGCCGAACCTGTTGAGTTTTTCCGGATTTTCCCTGCCCCGACTGCCAATGATGGCGCCAATGCGAAGCGGTTGGATGCAGGTGTACCAGCATGTTTTTTTCAGGGTCATGCGGAAATAATCGCCGTCTTCCAGTTCGCACACGTTGTCTTTGCGCCAGCCGAGTTCGATGGCCTGGCCCTCCAGCGATTCGCGCACCATGTGATCGGCTTCGTGCATAATTTTAACGGCCAGCGACGGCCCCAAAACGTTGGCGTTCATCATGAGCGGTTTCATACTCAACACGTTCATGGCCACACCCACGTTGATCGCCACGCCGATGTTGTTGTACTGGTGCATGGTAGGTTTGTTGCGCCGGAACTGCGAGCCGTCCTGCACATCGTCGAGCACCAAAAAGGCATTGTGGAAAAACTCCAAAGCAATGGCGGAGTTGATGGCCTGTTCGAGCGTGCCGCCGTAGGCTTTGCACACGGCGATGCACAGTCCCGGCCTGAATCCTTTGCCGCCCCGCTGCGGGTAATCGGCCACCAGGTCGTAGAGGTATTTTCTGGGTTCTTTGTCCGGAATGTACTGCTCAATGCCCTGCAAAGCATGGGCATGGTACTCGGCGAGCATCGATTTGAGCTGTACGTCGCGCATGCGCTAAGCAACGGTGAGTATGAGCACGGCGCTGGTGGAAGCGTTGTTTTGGTCCTGAAACAGTCCGGAATACACGCCTGCGGGTGTGGTTTTGGGTATTTTTACATGGATGGAAACGGGTTGAGTGCCGTTGGCTTTTAAATCGGCTGTTTCCGGTTTGATGCGGATGTTCCGGGCGACAATGGTGTTGCCCTGGTGGTCTTTAAGGTCGGGTTTGGACAACAGTACCGTCGAAGGATTTGCTACATCGTGGTTTTGCAGCAACATGGGTATTTCGACTGTGGAGCCGGGCGCCGCAGGCAGGTCATTTTTCAAAACTGGAATGAAAGACGCGGGCGCGGGTGTTGCTGCGGGTGCGGGCGTTGTTGCCGCCTGTGTTTTGTTGAGGTTTTCGGTGAGTGTTTCCACCTGGTGCATCACCATGGTGGCGGCGTCGAGCAGGAGGTCCACCACGGCATAAGCGTCTTTGCGGATGCGCTCCATAAGTTCGGACGGATTGTTTTTGCGGATTTCATCCACATCCATCACGTTGCGCTCGAGTTTTTTGGC
>JADLBE010000128.1 GCA_020847915.1 Saprospiraceae bacterium | reverse complement strand
AAGCCACGTTGGTGCACTTGCTCACATCTTCAAACATCGGTGGTTTCGAGGAGCCGCAGCCTGTGAAACCTTTACCGGTTATGGTGTATTGGGTGCCGGCGCGCAAACGAAGGTCATAGTCTTCCAGATCGATCAGGTTTTTGCCTTTAACCAGGGTTATTTTCGCTGTTTCCAGTATCCCTGGACCACTGATGGTGAGGTCCATACCACCACAACCACTGGTGTACACCACAAAGGACTCCAGGTCCATGGCGGTTTTGGGCAAAAGTGTGGCCGTAAAACTGCTTTGGGATTTGCCCACACAGTTCTGAGCAGACGTATATTTGGACAGCGGTATGCCCGCCTTGCCGGTTTTGAGAAAGATGTCCGGAGCTTCCATCGATCTGGGCGCGGATGAAAGCACAATAGGTTCCGGATTTTCCATCATTTCCTCAACTTCCTGGTCAATTTCCACAGGTGGAGGCGGTGGAGGTGGCGGTGGCGGAGGAGGCGGTGGCGGAGGCGCTGCAGAGACAACCGGAGACGGTGTTGGTTCCAGCAGTTCGTCGAGGGTTTGGGCTTCGGCCGACTTCGATTTTTTCTTGGGTTTGTTTTTTTTGCTTTTGGGCGCCTCAGCGCTTTCCACGTACACCCACCGCGCTGCGCATTGTTTGGTATTGCCTACACAATACCTGATGTTGTGCAATCCCGGCGTATCGAAAACCCAGCTTACCTGCGTTGCGGCAACACCCGTGGTATCCCAAACCAAATCGCCGTCAAAATCCCAATACCTGTTGTCATTCGGTGTTGCGCCCGTGGAAGCATCCCTGAACATAACGGACTCGTAGGGTTTAACCCGCAGGACGTGCTCTTTGTCGTCGGGGTCCGTAGGTTGGTAAGGCAGTGGCTTCAGGGTAACACCGTTGATGAGAAAACCGACGGTTACGCCGATGTTTTGTCCAGAGGCTGAATAACCGATCAACAACAGGATATAAAAGGGCAGGAACAGTATGTTTTTCATAGGTACAGAACTGAAAAGGGTTTACTTTAGTACAAGTGTAAAATTAATTTAGGAGAGTACCTAAAATACCATGTTTTACCCTGGCATTTTTCAACCAAATTTCCCATTTTTGTACCCTGCTGCGCACCCACCTATAACAAACGTTGTACGAACCGTGCGCTACCTTTTTTCACTTCTCGCCATTACCCTCCTGCTGTTCCCTTACGGGATGACAATGATCCATTATCATCCCGTAAAAGAGTCAACGGCTCCTTGCGGATCAACAAATCCCGACTGGGGTTTTTTCGCCCACCGACGCATCAACCGGCTTGCCGTGTTTACCCTGCCGCCGGAAATGATGGTGTTTTACAAACCCAACATCGACTGGATCAGCGACCATGCCGTGGATCCCGACATGCGCCGCTACGCCACCAAAAACGAAGCGCCCAGGCATTACATCGACCTCGATGTGTGGGGCGCCCCACCTTTCGATAACCTGCCCCGCAACTGGCTCGATGCCATGTTGCAACACACCGACCTCTACGGCATTTCCACCCGCGGCGATACGGTCCTGCTGCTCGCAGGTATCCATGCCTTGCCACCCGATTTGCACCCCGATTACCGGCGTTTTTTTACCAACCATTTGCTGCCGCAACTTTACCGCGACGAACATGCCCTGCCGGCAGACTCCCTCCGTCCCCTGCTCGAAACAGGCGCCATTCTGACACCTTTCGAATCCGTATTTTTTCGCGAAAATTTGTCAGAACACGGCATCCTGCCCTGGCACCTGCAAAAAATGCAACGCGACCTCACCGAAGCCCTGCGCACACGCGATTCCAAACGTATCCTGCGCCTGAGCGCCGAAATCGGCCATTACATCGGCGACGCACACGTGCCCCTGCACACCACAAGCAATTACAACGGCCAAAAAACGGAGCAACACGGCATCCACGGCTTTTGGGAAAGCCGCATCCCGGAACTTTTCGCCGACGAACAATACGATTACCTCGTGGGCAAAGCCCGATACATCGACAACACGTCCGAGTTTTATTGGAACACGGTGTTCGAAAGCAACGCCATGGTCGACAGCGTTTTGAACATCGAATGGGCCATGCGGGTTTCCTTTCCGCCCGACCAACAAACGTGTCCCGAAACCCGCGGCGGCCGTGTTTTACTCGCCCCTTGCCGCGATTACGCCGCCGCCTACCAAACGGCCCTGCAAGACATGGTGGAACGCCGCATGCGCGCCGCCGTTTACAGTCTGGGCTGCGCCTGGTACACCGCCTGGGTGGATGCAGGACAGCCAAATCTTTCCAACCTCGATGCGCCGTTGGTCACCCTGGAGGAAGCCAAAGAAGCAGAGGAAGTGAAAAAGAAATTTGAATTGGGGAAAATTTTAGGGAGGCCGGAGGAGTAAGGGAATGCGGAATGCGGAATGCGGAATTTAATACGGTTCGGGATAAACAATCATTTACTTTTGCCATTTTATTTCAATAAACTGTCTGCTGTCTGCTGCCTGCTGACTGCTGACCACTGACTGCTGACCACTAATTTATGTTTACTGGTATCATCGAAACACTCGGCAAGGTTAAAGCCATCGAAAAAGACCGCGCCAACGTACATTTTACGATCGAAAGCGACTTGTCGCCCGAGCTCAAAATCGACCAAAGTGTGAGTCACAACGGCGTATGCCTCACGGTGACAGCCGTGGACGATCACTCGCACCGTGTAACGGCCATCGACGAAACCCTGCGCCGCACCAACCTGGGTTCGTGGCAGCCGGGCACCCTCGTGAACCTCGAGCGTTGTTTGCCCATAGGCGGCAGGCTGGATGGTCACATGGTGCAAGGTCATGTGGACGACACGGCAATCTGTACCGCTGTGGTGGAAACGGGGGGCAGCTGGCGTTTCACCTTCCGCTACAAACCTACGCCCGAACATTTGCTGGTGGACAAAGGATCGGTGTGCATCAATGGTGTTAGCCTTACGGTGGTGGATCCCCTGGCCGACACTTTTTCAGTGGCCATCATCCCTTACACCTGGGAACACACCAATTTCAAATCCCTGCAAATGGGTGATGCGGTGAACCTGGAGTTCGACATCATTGGTAAATACATCGCCAGGCACCTGGCTGCCTACGGTCGTTGATGCACCACAAAGGGTACACTCACAACGCTTTGTTCATTTTGCACCTGGATGTAATACAATCCTGGCTTTAAATTGGCATCGAACTGGTGCTCATCGGGCATCTGAAGGAAGTGCTCCCTATGCCTCAAACGGCCAAGTGCATCGTTGATGCTCACAGTACAGGGCAAATAACTGCCGCCTGTAATTTTTAACCCAACAGGCGTTCCGGAAACCACCGGGTTGGGGACAACGGCAAGCCGCAGCTCTGGCAGCGACGATGGCGCCTCGGTTGAGACAAGGTTGTTTTCATCGTACAAT
Source organism: Saprospiraceae bacterium (assembly GCA_020847915.1). Lineage (GTDB taxonomy): Bacteria > Bacteroidota > Bacteroidia > Chitinophagales > Saprospiraceae > M3007. The sequence goes on along the minus strand of JADLBE010000128.1, from coordinate 1,902 downwards.
TGCATGGTGATACAATGTAAGGCGCCTTCCCAACCGATGATTTTGTTGCAATTCAAGGTTTTTATGGTGTGGTTGGGCAGCAATTCGGCGTAGGTTGCTACGGCCACGGCATCGTTGGGGTGGTCGTATACCGGCACGATGACGGTATTGTTGAGGATGAGCGCATTGGCGTAGGTTTTCCAATCGTCGGCGTGGGGCAACCGGCGGATACGGTAAGGTTTGCCCTCATGCGTTTCCAGGGCAGCCAGCAATTGAAAGTTGTATTCCAAACTGTCGTAATTGGGATGCCCGAAACTTACACTCGACAACACAAAAGTGCTGTCGTCGAGCAGTTTGGCCTGCATGTCGATGTGCCCCCAATAGTCATCGTGTTGCCTTTTGAGCGCAACCACACGGTTGATGCCCATGAAATCTTCCAGTTCCAGACTGATTTGTTGGGAGGTCATGCCGGGGTTGTTGTCGTACAGCCCGCGGGTACAAAACAAGGTACCATGGTTGTCAACGAGCAGGTTGCCGCCGTCAAAAATCCATGGCCGTGCATAAACGTCGTAGTTCCATTCCGCTGCCAGGTTGGAGGGCAGGTTTTCATCCAAACCGCTGTCTGCTTTGTCATTGAAATCCATAAACGCCGTGCCATTATCCGTTTGTACGGCAAAAGGACCATGGTCGCGTATCCACATACGTTCGCAAGGCACATAAACAAAACTGATGTTGCCCCCTGGCACACCATCGGCAGCGAGGCGCTGACTCATGTCATTTTCTTCGTTCGCATCACGTACTACGCAGATAACCTCGACGGCTTCCTGGCAATGGGCTATAAGTTCGGAGTAAAGATCCCAGGTTTGGTCGTTGAAATCCCATTCCACCAACACCGCCTTACTTGGAGCATATTCGGGTACGGTAAATGGATTTTGCGGTTGGGCAGACAGACCGGTGGCCAAAAACAAAAAAAGAGGAAAAAAACGGAGCATAGGTTTGGGCTTGATCAACCAAGATTATTTCCGGTAAAATTTCAACGTTTGGTCTGCATCAAAGGCGGTAGGCCGCACCGAAGCATCGGCGCCCGATTCGTAACGCAGCCGGAAAGAACTGTCGGTCGACATCTCGATGATGCCGTACAAAGCCTGACCCTCGTACGGACCTGTATTGAACCCTTTCAGATCAATCGCCGTGGGATCGTTTTTACAATCGATCAGGTAATTGAAGGACACCGTGTCGAAAGAGGTACCAAACCTGGTGAGCCAAAGCCCCTTCCCCTCGGAAGAAAAGACAAAGGATTGCCCTTCACGGTTGGTCCAGGCGCCTGTAGGTTGGGTGCAGGTTTTGTCAACACAACCCATAAAACAGGTAATAAACAAAGCGGTCAAGGCCGCTGTTAACGGTCGCGTTTTCATGATGCTGCTGTTCGTTGGTTTTCGTTGCTTGCGGGTAGCAAGGTAATGTTAAAGACAAGGTTTGCGGTGAAAGGTTGAATATGAATAGGTGATTTTAATTTTTTGAAGGTTCGTTTGCAACTTGCAAATCGTCACGTTGTCGCCCCGCTGGGGCTCAGGGCCAGGGTGGGCATGATTGGCTACAGACGTTGTCGCCCCGCTGGGGCTCATTGTGCCCCAGCGAAATAAAAATATTGGGGTTCATTTTCAGCCAGCTGGACAACGTCTGTGACAGGTCAAACCCACCTTAGCCCCAGCGGCGCAAAAACTTTATCAAGTCATACCCAACTTAGTCACAGCGGGGCAACAACTGTAGCCAAGAGGTATACCTTCGCCTTGAGCCCCAGCGGGGCGACAACGTGACGATGTGTGCCGATTTGTTACCATGAATACACGTCAATAAATTCAAACAAGTAAATTTCGTTGTAATCCACCTCAAATCTGTCTAACATTTCCTTGTATTCCTCTT
>JADLBE010000127.1 GCA_020847915.1 Saprospiraceae bacterium | reverse complement strand
ATTTTTTTCATTGCACTGTTTGTATCCTTATCTGGCTTTGCATTTACCATTTTAGGCGCCATTGAGTTTGTACACGCCGTATCCCACATTTTCAACCAGGGTGAAGAAATGTTCATTCAATCGACGGCAATCAAACTGCTGCAATCCGTCGATATGTTCCTGCTTTCCATTGTTTTGTATGTTTTTGCTTTAGGCATCGTGATGCTTTTCCACAAAAACATCGGCGACGAACTGCGCGAGGTTTTGCCCGAATGGCTGCAAATCCGCGATTTTATGCAACTTAAAGCGCTGTTGTGGGAGGCCATTCTCACCACGCTGGTGGTTTCTTTTCTGGCTTACCTTGTTGGCATCAAACTGAGTGGTGGAGCAGTGACCATTGAAATTCTGGTCCTGCCATTGTCCATTCTCATTATTTCCACAAGCCTTTACCTGCTAAAAAAGCGCCCAAAGGCCACTAAGACAACACATCCAATTTTCACACGGCGAATTGTCGCTGTTTCCACTTTTCTGTCTACTTTTGCAGATTAAGCCTCAACCCGTGCGTTTCGGGCATAACAGCCTCTCAAACGAACGTAGTATGACTTAAGGGCCGCCGCATGTGGCAGTCCACCCCCATAATCACCCCGTAAAGCCGTATAAATCCTTTAATAATTGCAAAACACAGCATGAAGCTTTCGCTGAATTGGCTTCGAGATTATCTCGACATACATAAGACCCCTGCCGAAATTGCCGACATACTGACCTCTCTGGGACTTGAAGTGGAAGGATGGGACGAAGTTAAGCCCTCTGCCGTGGACCTCGATAAAGTCCGCTCCGGCATCGTGCTCGAATGCGAACGCATTCCCGATACCGACCACCTCTCGGCAACCAAGGTTGATGCCGGCGACGGTGTCATACGTTCCATCGTGTGCGGTGCACCCAATGTGGCCGCCGGACAAAAAGTATGGGTAGCCCTGCCCGGCGCCAACGTTTTTTCCAAAGACGGCTCCCTTTTCACCATCGCCGAACGCAAAGTTCGCGGCATCGCCTCGCAAGGCATGATTTGCGCCGAAGACGAACTCGGCCTTGGCCATGACCACGCCGGCATTATGGTGCTTCCGGCTGATACGCCCGTGGGGCTGCGCGCCGACAACTTCTACCAGCGCAACACCGACACGGTGCTCGAAATCGGCCTTACGCCCAACCGCGCCGATGCCACCAACCATCTTGGCGTGGCCCGCGACCTGCTTGCCTGGATGCGCCACCACGAAAACCCATCGGCTACCCTCCGTACACCCGACACCTCAACATTTACACCCGGCACGGCAGCCGCCCTGCCCGTTTTGGTTGAAAATACGGAGGCTTGCCCGCGTTACGCCGGCATTACACTGCGCGGCGTTAAGGTTGAAGAAAGTCCCGAATGGCTCCAACAACGTTTACTCGCCGTTGGCCAGCGCCCCATCAACAACGTGGTGGACATCACCAACTACGTGCGCATAGAAACCGGTCAGCCACTCCACGCCTTCGATCTCGCCGCCATCCGAGGTGCCGGTATCCGTGTAAAAACCCTCCCTGAAGGCACACAGTTTGTTACCCTCGACGGCACGGAACGTAAACTCCACGCCGAAGACCTCATGATTTGCGACGCCCTCGATACGCCCCTTTGCATCGCAGGCGTGTTCGGCGGTGCACACAGCGGCGTAACCGAAACCACCACCGACGTGTTTCTCGAAAGCGCCTGCTTCAACGCGCGTTACATCCGCCGCACCATGCTGCGCCACGGACTGCGCACCGACGCGGCCTGGTCGTTCGAAAAAGGCGTGGATCCCAACGGCACCATCTTTGCCCTGCAACGCGCTGCCCAGCTCATCGAAAACCTTGCCGGCGGTAAAGCGGACACGCCAATTACAGACCTATACCCCGACCCCGTAGCGCCTGCCAAAGTGGCCATGCGTTACGACCGCATCAACAGCCTGATCGGTGAAAACTTGTCGGCCAAAACCATCAAAAACATCCTTTTGGCCCTCGAAATCGGCATCAGCCACGAAACAGCCGAAAGTTTTACCGCGCTTATACCCACCAACAAGCCCGACGTAACCCGGGAGGCCGACGTGGTGGAGGAAATTCTGCGTGTGCACGGTCTTGATACTGTACCCATCCCCACGCAGATACGCTCGAGCATGGAAGTACAGCAGCGCCCCAACCCGGATGCGATCCGCAACTTTGCGGCCGATTCCCTTGCGACGCTTGGCTACCTTGAGTGTATGAACATGTCGCTCAGCAACTCCGCATACTACCGCGACCTGCTGCCCGTACCTGCCGATGCGCTCGTTATGGTGCACAACACCGCCAACCAGGGCCTCGACTGCATGCGGCCTACCCTGCTTATGGGTGGTCTCGAAACCATTCGACACAACCAGAACCGGCAAAACCCCGACGTGCGCCTGTTTGAGTTTGGCAAAACCTTTGTGCGTCAAAATGCTGAAAACGGTCCGAAATTTCGGGAAACACTGCGTTTGAGCATCCTCATCAGCGGCGCCCACAACACCGAAAGCTGGCAGCCTTCGGCAAAAAAACAGGTTGATTTTTACACACTCAAAACGGTGGTGAACAACCTCCTGCAACGCCTCGGCATCGCAGGATACCAGGAAACAACCCTGAACGAAGCACCCTACAATTACGCCCTCAAATACCACCGGGGTGAACAGGAGCTGGTTACGTTCGGACAGGTGCAAACATCCATCAGCAAAAAAATGGACATCAAAAATGCTGTCTTTTTTGCCGATTTCAATTTCGACAACGTGTTGAAAGCCTTAGGCGTCAACAAGATATCCTTTACCGAACTCAACAAATTCCCCACCGTACGCCGCGACCTGGCCCTTGTGCTCGACCGCAGCGTGGGTTTCGGCGACATACGCCAGCTTGCCCTCAAAACGGCCAAAAAGGCACTGCGCGACGTGAATTTGTTTGATGTGTTTGAAGATGAAAAAAAACTGGGCGAAGGCAAAAAATCATACGCCGTCAGCTTCACGTTTGAAGACCATGAAAAAACCCTTCAGGACAAAGACATCGACGCCCTCATGCAACAATTGCAATACGCGTTCGAATCCAAACTGAAGGCCAGCATACGACAGTAGGAAATTTCACCCCGCCGCGTTGGAATACGTGTTGATTGGCGCTGCGGTTCACCATACATTAACCACTTAATTGTACCACCCTTATGGAGATCGTAACAGGATTGGTCATAGGACTGGTGGTGGGAGCAGTCATTGCTTACTTGCTTACCGCCCAGGCCATAAAAAAAGCCAACAGTAAAAGTATTGAGGAAAGTAACCGCCAGGCCGACCTGGTTATTCAGGAAGCCCGCCTCACCGCCAAACGCCTCGAAGACGAAGCGGCCGTAAAAGCCGAAAAAGTCGTTTCACGCGCAGAAGCTGAAAACGAACGCATCAAACAAACCAAAATTCAGGAAGCCAAAGAGCGCTATTCGCAAATGCGCAGTCAGTTCGACAGCGAAAAAGCACAACACCAGCTCAGCCTGAAAGAAATGGAGGTCGAAAT
>JADLBE010000126.1 GCA_020847915.1 Saprospiraceae bacterium | reverse complement strand
TTGTTGGATATTGGATATTCTGTTTAGAGCGATTTTGATGGAATATCCAATATCCAACAAGGAATTTCCAATTTCCAACCAGCCCCTCTACGTAAGGTCTGTGTACGTCTGCGCAATTTGTCTGTGTACGTCTGTGCGAAACCCCTCTAAGAAACGTCTGCGCGCCCCCCTCTACGTTCCCCTCTACGCACTTTAAACTTTAAACTTTAAACTTCAAACTTTAAACTTCAAACTTACCTTTACGGCATGTTTGAACTCGCCCATTGGTACCTCGTTTGCAAGTCCCTGCACCTCATCGGCATGGTTTCCTGGATGGCCGGCATGTTTTACCTCGTGCGTATTTTTGTGAACCACGCCGAAGCGTTGAACATGCAGGACGCCACGTCGCGTAGCATCCTGTGCAACCAATACAACCTGATGGAATGGCGCGTGTACAACATCATCATGCGCCCGGCGGTGTACATCACGTATACATTTGGCACGCCCATGCTTTTTATGCGTCCCGACTTGTTGTCGCAACCCTGGATGTGGGTCAAACTAGTCCTGTTGGTTGCGCTCACCGGCTACGTCCTTGTTTGTAAAAAACACATACGCCTGCTCGAAGCGGGAAGCACCCAACACAGCCACGTCTTTTACCGCGCCATGAACGAAATTCCCACGCTATTCCTCGTGGGCATCGTTTTTTTGGCGGTATTTAAACATTTGATCAACTGGTGGATTTGGGTTGTGGGTATTGGGCTGTTTTCCGCGCTTATATTTTCGGCGGTGAGGAAAGTGGCGAGGAAGCAGAAAAAATAAAAAAGAAACTTGATTTTACACCGTTGGTTGATTTGCCAGGATACTTTTTGTTCTGTCACTTCATGGAATTATCCATTCAACCTCGTTTGTAAAAATCTGATTTCATTCCGAAAATCCTGTAATCGCATGAAAAACACGCTTTTTCTTTTCCTCTTGATCCTGTTGGGTGTTGCCGGTATGCCGGCAACACCCCATGCTCAAACCCGCCATTACGTACGTCCACAAGCACAGGGGCAAAACAATGGAACCACCTGGAGCAATGCTTTCACTGACCTGCAAACGGCCCTCGATGTGGCAGCATCTGGCGACGAAGTATGGGTAGCTGAAGGAATTTATTTGCCGACCTCCGGCATGGGGCGCGACAAACGGTTCAATTTGCCTAGCAATGTAAAGCTGTACGGCGGATTTGAAGGTTCTGAAACCGACCTGGCACAAAGAGACCATGAAGCGCATCCAACGGTTTTGAGTGGCAACATAGGTAGTCCGACGGACAGTACCGACAACGTTTATACCATCCTTTATTTGAACAACCCTGAAGCAGAAACCCGCATTGACGGTTTGGTGTTTGAAGGTGGTTATGCACACTCGGATACGACCTTCGTAAGCATTTCTCCTACCTTAAGTGGTGGGGCTGTGTATGTACAAGCGAAAAACGGCGTAGGACTACCGGTATTTGCACATTGTACCTTCCGGAACAACAGCGCCAAGGTAAACGGGGGCGCAGTGTTTGTGTATGGACAGAACAGCACCCAAAGCATGCCTTTGTTTCATTTTTGTAATTTTGAGAAAAACGCAGCTGGCGGTGCGGGTGGTGCTGTGAATATTTGGGGTGGAAGTAATGTGGATCGAGGTATAGAATTTTGGGGGTGTACTTTTGATGGTAATAAGGCAGTGGCGGGGCAAAGTAGTCGAGGGGGAGGCATTTTTTACCGAAAAGTTTCAAGTGCTAAAGAAACTATTGAATTGGTATCATGTGATATTCATGGGAATGGGGCATCCATTTTAGCTGGATTTTTATATGTACAATTGGAAGCATATAAGTCCAGAGTGGTGATAGATAGTTGTACTTTTGAAAATAATTATACAGAAAATGGAGGTGCGTCTGTTTTTCAAGAATCTGCTTTTTCAACCAAAGAACTATATCTTACAATATTTAATTCCACATTTCGAAATAATTTTGTAAATGATAATCAAGGGACAGGTATGACCTTAATTATGCCTGACCTTGCATCAGCAGTGCCTGGTCAGATAATCAGAGATACGATTATGCTAATAAAAAACTACTTTGAGTCTAACGATATGTTTTCGACCCTTGTGTCTTCATAAAATACTTTTTCTTCAATTGTTAATAATGTATTTTATAAGAACAAGCAACTTGGCTTCAGCAGTTTTGGTAAAGATTTAATATTTGAAAATAATATTCTCAACTCAAACCAATTGCAGAGTTCTTTGTTAAATCCTGTTCGTAATATTTCGTTTATTAATAATATTTTGATCAATAATAAATCGGCTAATTATGTAAGTTTCTATTCTACTTTATTTTCATTGGCATTTAATAATTTTACCGATACTTTGATTTGTATTGGAAATACATTGGTTAACAATGAAATAGCGTGGAATCCAGATGTCAACTCTCAGGGTTACTTGTGGATTCATAACAACATTATGACCCAAAACAAACCATACAGCGATACTTCGCCTACTATACCTTTTTATGATGCTATTAACACAGAATTCTCCCATAACCTCACCGACGTCCCATGTGAGGACTTTTTCGACCCCACAGTGTGCGGCACCGGCAACATTGTAACTTCCGATCCCGGTTTTCGCGATGCGGCCAACGGCGACTTCCGTCTTCTGCCTTGCTCTCCGGCCGTTAATGCCGGCGACAATGACATCGTAACGGCACTGGGAATCACCACTGACCTCGACGGCGCCCAGCGAATCAAAGACGGTCTGGTAGATATGGGCGCTTACGAGAGCCCCACCCTGGCTGAAGATGCGGAAGCCGAGGTACAGGCGGCATGCATCGGCCAAAACAACGGCGCCGTAACGTTTGATCTTCCCAGTGGTTGTCCACCATTCGATTTTGCATGGAGTTCACCGCCTGCTTCCGGCGCCGATACCACCGGCCTGATGCCGGGATTGTACACCTTTACCGTAACCGATCAAAAAGGTAAAGTGATGGTTCAAACCTTAGTGGTCCAGGAAGCCTCTCCACTCACCACTTTATCGGATGTAACACCATCCACCTGTTCAACATGCGCCGATGGCAGCATCGTAGTGACGTCGGTTAGCGGCGACGCACCGTTCATTTTCCAATGGAGCAACGGAGCCGATGGTCAAATTGCCAGTGGGCTGCTTCCCGGCGTGTATTTCCTAACCCTTTCCGATGCCTGGGGATGTGATACGGTTTTGGCGTTCGAAGTTCCGTTCACCATAGCTACAACAGAACAAGAGGATGGCCAACTCGCACCGTCGGTATGGCCCAATCCTTGCAGCGATGTTTTGTATCTTGATTGGCAAGGCGCTTCCCGATGGACGCTTGTTGCTTCCGACGGTAAAGTGGTGCAAAGATTAAACCAGTCTTCAGCCAATCGACAAGGTGTCAATTTACTTCCGCTACCTGCCGGAATTTACCTCAGTATTTTTGAAATGGAAAGTGGTCAGGTCCACCAAAGTTCGGTGGTGTTGGTCCGGTAATCATGAACATGA
>JADLBE010000125.1 GCA_020847915.1 Saprospiraceae bacterium | reverse complement strand
TTGCAAAACCCAATCCGTTGCCGTAAAACAGGCAGCAGGCAGCAAAAAAAACACCCAGTCACTTGAAAAACAAATGATTGGGTGTTTTTTTTACTGCCTACTGCCTGCTGCCTGCTGCCTACTGCCTGCTGCCTGCTGCCTGCTAACCGCTATCTTGTAACTATCAACGTATTCCTATCCACCACCAGCGTGGTAAAAATCCCCAACGGATTGGCGGTACCTGTTACGTTGCTTTTGATGGGCGACGGCTGTGCAAATGGGTTCAGGTTGCCCTGTATGGCCAGCTGAACACTTTCGTAATAGTTGTAATAGGCCAGTTCGATGTGCAGCAGACTGTTGATGACTGTATCGCCCTCAACAAGGTCGTAACCTGTGCCAAAGGCAATCTGGTCGGTCGTATTTAAACGGTCCGACACCAGAAAATCCTGTTCGGGCACGCTGTCCAGATTGCTGTAATTGAGCAAACGGCGGTAGAAGTTTTCCGTCGACAAGTCGTCCGTGATGTACGTAAGAATACGGGCGGAAGTATCGTTGGTTTCACTCCATTCCAAAACAACCGAATCGATGGGCACCCTGGGCAACATGGTGGTTTGGCCCGTGATGTTGGTGCCGTCGGGCAAAACAATGTTCAGGTTGAACGTTGTTCCCACCGTTGATGGCACCACCGAGGAGCTGTTGTAATTGTAAATTTTAAACGGACTAAATGTTGGCATCAGCGTGTTCGCCAGCGTGTCGGTCCTGCCTTCGTAACTGATGGTCACCAAAGCGCCTTCAAGCAGGGTTTGGTCCAAAAAGTTGGAATCCAGCCCAAACGGGTCGAAAAAGCCGTAACTTTTGGTCAGCAGCAGCCTAAACGGCTGGCCGGGCTCCAGGTAACATTCTACTACCGGCTGGCCCGAATAATCGGGCAGTTCGATGTCGACGTCCTGTGTAAGGTTACAAGCCGCCAAACTAAGGGTTGTTAACAAAGCGAAAATCAGGTTTTTCATTGTTTTTATATTTAAACCGCAAGCGGTATTTTTCTAAAAAATCTTCCAAAATCTTTTTGTCATCCCAGCGCAGTGTGGGACCTCAAAACTTAAAGTTCCAGGTGATGGAAGGCAGTATCGGGAAAAGCGACACCTGTTTGGCACTGATGGACACCGGCACTTCCACCCCGGTGCCTTCCACGGGCACGGTTTCGGGTTCGAGGTAAATGAAATACGGGTTGCGGCGGTCGGTGGCATTGTACACGCTGAGTGTCAGGTCCTGTTCTGTCCTGCGCGTACGCCATTTGTACATGACGCCGAGGTCGGCACGCATGTACGCCGGGTACCGGAACGTATTGCGGTCGCCGTACACGGGCACCACGGGTTGGAAACTGCCACCGGGTACGTCCTGAAACGTGTACCTGCCAAGAGGCAGCCAACTCGTATAGCCGGAGGTGTACACCCAGGTAGCGGTGAGTTGCCAACGCTTGCTAAGCTCGTACATGCCCACAACGCTTACGTTGTGGCGCGTATCGTACCGTGGCGCAAACTCCGCACCGTTGTTGATGTCAGGGAAATTACCGCGGCGCACCCATGCGAGGGTATAGCCAATCCAGCCGGTGAGTTTACCGTCCTTTTTTTCAATTTCAAGTTCGACCGGGCTGAAAGCGAAACCGTCGCCGATGGTGAGTTCGTTCTCCAAAGCATCGTTTCCAAAAAGTTCGGCGCCATCGATGAAGTCGACCTGGTTTTGCAGCCATTTGTACCAGGCTTCCCAGGTAATGAGCACATTGTCGGTTACCATTACCGAAGTGCCTACAGCGATTTGGTCGCTGATTTCAGGTTTTACACCTTCGGTGCTGGGGTACCAGATGTCGGTGGGCAGCGACAAACCGCTGCTGGCCAGCAAGTGGCTGTACTGGTACATGCGGGCGTACGAAGCTTTCAACGCAAACCGTTTGGTGAAAGCGTAGTTTGCGGCTACACGGGGCTCGAAACCCCAGTAAAAGGCCGGTTTGTTGTTCCAGGCTGAGATGCGGGCGCCGTAGCTGATTTTCAATTTTTCCGTGGCGGCCCATTCGTCGTTGCCATACACACCGTATTCCATGCCTGTGAAGTCCTGGCCCGATTCGAAGTTGATGCTGCCGTCGTCGCTGCCGGCTTTAAGCCTGGCCACTTCGAAACTGTGGTGCGTGGCATTGGCGCCGAAACGCACCGTATGGTTGTTGGTGGGTTGGTAGAAAAAGTCCTGTTTGAGGTTGATGTCCATGATGTTCGAACCCAGGCTGAAAGAAAAGCCTGTAAGCTGGTTCGTAATCTCGTACATGTAATTGGAGTAGGTCGCCGTGGTGTTGGAAAAAAGTTTGGGTGAAAAAACGTGGTTCCATCGCGCGGTACCGGTAGCGTTGCCCCAGCCGAAATTGAAATTGAACGTTTCGTTGTCGAAACCAAACACGTCGCGGCCAAAATAACCGCTCAGGTAAAGGCGGTCGCGTTCCGAAAGTGTAAAATTCACTTTGGTGTTCAGGTCGTAGAAATAATAATCGGGGATGGGATTGTAATCTTTTTTGCCCTCATTGGCGCGGTTGACCATTCGGGTGATTACATCGGCATAGGTGCGCCGGCCGCTTACGATAAACGAAGATTTGTCTTTCTGGATCGGACCTTCGAGGGTCAGACGGCTGGAAATGAGGCCGAGGCCACCGGATCCGCTGAATTTCTGGTTGTTGCCTTCTTTCATACGCACGTCGATTACCGACGACAAACGGCCGCCGTATTGCGCCGGGAAACCACCTTTATACACTTTGAGGTCTTTGACGGCATCTGAATTGAACGTACTGAAAAATCCGAACAAGTGGTTGGCGTTGTACACCACGGCTTCATCGAGCACGATGAGGTTTTGGTCGCTGTTGCCACCCCGTACATACAATCCTGTGGTGCCTTCGGCGCCGGGCGTGATGCCGGGTTTGAGTTGCAGGATTTTGATCACATCCACTTCACCAAACAGGGCAGGCAGTGCTTTGGCCTCCCGGGTGCTGATGGTAGCGACCGACATTTCGGTGCTGCGTACCTTGTCTTCCATGGAATTGGCTTTGATCACCACTTCCTGGATCACGGTGCCTTCAGGCGAAAGCGAAACGTCCAGTTTGATGTTTCCACGGGGTTTTACACGCCTTTCTTCGCTGGCAAAGCCCAGGTAACTGAAACGCAGGGTGAGGGAATCATCGCCGGCCGGGAGTGTAAAGGAATAAAATCCGTATTCGTTGCTGACGTTGCCTTTGCCGAGTCCGACGGCTTCCACGGTTGCACCGATGAGGGTTTCTCCGTTTTGCGCATCGCGCAAAGAGCCACTCACCGTTGCGGTGGATTGGGCATGCATTTGTAAAAAAACAGGTAATAGCAGGACGGTAAAAACAATCCTGAAGTAGTTCTTGTGCATTGGTGTTTGTTTTCGATTCAGCGTTTTTTCTTAGAGGTAATTGCGGCTTAGACGGCTGAGTAAGGAAAAAAGTTGTCCCGACACCCAACATGCTCGACAAAACGGCCGCTGTGCCTGTTGTGCCTGCATTTTTGATCGACCAAAAGATGTACTTTTTAGATTTCCCTTAAACGTTTAAACAAAGGCATCGTTCACCAACATGGCAAATCAATACTCGTTTATCTTTGCCATTCAACATCTTTTACCTAACGTGGACTATTATCAATACAACCTGCACTGTGATGCGCCCCTTACGGAGGTCCTCATTGCTTACCTGGCCGATGCGCCTTTTGATACCTTTGAAGAAACGCCGGAAGGATTGGCGGCTTACCTGCCCGCCTCCAACGATGCCACCCCGGTGGATGACTTGTTGCGCGAACTCCAGGAATCGTTTTCGTTTACATGGACCAAAACCCATCTTCCTGCTCAAAACTGGAACGCGGTGTGGGAAAGCAATTTTCAACCTGTGGTGGTCAACGAATTTTGTGCTGTTCGCGCCGATTTTCACGAAAACATCCCCGGCGTGCGTTACGAACTGGTGATCAATCCCAAAATGGCTTTTGGTACCGGCCACCACGAAACCACCTGGATGTGCCTGGCCGCCCTCGAACACCTGCCCGTAGAAGGAGGACGCTTTTTCGACTTTGGATGCGGCACGGGTATCCTGGCCATCATGGCATCCAAACTCGGCGCCCGGGAACTGGAGGCCATCGACATCGAAGACGAATCGTACCGAAATACGCTCGAAAACGCTGAGCTCAACAACGTACACAACCTGAAAGCTTATTGCGGCGTTTTAAAAGATGCTCCGGAAGGTCCGTACGACGGCATCCTTGCCAACATCAACCGCAACGTCATCCTCGACAGTTTGCCAACCCTCGCTTCCTGGCTTAAACCTGGCGCCTGGTTGCTCACTTCCGGTTACCTGCAACCCGATTACGACATGGTGGCCGCCGCCGCGGAGGCCGCAGGACTTTCCCGGGGAGAAGTGTGGCATCGGGGAAATTGGGTATGCGCTGTGTTTAACAAAGTCGGTTAGTCGGTTGGTCGGTTAGTCGGTTGGTCGGTTGGTCGGTTGGTCGGTTAGTCGGTTGGTCGGTTAGTCGGTTAGTCGGTTGAGATATCAATTTATCAACCATTACTTTGACCGACCAACCGACTATTCGACCAACCGACTAACCGACCAACAGACTAACCGACCAACAGACCAACAGACTGTCTTCGCACTTTTTTCCCCTTCCTTTCGTTTTTTTTCCTGAACATTCACCACAGACTGCACACCATGCGTTTTATCCTTTGCCTGCCCTTTCTGTTTTTTGCATTTATTACAGGACTTACAGCCCAGAACGGCGCTCCATTTCCTGAAAACTCGAATGAATTTGTTGATAAACTCGGTGAATTCATGACGCAATCAAAACGTCCCGACATGGAGGAGGCGTTTTCGGTGTTTAAAAAAAGCGTGCGGGAAGGTAAATTCCGGGAAGATGAACTTCAGCGTATTCGGGGTATTGCCAACGTATTGTCGGCCCAACGCCTCGCAGCGTTTCCCTATTATAAAAACTACATCAACGCCGTATCGGCTGCAAAAACCAAGGCCGACACCACCACGTTCGCCCGCTGGCAAACCCTAACGGAACAAACCCTGCCTTCCATCGAACGGGGCCGAACCAAACCCATCGCCCAATACCTCGAGTTTTCGGCGGACTTTTTGGAAAACAACGCCTTTAAAACGGGTGAAGGCGGCACGGTAACCTGGAAGGTCAGCGGTGGTAAAACAGCCTTTGAATACGTCGATAACCAACCGATTTTGCGCTGCACCGACTTCAACCTCATCGGTTTGCGCAAACAGGATTCTGTTGTGGTGAAAAAAACGTCGGGCATTTATTACCCTTACGACGGCGTTTTTCGTGGAAATTCAGGAACTGTGGACTGGGCTGAAGCCGGGCTGGACTCCTCGGTGTATTGCCGGCTCAATACCTACAAAGTGGAAGCCAGCAAACCCCTGTTCAAAAGCGACTCCTCCATTTTATACTACCCCTTGTATTTTCCCAAAGGTCCCATCACAGGCACCTTTGAGCACAACATCGTAGTTGAAAACAAAGCTGCAGGCGTACAATACCCACGTTTTGAAAGTTTTGATAAAACTTTGAAAATCACCAAAATTGGTGAAGGCATCGAATACACGGGCGGTTTCAAACTTTGGGGCGCTTCGCTCTACGGCTACGGCACCAACGCCGAACCAGCACAGGTTATCCTGTACAACAAAAAACGCCAGCGCATATTTTACGGTACGGCCGAATTGTTCATCATCAAACGCGAAGTAAGCATCGTTGCGGAAGGTGTGGACGCGAAACTGTACATGGACAACGACAGCCTTTACCACCCTGCCGTTGGCTTTCGTGTAGAAATCCCCAACCAGGTCATCCACCTCACACGGGGCCAAAAAGGCTCGGAGCGCAACCCGTTTTATTCGTCGTTTTACAACATGAACCTCGACGCCGAAAAAATATCCTGGTACGTCGCCAAAGATTCCATTGAAATCGGGTCGCGCGCAGGAGGCATCAAAGGCATTGCGCAAACCGTTGCCTTTGAAAGCAGCAACCACTACAGTCCCTCCGATTTTGTGAAGATGCAAAACATCGCCTCCACCAATCCGATTTCCATACTCTACATCCTCAGCAGGGAAACCGGCAGCAATACGGTGTCCGACGATGCCTTTGCGCAACGGCTCAATCCCAAGTTCGACCACTCCAGCATCCAGTCGCTGCTTGCTGAAATGGTGAAGGAAGGTTTCATCAACTACCACTTTAGCAGGCACGAAATCGAGCTGCGCGACAAACTCGTACACTACGCCCTCGCCAGTCAGGGCAAAAAAGACTTCGACGCCATCAAAATTGAATCGAGCAGTACCTCTTCCAATGCCAGGCTCGACCTCAAAACCAAAGAAACCACCATTACCGAGGTGGACAAAATTGAACTCAGTGCACGCCAACGTGTGGGGCTTTTGCCCAACGAACGCAACCTGACCCTGCTCCAAAACCGCGACATGCGTTTCAGTGGAAGGCTTTTTGCGGGTTTCGCCCTGTTTCAGGGGGAAAACCTGCACTTCACATACGAAAAGTTTCAGGTGGAATTCGACTCCGTGAAACACCTCGATTTTTATTTGCCGACAGGCGAAAAAGACAAATACGGACAACCAGAAGCCTTCGCCATGAACTCCTCGGTGGAATACCTCTCCGGTGTTTTACTCGTTGATGCGCCAAACAACAAATCGGGTAAAGAAAGTCTGGAAATTTTCCCTTCCCTGCAAAGCAAAAAAAACAGCTTCGTTTATTACGAACGTCCCAGCATTCAGGCAGGCGCTTACAAACGCGACTCCTTCTATTTTAAACTTGATCCTTTCGCTTTTAACGGACTCGACAGCTACACACCCGACATGCTCAAATTCAAGGGCGAAATGCAACCTGCGGGTATTTTTAAGCCGTTTAAAGAAACCATCGTGGTGCGCGAAGAAGACCGATCCTTCGGCTTTGTGCACAAAACACCGCCAACCGGATACCCCACGTATTACGGCAAAGGAAACTACACCGGTCTGCTCGACCTCAGCAACAAGGGTTTCCTTGGCGAAGGCAAAGTGGAATACCTGACGGCCGACATTGAATCGGAAGACATCGTTTTTAAACCACGCCAGATGACGGCTACTGCACGGCGCTTTTTTATGGACGAAGACCGTAAAAGTGCCGTAAAAGTGCCCCAGGCCCAGGGTGAGGATGTGAGTGTAAACTGGCTGCCTTACCGGGATTCCATGTACGTGACTTCGCAGAAAAAAGACTTTGAGCTGTTCAAAGCAGCCGGATATTTCCACAACGGCACCCTCATTCTTACGCCTTCCGGTTTGAAAGGAGACGGTCAGTTTGAATGGGAAAATGGTACACTGAGTTCCAAACTCATTTCTTACGGTCCGTTCCAGGCAAGTGCCGATACGGCCGACCTCAAGGTGAAAGCCCTCGCCGGTGAAGGCATTGCTTTTGACTCGAAAAACGTGGACGGCGAGCTGGATTTCGACAAACAGGAAGGCAGGTTTAAAGCCAATACCGCAGATGCGAGCACTACCCTGCCCCTGAACAAATACCGGACGTCGATGAACGAGTTTTTCTGGGACATGAAAGCGCAGACCATCACGTTTAAAGCCGACCCGAACAAACCCGGCAAATTTGTATCCATCGACCCCGACCGCGACTCCTTGTTTTTTCAGGGCAAAACGGCCTTTTACGACATGAAGTCGAGCCTTTTGAAAGTTGGCGGCGTAGATGTCATCAAATCGGCCGATGCTTTCATCTACACCAAAGACGGCAACATCGAGATCGAACCGGGCGGTGCCATGAAAAAACTCGAAAACGCCCGCATTCTGGCCGATACGGTAAGCAAATACCACACCATCGACAGCGCTACGGTGGAAATCATCGGTAAAAAACTGTACAAAGCCACCGGCTACTACCAATACAACATTGCCGGTTACGAGCAGGAAGTCTTTTTCGACAACATCGTCGGCCAACGCTTCGGGCCCGGCGCCGCCATCAAGAAAAACGTAAAAACAACAGCCAGCGGCGTGATTCCGGAGGAGCAAAATTTCCGACTTGGCATCAAAACCTTTTACAAAGGCGACATCATTTTGAGTGCCGACAAGCAAAACCTGCGTTTTGAAGGTTACGGCAAACTTGATGCACCCAAACTGCCCGGTCAAGAGTGGTTTACCCTGCGCTCGGAAGTGGACAAAAATGACCCGCTCGTGGAAATCCGCAAAACCAAAAACCCGGACGACGAACCTTTGGTGACCGGTTTTTTCCTTGGAAAAGAATCCGGCCAGTGTTACCCGCGCATCCTCACCATCGCTTTCAACCGCACCGACCGGGTGCTGATTGATGCCGCCGGTTTTTACAAATACGACGAAAAAACCGACAAGTTCACGTTCGGCGACTCGCTTAAGGTGCTTGATAAAAGTCAGCGCGGCGCAAAAATGGTGTACGACAACAAAGTAGGCACCGTGCAGGCCGAAGGCAAACTGAACATCGGCGGAGAACTGAAATACATGAAAATTCAGGCCGCAGGCAAACTGAAGTCAGACTTCAACATCGACTCGACGGGCTATACCACCACCGGCGAATTTATGACAGGCATCAACGTTACTTTGCCCAAAAACCTGCTTGAAATGATGATGAGCGACATCCAGGCGTCGAGCTTCGACGCACAGGCGCCCATCATCAACACCCAACTCGCGTTTTACCAACCCGCCACAGCCGAATTTGTAAGCGACGACAAGTTCATGGACGAAACCATGGGCAACCTGCGCAACAACTTTGTGGTGCTGCCCAAAGACGACAACAAACACACCATTTTGCTCGGCCGCCACCAGGTCATCTGGAACGACGAGTACCAGTCGTTCCTGAGCCTGGAAGACCGCATACCCGTGCTCTACATCAACGGCATCGCCATCAACAAAATGATGAACGTGTTTGTGGAATATAAAATGCCCTCGAGCGACGACGACCGTTTTTACATCTACATCAAACCTTCACCCGACCTCTGGTACTTCCTCGGTTACCAGGCCGGCGCCCTCAATGTGGTGTCCAGCAGTACCCGCTTCAACGACGCCATTGTGGGCATGAAACCCAAGGACCTGCAATTCAAAATGCCGGACGGCGAAACGTATGAAATCATACCCGCAAACCCTTCACTTGCGGAAGCATTCATCAACCGGGTAAGACAAGGACGGAAGAAGGAATAAAAGGTTGGTCGGCTGGTCAGCTGGTCGGTTGGTCAGCTAGTCGGTTGGTCGGTTGTCACGTTTGTATTTTGCGGCATCCTTGGTTACGCAAAACCGACGGAATAGCCTTGGCAGTTCGTTGACCACGGCCGGACTTTGCCGGACTGCCCAATAGGCATCTTTGGCCACCCGCGTCGCCGCGTCAAAATCAACAACGGGCGCAGGGTAGTCGGTACCAATTTGGCATTGGTAAAAGGTTTGTTCCATGGCCGACATCGTCCAGGGTTCGAACACCAGTGGCGGCGGCACGTGTTGCAATTCAGGTACCCACTGGTGCACAAAGGCCCCGGTCGGATCGTGTTTTTCGCATTGGGAGGTCGGGTTGTAAATACGCAACGTATGGTAGCCGCTTGTACCTGCCTGCATTTGCCATTGGGCATAATGGATGCCCGGTTCAAAATCGAGGAACCACTGAGCAAGCAGGCGTGCACCGGGCTGCCATTCCTGGTTCAGGGTAAAACACCAAAACGTAACCAACATGGCCCGCATGCGGAAATTGACGTATCCCGTGGCTTTCAGGCACCGCATGCAGGCGTCCACCATGGGGAAACCCGTACGGCCTTCAGACCAGACTTTAAACAAGGCAGGATCGTTGCCACGGTTCAGTGCTCCGTCAAAACCACGGTTCATGTCGCGCCATTCGATGGTGTAGTCGCTTTCGAACTTTTGCATAAAATGGCTGCGCCAAAAAATGCGGCTGCGAAAATTGCTGATGGGATGTTTGAACTTTGGTTGAGCACCCGTCCATTGCCAAACCTGCCGTGCAGAAAGGCATCCCCAGGCCAGATAAGGCGATAATCGGCTGCAGGACCGGCGGCTTTCCAGCGGCTTAGAAATGTGGCGGGAATAATGCTGTGCTCTTTCAGCGCCAAAGCTGTGCAAATACCGCCAGGCATTGTGCTCGCCGCCGGGTTGAAAATCGGGATGATCTTCAAGAATTTCGGGCGGCAGGACAGCTCCGTCGGCAACGCCCGCGGGCCAGGTGTCCCATCCGGTTGAGGACAAATCGGGCAATGGCAGTGGCACACTGTTTTCGAGCGGCGCCTCCAGGTGTCGGAGTACCGCTTTGTTCCAGCCTATGCGGTCGCGGCGGGCACGATGCACCCCGTCCTGTTCAAATTCCTGCCATCCCACACCGTTTTGTTTGCACCACCTTCCTACTGCCTTATCGCGTTCAAAGGTGGCCAGCTGTCCCGTCTCCTGGTGAGAAAACAAGGTTTTGATGTCGAAATGTTGTTTTATTTTTTCCAAAACGGGCAACATCCCGTCGTAAAAGACCAGGAGTGGCTGGTGCTGCGCCAGATCGTCGAGGCATTGGCGTATAAAGCGGCCGTGGCGCACATCGTACTCCGGAAGCGCAAGCAGAGCAGGTTCAAAAACATACAAAGCGATCACGGGCAAACCGGCGTGCCTGGCGGCTGCCAGGGCCGCATGGTCGCGGGTGCGCAAATCGCGTTTGAACCAAACAATGTTAACGGAAGGCTTTGACATGGTTGATTTGAAACCAGTTGGCTTCCGGATTGTTCTGTTTAAAAGGAAAAAAGATACGTTGACATCGCATTGCCTTGTTTTGCCCTTCAACGCTTATGCTTTGCCCTTCCCAAACAACAAAAAACCGTAACTTGGCGTCCGAGAAAAAAGTACAATTGCAGCCCCATGGTTTTTACACGTTTAAAATCCGGCTTAACGGTAAATGATGAAGAATTCGACAGCATTTATTCAAAACGTTTAAAAAAAGTATCAGAATTTCATTTCACCCCCGTTGATGTTGCCCAAACGGCTGCAACTTTTCTGGTCCGTGAGCCGGGCACCCGCGTGTTGGATATTGGCTCCGGCGCAGGGAAATTTTGCATGGTAGGCGCTTCGTGTACCCCTGGATTTTTTGTTGGTGTGGAACAAAGAAAAACCCTTGTCCAACAGGCGGAGCAGTTGGCAAAAAACCACCACCTGGTCAATACAAAGTTTATCCATTCCAACATCACTGACATTGAATTTCAACCATTCGATGCGATCTATTTTTTCAATGCTTTCCACGAAAATCTATTTCAAAGCAATCCCATAGACGATTCCGTGACTTTGGAAAAACCCTTGTACAAGGTGTATTCTGAATACGTAAAAGGGCAACTGGAACAAATGCCTGCGGGCACACGCCTTGCAACGTATTTCAGTTTTACCGACGAAATTCCAGCATGTTATACTTTGCTCTCGGCACATTTCGACAGAAAATTAAAGTTCTGGGAAAAAACAAATTAAAATCCAACAACAACGAACATGTCCATTCTTAAGAAAGGATCAAAAAGTTACAGCATTGTTCACCTTAAATGCCCGCGTTGCCATGAGGGAGAGATGTTTGAAACAGGCAGCTGGAGTTTTGTTAAACCATTTGACATGCTCGAACGCTGTCCGAAATGTGATTTAAACTACTTTCCGGAACCAGGCTATTATTACGGCGCTATGTTTATTTCGTACATGTGGACAGCCTGGTTTTGCCTTATTTTCGTGGGTGTTTTTTTCTGGTTGCTTGGATTTAGTCAACCCGTAACCTTCAGCATACTTGGTGTTTTGCTGGCCATAAACTTTGTGTACATCTTCCGGATTTCGCGATTGATGTGGATCAACCTCAACATCGGTTACGATCCCAAAGCCATTGATAAGCATCATACCCGCGTGAAAAAAGTGGAAACAAAGGATTGATCATACAACCCTACTCTCCCGTGCTGCGTCAAAATGGAAATGTAACCAAAACACATCTCCAACATGAAACAATGCATCTTCACCTTACTGCTGGTAGCGGCAATTCAAACCGGCCTGTACGCACAAACCCTGTCGCCCGAGGTCGGTGTCAATTTCACCAATGTGGCTTCCCCGGATTACGATGAGCCTACCGAAATGGCTACGCGGTTTTTTGTGGGCGTGCACGGCCAATATTGGCTTTCGGGACAAATGGCGTACGGACTTAGTGTACAATACAGTGTTAAAGGATACGAAACGCCCGACGACGCAAATCCGTTGATCTTCGTGCCGGCACGGTACAACTACCTCGATTTTATGCCGAATTTCGAACTCAAACCCTGGCCCTTTTTGGGCATTTTCGCCGGTGTAAACGTGGGTGTAATGCTCTCTGACCAGTATTACGACGGCGATTCGTGGGAAGATCCGGCATTTGATGATCTGGTAAACGACGTGGATTTCGGTGGTGTCATTGGCGCCAAAGGGTACTGGAAAAACTTTTATTTAAAAGCGCATTTCAACCGCAGTTTCACACCCGTTCTTGACGTTACCTATACGGATGAAAACGGGCAGGAAGATCAAGAGGCGAGTTATTTCAACAAAAATTTCCAGGTAGGACTGGGCTACCGCATTCCTTTAAAAAAGCGGGGTTGACAACCGCCCTGAGTCATCCTGAAAACATAAGGATGACTCAGGGTGTTCAGATTGAAACAAATCCCTCATTCATGCACCCTTTGCGCGTTTTCTTGATAGGCTTGTTCCTCGCCTCCACCCTTCCCGCAGTAGCACAAACACTTCAAACCACAGAATTCAACCAACTTCGGCT
>JADLBE010000124.1 GCA_020847915.1 Saprospiraceae bacterium | reverse complement strand
TGTTTCGGTGGCAACGAAGGTGCAATCAACCTTCAGGTGAGCGGCGGCGCTACCCCATACACCTACCTTTGGTCGCCTGCCATCGCAGGCAACCCGCCATCTCCTGCCGGATTGTCAGCAGGAACATACACCGTTACGGTTACCGATGCCAATGCCTGCAGCAACACAGCAACCTTTACCATCCTGCAACCGGCCGGCGCTTTGAACATCGCCTGCAGTGTTACCAATCCGGTCACCTTCCCGGGTTCAACCGATGGCGCTGCTCAGGTCAACATCACCGGTGGAACAGCACCCTATGACCTGACATGGACACCCGGCAGCGGCATGCAGAACAATGCGCCTCCGGGTATTGTACCCATCAACAATCTGGGCACAGGAGCCTACAATGTGGTTGTGACTGACAACAACGGATGCCCTGCTACCTGCACTTTTACGGTGAACCTGCTTTCCTGCGAAACCATGGTCGGCACCATGCAATCCACCCAACTTTCCCTTTGTGGCGACGGTTGCCAAACAGCCACCTACAACAACACTGGACAGTTCCTGGAACCCGGCGACGTTCTGCAATTCATCCTGCATACCGGCAACGGCAACCAAATCATCAATGAAATTGGCCGCAGCGATCAACCCACCTTTTGTTTTGATCCTGCAACCATGACCTACGGCACCACGTATTACATTTCTGCGGCAGCAGGCAACAACGACGGCAACGGCAACGTAGCCATCAGCCATTACTGCACCGTAGTCAGTTTCGGAACACCCATTGTTTTCCGGGAAAAACCCATCGCCTCAGTGGATGACCCGGAACCCATCACTTGTGTCCAAACCACCGTGGTGCTCACCGGATTATCCAGCCTTTCGGGTGGCACGTTTGTTTGGTTTACCAACAACGGCGTTATTCAAAATACCAACCTGAATACGGCAACGGTTACCGCAGAGGGCGACTACCGACTGATCGTCAACGTAGCAGGATGCCTGGATACGGTATTCACTTCGGTAGATGACCTGCGCAACAATCCCATGGCGACCATCACCGCCAGTCCCGACGACCTGCTCGATTGCACCATCAACGAAATTGTACTTTCCGGACTTGTGGAGGGAACCTTGTCGGCAACCACAGTTTGGTACGATCTGGCCGGACAAACCTACCCGAACGGCACAGTCCTGACCATCACGACGCCTGGCACCTACATATTTATTGCCCTCGACACCATGTCGTTCTGTACCGATACCGCATCCATCACCATTCAGGAAAATCTTGTTTACCCGGCCTTGTTCATCAATCCACCCGGAGCGTTGAATTGCAACAACCCGACCGCTGTCATCAGCGGGGGATCACCTTTCCCGGGCATCAACTTTACCTGGATATTGGTGCAGGGAACCGATACCATCCCGGTGGGCAGCGGAACATCGTTTACGGCGACCCAGGCCGGCACCTACTGGCTGCTGGGGGTTGATCCGCTGAACGATTGTACCAATGCGCTTAGCACAACCGTCGTCGCAGATTTTGTGTTGCCCCTGGCCGATGCAGGCGCCGGCTTCAGCATGCCGTGTTTTGGAGGCACAAACCAGCTCAACGGCAGCGGCAGCAATGCGGCAACCATCAATTTCCAGTGGAACACCAGCAACGGCAACATCGCAAGCGGTGGAAATACAGCCACACCAACGGTAACCCTGCCCGGAACCTACATCCTGGTGGTCACGAACCCAGTCAACGGTTGTACCGATGCCGATGATGTGGTCATCACGCCTGAGGAACCGGAAGTGGAACTCACCGTGGTGCAGCCCGCCTGTGAAGGCGATAAAGGCACCATTGCCGTAAGCGAACTCGTGGGAGCCCAACCTCCTGTGCAATATTCCATCGACGGCGGCCAGACGTTTAGCGGCCAAAACGTGTTTACCGGTTTGCTGCCCGGCGATTACACCGTACAAATTGTGGATGCAACCGGATGTGGCACCACCCGTCAAGCCACCATCGTTCCACCTGCTGTATTTGTCATAGACCTGGCTACTGAGGTCCAAATTTCCTTTGGCGAAAGTTACCAGATCAACACCACGGTTTCCATACCCCTGAGCGACATTGCAAGCATA
The DNA here is from genome assembly GCA_020847915.1 of Saprospiraceae bacterium. GTDB lineage: Bacteria > Bacteroidota > Bacteroidia > Chitinophagales > Saprospiraceae > M3007. Next base: position 10,512 of record JADLBE010000124.1, on the reverse strand, counting down.
CAATGGACGCCCGCAACCGGACTAAGCTGCGACACATGCCTCAGTCCACTCGCCATGCCGCTTACGTCTACGAGGTACAACCTCACGGTAATCAGCGATGTCGGGTGTGAAGAAAGGGCGCCCCTCCTGCTGCGGGTCGATCGCGAAATAGACATTTACATACCCAACATTTTTTCGCCCGACGGCGACGGGGACAACGACGTCTTCATGATTTTTGCCAATACCGACCAGGTACGCATCATCAAAGAATTTCAGGTGTACTCACGCTGGGGAGAACAAGTGCTTTATTTAAAGGACTTCCTGCCCAACGATCCACAATTCGGATGGGACGGCAACCACCGCGGCGATGCCCTCAACCCTGCCGTGTTTGTCTGGTACGTGGTGGTTGAACTGATTGATGGAAGGGAAGTACTGCTGGAAGGCGACGTTACGCTTACACGTTAATTTACAAAACTTCGTACACCATAACCGGGGTGGCTTTGTTCTTCAAAGCCACCTCGCCTATTTTTTGCATGTTGAATGTGCCGCCTGCTTTTTCAAAAGTGGCCTCATTCACCAGAATTTGTCCGGGTTTGGCGGCCGATTGCAACCGTTGGGCGGTATTGACCACGTCTCCAATAACCGTAAAATCGAACCTGCGCAAGGTGGCTGAACCAACGTTGCCTGAAACCACATCGCCGGTATTGACCCCGATGGAAACTTTTGGATGAAATGTTTGATGCCCCGACAAGGTATCTTCCGTGGCTTGTATGCCTTTGTTGATGGCCAATGCTGCTTTCAATGCCCTGTCCAGGTGGTTTTCACCCCTGAAAACAGCCAAAACGGCATCGCCCATAAATTTGTCGACGTAGCCACTTTCCGCAATGACTTCCCGTACGATGATGTCGAAGTATTTGTTGAGCAGCGAAACCACCACATCAGCAGGTTCGCGTTCGGAAATGGCCGTAAATCCGCAGATATCGACAAAAACGATGGATGCTTCTACCGTTTCATTCGCCAACAGGGAAGTTTCAAATTCCTTTCGGCACATGAACTGCAACACGCTTTCATCAACATACATTTTCAAAATGTTGTTTTCCTGTATGGCCAGCAACGTGTCTTTGATCTGCTTTACTGTTTTTAACGTTTTTTGCAACGTATGTTCAAAATCCTCGAAATCAAACGGTTTGCAAATAAAGTCGAAAGCGCCCCGATTCATGGCGAGCCTGATGTTTTCCATGTCGCTGTAAGCTGAAATGATGACCGTTTTCAGCAAAGGATTCAACTCGTTGATTTTTTCGAGCAACGTGAGCCCGTCCATGACCGGCATGTTGATGTCGCTGAACACCATGTCGGTGTCTGGATGTTCCTTGAGTTTCAGCAAAGCTTCAACGCCATTTTGCGCAAAAATAAACTCGTATTCCTGTTCGCGAATCTGGCGCCGGAATTTTTGCCTGACGAGTTGTTCTACATCGTCTTCATCGTCCACCACCAGCATTTTGTGTTTTGCGCTCATGACATTTCGATTAATTTCTGTTTTAAAGCCGCAAAATCCACCGGTTTGTGCAAAAAATCGTCGGCGCCCAGGCGCATGGCTGTTTCATAATTGTCAGCATCCCCATAAGCCGTTATCATCATGATGAAAGGCCTTGGATCCAAAACATCTTCCCTGACGTGGCGCAGCAATTCCAAACCACTCATGCCGGGCATGTTGATGTCGGATAAAATAAGAATGGCTTCCGAACTGTTTTCGTGCAGGTAGGAAAGGGCATCCTCGCCGGAATAACAAAAATCAAAAGAAAACAGTCCTTCCCTTATTTCTTTCCGAAACCGTTGTTCAAACAAGGTTTTGATGTCTTGTTCGTCGTCGACGACTAATATTTTCATTTGGCAACTGATTTGATGGGAATTCGAATAACAAAGGTAGTTCCTTCTTCTTCCACAGATTGAACCTCGAGCGTACCACCGTGCCCTTTGGTCACAATGTCGTAAGCGAGTGAAAGGCCCAAACCGGTACCTTGTCCTGAAGGTTTTGTCGTGAAAAACGGCTGAAAAATTTTGGCAGCAACGGCCGGTGGAATGCCCGTACCGTTGTCGGCAACACGAATTTCAACCATTCCGTCTTTGGTTTTATGGCTTGAAACCGTTACCATAGGTTCATACGCGTTTGTAGCCGTGTTTTTCAAGGCTGATTTTCTTTCGGTAACCGCATAAAACGCGTTGTTGATCAGGTTCAGAAGCACCCTTCCCAGGTCCTGAGGTACAGCCTCAATGATACCGATCGACGGGTCAAAATTTGTCGACATTTTCGCGTTGAATTCCTTGTTTTTGGCACGCAAACCGTGGTAGGAAAGACGCAAATATTCATCGGCAAGATCATTGATGTTTACCGGCTCTTTTTTACCACTTCCGGCCCGTGAATGTTGCAACATGCCGGAAACGATGTTGGCAGCACGTTTACCGTGGTGGTTTATTTTTTCCTGGTTTTGAACCAGATCACCCACCAGATCGGACACGAGGGCGTGGTCTGGCTCCGGCTTTTCCAGCGCTTCTTTCAACTCTTGTGCGAGTTCGACACTAAGCTCAGAGAAGTTGTTGACGAAGTTCAGTGGATTTTGAATTTCGTGTGCTATACCGGCGGTTAGCTCGCCGAGTGAGGCCATTTTTTCGGAGTGTACCAATTGGGCTTGTGCTGCTTTTAGATCATCAAGCGCTTTTTCCAATTCGTTTTTTTGCTGCATCAGCTCCTCGGTGCGTTCTGCCACCAGGTGTTCGAGCTGGTTTCGGCGCTCCTCGGCAATACGCAGGCGTTCTTCTTCCAGGTTTCTTTGTTTGCGCTCCTTGCTGCTTTGAATGGCTACGTAAATACCGAACCCAATCATCCACATGACAGAAAATGCTTCGGCAGAGTCCAAAAATCCTTCCGTATTTTCCCACAACGATGGTATCAGATTTTCAACTGTTCTGCTTACCACAACAACAGCGGCAAAGGGGACCACCGCCAACGCCATCAAACGCGCAGTTTTAAGATCACGCATCAAATACAACGTAACCAAAACCAACAAATAAACAGCCCTGGCAAACCAGGGGCCCATAAAATGCAGGAATGGAACAAGGGTCAGCAGATACCAGACAATGCCGCCCATCCAAACTTTGGATAAAATTTCGTCCCATTCAGGTGCAAGCCTGGAGGTATCCAGTATTTTCCGGAGGATTTGGATGACACCTACGGCTGTTGCAATCTGAGGTAATATGCCCATGCGTGTTGGTTCAGAATAAAACGCAAGGTAAGGCATGACATTCAAACATTACAACCCCTTTACATCAACGCTTACGCGGCCCTGGGAAAACAAATTTACCCTGATGCTGGTAGGTGTAACTTTGGTATTTTCCACGGTCACACTGTCGATGGTGCCCTGGAGTGTAATGCCCGGTTGGATCTCGTAATTGGTCAATGTTTCCTGGACCGATTGCCTGAGCTCGCGGATGTTTTCATCCAAAGGGAAAACCATAGCCTTTGCCATCTGGTTTTTGATGGGCCCCTGAAACATCCATGAAGCGGAGCGCATCAGAAAGCTGCGCGTATCCACATGGTAATCAAGGTTTTGAATTTCGATTTGTCTTTTTTCAACGTTCATAACCGGCTTGCCGATGAAATATATGTTGCCGTTGAAAGCGCCGCTTAGCATCGTATTCACCACCACATTGTCGTTGTTGCCCCACAACTGGATGTCCTCCACACGAACCTTCTTTTTACCCGAGGTGAACTCCTGACCAACCATGGTCATTTTGGCCAGTCTTTCGGCTTCCGGGAACGGTACATCCGTAGCAATCCGTATTTTAAAATCGTCGGATGTACTTTCGCTTACAGACTTAAGATCTGGCAGGTTAGAATTTTCCCGAAATGTCGGTTTTTCGCCAAAAGTGACATCGTTGATGCATTCCACGGCGATTTTGGTTTTTAAATGGCTCCAGTCGCTGGTAACAGGACTCATGCCAATCGATATCGGCGTGGTTTTTACCCACATCTTGTAATCTTGATCCAGCAACATGGGCTCCTGAATGGCCGTCCAGACCTCCTGAACATAAGGTTTCAGGTTGAGCTGCTGGGCTACGTACCGGTCCAGGGTTTGGGTAAGTGTTTTTTTACTCCTGTTGAGCGCCAGGTTTGCAAGGGTTTCAATGCTGATGTTGCCCAATCCGGTTTTTAATACCGGTTTGCTCAGCCATTCATGGTATTCCACCTCGGTGGTGGTTTTTACCGTCCAATCCGGATTGATGCTGTAGGTGGTTTTAAAACTCAAAGCAAGTTCTCCTTCCGCCTCTGCATCGGTTACCACCAGGTCCTTTTTAATCCACAACTTCACCGGAACACGGTATTTAACCGCATTGGTGCTGAAATTCAGCGTAACGTCGCGGCTTTTCATGGCCTTCAACATGAGCCCGTCGTTGTAGTTGTCGGTGTAGGAATAATCCTCGTACAATACAGCAGGAATCTTGGCATTCAAGCTGCGCGTCAGATCTTCCACCGACACGTTTACCGGAATGGTCAGGACGCTCACCAACGGTTTCTCCTCTTCCGGTGTATAAGACTCGGAAGGCCGCGGTGCGCTTGTTTTTTGTTGGGTTTTGCAGGTGTAAAAGAGGCTCATGGCTAAAAAAATGCCTGAAAGGATGCGAAGTGTCATATGTCTTAACCCGGATTTAAGGGATTTTGAGGATTGGATTTTAGGTCCCACGCTGCGCTGGGATGACAAAAGGGGATTGGGAAGATTGGATGGGATATTTTTGGGGTCCCACGCTTCGCTGGGATGACAAAATAGGTTTGAAAATGAATTTTGAAGCGGTCAAGGTGCAAAAATAAGATTTTAAAACATTTTTTATAAATTATGTTTTAAGTGCTTCCTAAATTTGTTGAACTTTGCACTTAAAGGGTCCAAAATCCTTTTCCATCCCTAAAAATCCCATCCCCCAAAATCCCATCCAATCTTCCAAATCCCCTTTTGTCATCCCAGCGCAGCGTGGGACCTACAATCCAATCCTCAAAATCCCTTAAATCCGGGTTAAGACAATATGACACCACTCGCCGAACGCATGCGCCCCCAAAGTCTCGACACCTACGTAGGTCAAAAACACCTCGTGGGCGAAGGTGCCGTGTTGCGCCAGGCCATCGAACGCGGCAAAATACCTTCGTTCATTTTGTGGGGGCCGCCGGGTGTGGGCAAAACGACCCTGGCCCAACTCATCGCCAAACTTCTGAACAAACCCTTTTACCAGCTCAGCGCCATCAATGCCGGTGTAAAAGACATACGTGATGCGATCGAAAGCGCCGACAAACAAAACCTGTTCCAGGGCAAAGGCGCCATTTTGTTCATCGACGAGATCCACCGTTTTTCAAAAAGCCAGCAGGACGCTTTGTTGGGCGCCGTGGAAAAAGGCATCGTGACGCTCATCGGCGCCACCACGGAAAATCCGTCGTTTGAAGTGATTCCTGCTTTGCTTTCCCGCTGTCAGGTGTATGTGCTCGAACACCTGAGCAAAGCCGAACTGATCGGACTTGTGGACCACGCCCTGCAACACGACGACCAGTTAAAAACCGCCGAAATCGAAGTGGCGGAATACGACGCTTTGTTGTTGTACTCCGGCGGCGCCGCCCGGCGCCTGCTCAATGCCCTTGAATTGGCCTCGAACTTCCGCAATCCGGGCGAAAAGCTGGTATTGACCAACGACAAAGTCCGCGAGCTCATCCAGCAAAACGCCGCCCTGTACGACAAAGGTGGCGAACAACACTACGACATCATCTCGGCTTTCATCAAAAGTATGCGTGGTTCCGATCCCAACGCCGCCGTGTACTGGTTGGCACGTATGCTCGATGGCGGTGAAGACATCGTTTTTATAGCCCGGCGTATGATGATCCTCGCTTCCGAAGATGTGGGCCTCGCCAATCCCAACGCTCTGCTGATGGCTACCACCACCATGGATGCCATACGTGTGATCGGCATGCCCGAAGCGCGTATTTTGCTCAGCCAATGCGCCATTTACCTCGCTACGTCGCCGAAAAGCAACTCCGCCTACATGGCCATCGAAAAAGCCATGGCCGCCGTGCGGGAAACCGGCAGTTTGCCCGTCCCACTGCACCTGCGCAATGCGCCCACCAAACTCATGAAAGAGCTGAATTACGGTTCCGGCTATCAGTATGCCCACGATTTTGAAGGCAACTTCGTGCAACAGGAAAACCTGCCCGAGGGTTTGTCCGGTTCCATCTGGTACGATCCAGGCCCCAATCCCGGGGAGGAAAAAGTGCGGGAAAAGTTGCGGGCGCAGTGGAAAGGGAAATACAAATACTAAATCCGTTTGAATCCGCGTTTGCTTGCATCCGCGGATTCAAACGGATTTTTATGCAAAAAACTGCCATACTTCTTCTGCTTTTCATCTTTACACAATGCACCGTCGAGTCTCCCCCACTCGATCTTAACACATACGACATCGTCTGGACCGATGCCGACAGCTCGGGCACCAACACCACTGCCGACTACCTGCGCTTCAACATTGCCCTCAGCGCATCCGAGCCCCACCTCGACGATCAGTACATCAACGAATACGAGTTTTCCTACACCGTAAACAGCCTTTTCGGAGGTTTCATCAGGCAGGAAAAGGGCCTGCTGGTGGGCAGTGTATCTATTGATGAAGTGGTTGTTATTGAAGCACTCACCAATCCCGGTGGTGGCGAATTTATGCCCGGCGACCGCATTCAGTTCCGTTTTTGGGGCATCGATAACCACGCCACACAGGTTGAACGCAACCACACCTTTGTTGTGGAGTGACAAATAAGGGTTATCTCATCCTGAACAAAGCGTTTACCTTTGCGTTCTGTTAAGGACAAAACAAACCACCACACCTGTTGGTCCGGCTACGCTTATCCATTGTGCCCAACCAAGCAACTCATTTCAAAATGCAAGAAACGGCTGTACTCAGCAACATCCAACTCATCCGCGAAAGTGCCCGCGCTTTTGCAGAAACCCACATCCGGCCCAACGTAATGCTTTGGGATGAGGATCAAATTTTTCCCGTAGAACTGTTTCACCAGATGGGCCAACATGGTTTTCTTGGTGTACTTGTTCCCGAAAAATACCTGGGCTCCGGATTGGGATACCAGGAATACATCACCATTATTGAGGAAATAGCCAAGGTTTGCGGCTCCATCGGACTCAGCGTAGCTGCGCACAACTCCTTGTGCACCAACCACATTCTTGCTTTCGGCAACGAAGCGCAAAAAGAAAAATACCTGCCGCTGCTGGCTACCGGCGAATGGATAGGCGCCTGGGGGCTCACCGAGCCCAACACCGGCTCCGATGCCATGCGTATGCAATGTGTGGCCACCCAGGACGGCGACCATTGGGTACTCAACGGTACCAAAAGCTGGATCACACACGGCAAAAGTGGCAACGTAGCTGTGGTGATTGCACGTACCGGCGACCTGCTCGACAGCCACGGCATGACCGCATTCATCGTTGAACGCGGCACACAGGGTTTCAACGCAGGTAAAAAAGAAAACAAACTCGGCATGCGCGCAAGCGAAACAGCCGAGATGATTTTCGACAACTGCCGCATCCACGAAAGCCAGGTACTCGGCAATGTGGGCGACGGTTTTATCCAGTCCATGAAAATCCTCGACGGCGGCCGCATCTCCATCGCAGCTTTATCGCTCGGCATCGCCAAAGGCGCCTACGAAGCATCGGTGAAATACGCCAAGGAACGCCACCAGTTCGGTCAGCCCATCGCCAACTTCCAGGGCATCAGTTTCAAACTGGCCGACATGGCCACCACCATCGAAGCGGCCACTCTGATGACCCGCAACGCCGGTTTTTTGAAAGATGCCGGTAAAAAATGCACCCGCGAATCGGCCATGGCCAAGTATTACGCCTCCGAAGTCGCCGTTGCCGTCAGCAACGACGCCGTTCAGATTTTTGGCGGATACGGCTACACCAAAGACTTTCCCGTAGAAAAATTCTACCGCGACTCCAAACTTTGCACCATCGGCGAAGGCACTTCGGAAATACAAAAACTGGTCATTGCACGGGAATCTTTGAAAGATTAATGTATATTTGCAAACACAACCTCGACTAAAGATTTTTTTCCCATAGTTTGTTTTGTTTTGTAATTTTTTGTGGCCTCTGCTGTAATCTGCAGGGGCCTTTTTTTGCTCATTCCAAAGGTTGAGGTGTACTTTTACGCCTAAATTTCCACACCCAAGCAGGCATGAACGCACAGGAAGTATTGAATAAGCTTGAAAACAAACAGGTATTGATTGTCGGCGACGTGATGCTCGACCGGTACCTAACGGGTATTGTTAGCCGCATTTCACCTGAAGCGCCTGTTCCTGTGGTGCTCCACCGCGACACGGAGGACCGTTTGGGCGGAGCCGCCAACGTGGCGCTCAACATACGGGCGTTGGGTTCGGAACCCATCTTGTGCTCCGTAGTAGGCAACGACAACGAAGGCGCCCTGTTCAGCAGTCTCCTGCCTGCCCAGGGCATTTCGGGTGCGGGCATCGTCCGGTCGGAAGAACGCCGAACCACCGTCAAAACACGTGTATTGGGCAACAACCAGCAAATGCTGCGTATCGACAGGGAGGACACCCACGAGCTTTCGAAAAAAGAAGCCGATGCATTGCTGGAAAAAATAACCACCCTGCTCGACCAAAGGCCCGTGGATGCAATCATCCTGCAGGATTACAACAAAGGCGTGTTGTCGCGTTACATGATCGAAAACACCCTCGAAGCTGCCTACAAACGCGGCATTTTGACGGCGGTTGACCCCAAAAAGAACCACTTTCTGTCGTATATAGGTGTCGACCTTTTTAAGCCCAACCTGAAGGAAATTCGCGACAGTGCACCATTTCATGTGATGCCCGACCTGGAAAGCCTCAACAAGGCGGCAGCATTTTTGCGCGAAAACCTCCAAAACCGATATACCATGATCACATTGTCGGAAAAAGGTTTATATTTGAACGATGGATTCAGTGGGACGGTGCACCCGACCATCCCCCGGAATGTGGCCGATGTAAGCGGTGCGGGAGATACGGTCATCAGCATAGCTTCACTTGCCTTGTGTGCAGGATTGCCCTTGGACATTGTGGCAGCCTTGTCCAACCTTGCCGGCGGTCAGGTATGTGAGTTCCCGGGAGTCGTTCCTGTTCGGCGCGACATTTTGCTGTCCGAACTGGAGCACCATTTGGTTTTGTACAAATAAACACAACATGAATACACGTCGACACTTGTTTCTCCCCTTTTTGCTGTTCGTATCGTGGGCACAGGCACAAACCTATACCCAACTGATCGATACGCTCGTGGTTGAACATTTCACCATTGACCCCACCTTCAACATGTTGCCTTTCCCCACTGGCGACGATGCCACTTGGGTAAATTACGATGTTGACGAAAGGCCCACCAGTTGTGCTGAAATTGGTCAGCCTCCAGTACCTGGAAACTGGTTTTGGGAAAGCGATCTGGGCGACACTACTGCAACCGGAGAAAACTATTGTTACACTTCCTGTTCCTATGTGGTCGGCAACGCAGCACATCCCAACAACATCAACTGGCTCATTTTGCCACGTGTTGAAATACCCGACAGCAGTTATTTCCTCAGTTGGCGGTCGTCGTCCATCCTCGGACCGGCATTTGTCGACGGATATAAAGTGCTGGTGTCCACCGGAAGCAACGCACCCTTCGATTTCCAGTACAGCGATACCCTTTTTAAAGCAGCTGAAATGATCGGTGAGCCGACGGTGATTACCCTGGATCCCACAGATTACAATTATACCCCCGGCTACATCCACGCCAATACGTACACCAACGATGCCTATTATTTCCTCGCCCTCAGCGACAACGGCGCCGGTGGTGGCGTGGAATACCTGCACGGCAAACTTGAGCCCCACAGTGTAAGTCTGGCAGCTTTTGCCGACCAATCCATTTACATCGCTTTTGTACACGACTCGGAACAGGATTTCCTGCTGCAGATCGACGACATCCTGGTGAGCAACAGTCCCACCTCAGGCGCCGGCGAACCCAACCTCATCGCACTTTTCCAATCGTATCCAAACCCCGTCGTTGATGAACTTTTTCTGCAATGGACGCTTAAACGTCCGGCAGAAAGCGAACTCACCATTACCGACGCCCGCGGCATGACGGTGCACCGCCAGCACTTCGGCCGGTTTGACGACTCATGGTGCCGGGTAACCTCCCATGCCTGGCCGGCAGGTTTGTATGTGGCAACCCTGCGCAGCGAAGGCAAGGTGGCAAGCAGAAAATTGATGAAACTGTAAACATGAATCATCTTCCTCCCCAAACCCAATCGACTTGTCATCCCACGCTTCGCTGGGATGAGAGATGTTTATTTACTTTGCTGGCAATGAATGCAGTTTAAAAACTGAACATTTCTGCATACCTTTGCGGCGCTCAATTTTTTGAAAAAAGTCCTTTGAAATAGTATGCTTAGTCGCCGCAGCGTTCGAATTAAGGTGATGCAATTGTT
>JADLBE010000123.1 GCA_020847915.1 Saprospiraceae bacterium | reverse complement strand
ACTGCCCGTCGACGGCTTTTCAGCATCCTGGTGCGGACAATTGTACCAATACCTCGGATTCCTGCCTTCATCACCGTTTATTACCGATGCGCTTAACCTGCTCAACTGGTTGCGCACAACCGCCCGGATTTTACCCCACCAGCCACCCGAAAAAGTTCGGGAGTTACAGGTGGAGGCTTGTACACAATGGCATGATTTTTTTCAAAGGTGGTCTTCGGTGGCGCCGCCTGTTTCTCCGGAGCAAATTTTTTACGAAGACCTGGAATGGAGCGCCGGGATGTCCGTACCGGAAAAAGATCTCGATTCCTGGAAACAACACCTCAGGAAACTGTTTTCCCAACGTCCCCAGGTGCCTTTGTCGCTGCTGCACCGACGCATGCTGGCCTGCTGGAACCTGCATTTTTCCGGACAGGAAGACGTTGATTTTACCACCTTTTGTCGTGTTTTTCTTTCAGAAGGCAGTGAGCAGGGGGCAGAAGGCAGTGAGCAGAAGGCAGAAGGCGGCCGGCAGGGGGAAGAAGGCGGCGGGCAGGAGACAGAAGGCAGTGAGCAGTGGGACGAAACAGTACCATTGGGTGTTTTAATGCAACCTTTTTTTGAAAATGGCCAATGGATGACGGTGGTTAACGGTTTGTTTGTAGGCGGAGGCAAACTTGCCGCCAGGTGGTTGCATCTTTTCCCACCTGCAGAACGCGAGCGCCTGGAACAGTGGCACAAAACGCTGAAACTGGATTTGTTTCCCAGCCAGGGCTGGTACAATGCCAATTTTCAACCCCAACCCCAAAACAGGTTGTTGCGCACGCCCGGGGCACGGTGGAAACAACAAACGAACGAAATTCGGTTGGGAGACATCCGCGTGAGGTTAAAAGGTCCGGGACTGGAACTTAGGTACCCTGACGGCTCGCCCGTATTTTTTACGGATCTTGGACTGGAGGCGCCAGAAACCCGGCCTCCTGCCATGCAGTTGTTGTACCACCTTACCGTACCCACGGTGGGCATCAGGACATTGATCCCCGATGAAAACTGGTCGGAAATATCCCCGGGTTTGCGACACCGGTCCAGAGTTGTACACGGAAACATGATTTTTGCCCGTCAGGCCTGGTCTGTCGACGAAAAGGTATGGAAAAGCTGGACGCCTGACCATGAGCATCAGGCGTTGGTGTACCGTCATTTGTGCACAGTGATTCGGTCCATGGGTAGACATCGGTACTTTTTTTACAACTGTCCGGGAGAAAAGCCTCAAATGGCCGATCTGCACAGTCCGCTGCTTATGCAGGTTTTTGAAAAAGACCTGCGCCATGGTTCGGGCACCCTGCTGATCACGGAAATGTTGCCCACGCCCGCGCAGGCTGGTGAACGGGCGTGGGAACTGGTGGTAGATCCCGTTTGAATAAAAATTATTCAGCCTGTCTGGCGACTTTGATCCTTTTACTTTTGGCTGCCTGAACAAGCGCTTTGTAATCATTTTCTGTTTGCGTGGCATAAGCAAAAGCAAAACGTACCATAGCTTCGTCCAACTCATCACTTTTACCTACATACCCGGCAATCATGGCGGCATCGCCCGATTTGGCATGGGCAAGAGCCAGAGCCCTTGAGCACAACTTGCAATATGTTGATAAGTAGGTAAGGTTCACTTTCTCCGGATCAAGCTCAACACCGCCTTTCATATCGCGCAACTGGCGTACGTAAAAATGGAATCCGAGGTTCTCGCCATAACCCAGGAAAATGTCGGGTGATCCCTGGAGCAACCTTTGTCCCTCTACAACCCTTCGGCCCTGGTTGGCATAAACTGAATTGGTAAGGAATGGTTCGAGCACGGAGGGTTGTGCTTCTTTAACCTGAAGGAACAGAGGGTCATCGGCGCTGTTGCCGTGTAAAAACATGACCCAGCATCGGGTGCCCACACTGCCTACACCCACAACCTTGCGTGCCACATCCACAATACGGTATTTTTTCAGCAATGCAGCACGGTCGTCGGCGAGGGATCCAATGTAGGATTCTAGCAACATGCCCAAAGCTTCCTCGATAGGTTTGCCGGATTGCGTATGGGTTTCCCGCACGATAAATGGGGCGTCTTCTTTCAGGCGGTATTTGTCATTTACAATGTCGGTGAGTTTATCAAGCACCTGGAGGTGGGTGCGCGAACGCGCCTTGTCCGTTACTCTTTTCAGCATCTTTACCTGGTCAGGCATCATGCCTTTTATGATATCCTCTTCCGTATTGGTGGTATACCAAAGCTCCAGATTCCCTTTGAATGCATATTGCCTGATGAATTTGCGGTACGACTGAGTGGCAGCGGCAACGGCATCACGGCACATGGCTTCCGAGCCACCGAGAAAACGTGTGGCAACAACGATGCTTGCAACCAGGCGTTTAAGGTCCCATTCCCAGGGCCCGGGCAGGGTTTCATCAAAGTCGTTGATGCCAAAAATGAGTTTGCGTTCTGCGGATGCGTACACACCGAAATTGGCTATGTGCATGTCGCCGCAAGCCTGTACCCTAAGACCCGTCGGTTTGGGATTGGCGGCCAAATCGGCGGCCATGATGGCTGCTGCTCCGCGAAGGAATGCGAACGACGAGGTTAACATGCGGGCGTAACGAATGGGAACCAGATCGGGCAAACGGGATTTGCCCTGAGCTTCCAGAATGGAAACCGGATCAACCCGGTTGCCGGGCGTGGTGTAGTTGCCTTGTTTTATCCGGGGAAATCGGGCCCGAAGTGCTTTGCCTGCTTCCAAACGTTCTTCAATTGTTGGGAGCTTCGATTTAAAATGGCTTAAAATATCCTGGCTCATTGTTTCGAATCTTTAGTAATACTTCATTATAAAAGCCTCGTAAATCTAATACTTTATGAAAAAAACAGGCCATGATACAATACATGCAGGAGGATGATTTAGCAACAGGTGTTTTCAAAAACAAAACATGGATCATCCCGAATTTTTTTAAAAGGAAGCAAGCTTTGTTAGGTATTCTTTTTTAAAAAAATACGCGAAAACCATGCAATTTTGGGATGAAAGCCCCAGCGGGGCGGTTATGTCTGTAGCAAATTAGACCAATCAAATGATCGGAGCCCCAGCGGGCTACGGCTTACACACATCTTTCACAAATAGCTATAAATCAGTGCTTTATCTTATTTGAAACTCTCGCTCCGGCAGGAGCGATATCTAGGTAGCATTCTCCACCACGTATCCCCGGCGCTCCGGCAGGAGCGCTATCTCAAGGCCCATGGAACGCCAAAATTTTCATGGCGTTTCTGTCTAAATGTTTGCAAACCATTAATTTGTAACAATTTATAAGATTCCAGGTACCGTGAGATAGCGCTCCTGCCGGAGCGCCGATCGT
>JADLBE010000122.1 GCA_020847915.1 Saprospiraceae bacterium | reverse complement strand
CGAAGGCATCATCGGGTTGGTTCGGGCATTTACCTACGCCGGCGCAAAAAGCGTGGTGGCTTCCCAATGGGTCACCGGCGACCAAAGCTCGGCCGAACTGATGATCGCGTTTTACAGGTTTTTGGGACAAGGAATGTCCCGCGACAAAGCACTCCAATCCGCTCGTTTGTACCTCATGAACAACCATCCGGATCAGGGCCATCCGTTTTTTTGGGCAGGGTTTCGGTTGTATGGGGGGTGAAATGGGAGGCAAAGGGTCAAACATTTGCGCTGTCGCCCGGCTACGTTTGAGAAACCTTCAAGGTTTCTTAAACGTGTTGTAAGAATTGGCATGCACGCACTTCTTTCCCAGTGACATCTCACATATCTCCGGGCTGCCGTTCAGGGTGAGATGTCACCTGCGCCTGCGTCGCAGATGACACCTCACCGCGTGGCCACAGAATCGCCCGCCTACTTGTGACAGCCGTTTCAACAAGCGTTGTTTAGGGGGCTTCACCATAGAATTTTCCCCAAACCAACATTCCAAAACGCGCTTTCAGACCGCCTGACATCCAGCACATTGAAAAACATGTGCAATTTTATATTTAAACGCTTGATTTTCAATTATTTAAAATAAAATGTTTTTTGTTAAAAAAGAGCAAATGCCGGAGGGGAATGGTGAAAAAACGGCGGTTTTGTCGTACTTTTGCAACCTATGAAAGATGAACAGAAATCCGAAGCTTTGAACGAACCGAAAAAAGAATACCTCACCCCTACCACCGGAAGCGGAGATTATGGCGCGAGCAGCATTACGGCCCTCGAAGGACTTGAGGCCGTGCGCAAACGCCCCGGTATGTACATCGGAAGTACCGATACCAAAGGCCTGCACCACCTTGTTTGGGAGGTGGTCGATAACTCGATCGACGAACACCTTGCAGGGCACTGTACCAAAATCGAAGTCCGCATCCACCCCGATAACAGCATCACCGTCGTCGACGATGGACGGGGCATTCCTACGGGCATGCACGAAAAACTCCAGAAGTCGGCCCTTGAAGTGGTGATGACCGTGTTGCACGCTGGTGGTAAATTTGACAAAAATACCTACAAGGTCTCCGGCGGTCTGCACGGCGTGGGCGTATCCTGTGTGAACGCACTCTCCATTCACCTGCGCGCCGAAGTGCACCGTGAAGGCAAAATGTTTGAGCAGGAATACAAACAAGGCAAACCATTGTATGATGTTCGCGAAATCGGCGACACCACCAAACGTGGTACCACCATCAACTTCCTGCCCGACCCCGAAATTTTTGAAGTCGCCGAATACAAGTTCGACGTACTCGCCCATCGTCTGCGCGAACTTTCCTTCCTCAACAAAGGACTGAAACTCGAACTCATCGACGAGCGCGAAGTGGATGAAGGCGAATTCAAATCCGAGTCGTTTTATTCGGAAGGCGGTTTGCAGGAATTTGTCATGTGGATCGATGAGGCCAAAACCAAACTCATCGAAAAACCCATTTACATCGACACCCGCGAAGAAGGCGTGGAAGTGGAAGTGGCCATGATGTACAATACCTCGTATTCCGAAAACGTCATTTCTTTTGTAAACAACATCAGCACACGCGACGGCGGTACCCACGTAAGCGGTTTCCGCAGGGCACTGACGCGTGAGTTCAAAAAATACGGCGACGACAACGGTTATTTCAAAAAAATAACCTTCCCCATCTCTGGTGAAGACTTTATGGAAGGCCTCACCGCCATCGTTTCGGTGAAGGTTCCCGAGCCACAGTTTAAGGGTCAAACCAAAGGTGAACTCGGCAACTCCGAAGTGCTCGGCATCGTAAGCCGCTGCGTAGGTGATGCCCTCAAGGTGTTCCTGGAGGAAAATCCGAACCATGCCCGCCGCATCATCGAAAAAGTGGTGCTCGCCGCCACAGCCCGCAACGCTGCCCGCAAAGCACGCGAAATGGTGCAGCGCAAAGGCGCTCTTACCGGCGGCGGTTTGCCCGGTAAACTGGCCGACTGCGCCAGCCGCAATCCGGCCGAATCGGAACTTTTCCTCGTCGAAGGAGACTCTGCAGGTGGTACGGCCAAACAGGGCCGCAACCGCCACAACCAGGCCATTTTGCCGCTGCGCGGTAAAATCCTGAACGTGGAAAAAGCGATGGAGCACAAAATTTACGAAAACGAGGAGATCAAAAACATCTTCACCGCCCTGGGTGTCAGTGTGGCCGAAGACAATGACGGACACCGTATCCTCAACACGGAAAAACTCCGCTACCATAAAATCGTGATCATGTGCGACGCCGACATCGACGGTAGCCACATCACCACACTTATCCTCACGTTTTTCTTCCGCTACATGCGCGAACTCGTGGACAACAGACACATCTACATCGCCCAGCCGCCCCTTTACCTCGTGAAAAAAGGTAAAAATCAACGCTACTGCTGGAACGATACGGAGCGTAAAGCCACCCAACTTGAATTTTCAGGCGGCAAGGAAGACGACGATTCCGTAAAAGTGCAGCGCTACAAGGGTCTTGGCGAAATGAACGCCGAACAACTTTGGGAAACCACCATGGATCCTACCACACGCATCCTCAAAGTGGCCACCATCGACGATGCCGCCGAAGCCGACCGCATGTTTAGCATGCTTATGGGCGACGAAGTGCCGCCACGCCGCGCGTTTATTGAAGCCAATGCAAAGTATGCACGTATTGACGTGTAAAATAGCTGGCAGCAGTTAGCAGGCAGCAGGCAGTAAAAAGTTAGAGCCACTCCGAATTTCGGGGTGGCTCTTGTTTTTTTTGCCTTTTTTTGTACCCATTATTTACAAAATATAACCTGCTTACCATGAAATCCTATTTACTGCCAGCCATGCTTTGCCTGGCAACCATTCCTCTTTTAGCACAAGCCACCCTGGTAAAAGACATCAATCCAGGCATCGGCAACGGTTTGTCCGATTTTAAAGAAGCCCTCATTCCTTTTCAGGGAAAACTTTTTTTCCGAGCCGACGATGGCGTAAACGGTGAAGAACTTTGGGTGAGCGACGGCACCACTTCCGGAACCATGATGCTTAAGGACATCAATGCCGGATCAGGCAGCAGCGCACCCGATTTTTTCACCGTGCTCAACAACAAGTTGTTTTTCATGGCCGATGACGGCGCAGCCGGCAACGAACTATGGGTTACCGACGGCACACCCGATGGCACACAGTTGCACTTTGAGTTCGGTCTCGGAATTTTCGGACTCGATGTTTCGTTCATGGGTGTTGTAAACAACCACCTGATCATCAAATCTGTAACCGGAATGGGACCTGTTGGAAAAATGTGGTCCGGAGATGCCAACGGTGAAAATTTCGTTTCCCTTGCCAATGTGTACAACGGCATCCAACCCGAAGTGGCAGCCTCGGTAACACGCCTGTTTTTTACCGACGAGGAAGACAACCTGCGCGTATCAGATGGTACCGTTGCCGGCACCTCCGTAGTTTTTGAACCCTTGGATTTTTTCAATACCTACAACCCAATGACCATCATTGGCGACAAATTGTACTTCGGCTACGGTCAAAGCATCTACGGCACCGAACCCTGGGTAAGCGACGGCACCCCTGCCGGCACGTTCGAGTTGAATGAGTTTTTACCCGGTGGTTACGACGGGGGCACCCCGATGTTTTTTACAGGGTACCAGGACCACGTTTATTTCCGGGCCAACAGCCAAATGTGGCGCACAGACGGCACGGTAGCCGGCACCTTCTTGTTTCAAAACATCGATGCTTTCGGAGGCGTGAACGATTTTGATAAAGAAGGACTTGTGTATAACGGTAAGCTGTATTTCCTTGGCAACGACGGTACGAACGGCAGCGAATTGTGGTCTACCGACGGCACCTCCAACGGTACGACGCTGTTTAAAAGCATCAACGACAATTTTTTAAATGCCAATCCCTCGCTGCTAACCCTCGGCACAGACGGCAATTTTTACTTTGTAGCCTACAACAACACGAGCGATTATGCCCTCTGGCGCAGCAACGGCACTGCCAACGGCACCGTCAAGGTTGCCGACCCATACCCGGGCGACAACGCCGAGTACATCTGGGCCATCGTGCCGGTGGGTAACAACCTGTTTTTTGTAACTAAATCGGCCCTCGAAGGACAGGAATTGTGGAAATTGCCCATCACCACCGTAAGCGCCGGCGAAGTTTTTGCCGAACTGGTCACCAACCTGCAGCCCAATCCGGCCACCGACAAACTTTTCCTTACCTGCAACTTCAGCGGCGATGTGAACGTCCAATTGCTCGACCTTCAGGGCCGCACCCTGCAATCGTGGCAACGCAACGCCGTCGAAGGACAAACTCTCAATTTTAATCTCAATGCCCACCCCACCGGCCTTTATTTGCTGCAGCTAAACCACGAAGGGAACGTTCAGGTGTTGAAAACAGTTATACAAAAATAAAGTCAACAGTCAACAGTCGACAGTCCGACTGTTGACTGCCAACTGACTAATAGCTAACCACCGACTGTCGACTGTCGACTGCCGACTGTCGACTGTCGACTAACCATGGTAACTACCCCCGCCCACCGTACCCGCGCATTCCTGGCACTTGCCGCCATCTGCATTTTGTGGGGCACCACCTACACGGCCATCAAATTGGCCGTGCGCGATTTTCCGCCCTATCTCATGGTAGGTATTCGCCAAACGGCTGCCGGTTTGCTGCTGATGGCATGGGCGTTCGCAAGCGGAAAACTTAAGGTGCCCAACCGGGCGTATGTGGGTAAAATGGCGCTTACCGGCCTGGCCACCATCACCGGCGGCAACGGGTTCATCACCTGGGGCATGCAGCAGGTGTCTTCCGGACTGGCTTCCGTCATCGGCTCGCTTACGCCGGTGGTGGTGGTGCTCATCACCTTGTTTTGGCAAGGCGCCGAAAAAGTGCCTACCCGTACACTTGCAGGCGTATTGTTGGGTTTTGCCGGTTTGGGCATCGTGTTTCACGACGGTTGGACCGATTTCCTCAATCCGCAGTACCGACTGGGCATCATTGCATGTTTTGGGTCTTTGTTTACCTGGTCGCTGGGCACCGTGATGTCGAAACAATACAACGATACCAGCGTATCGCCCATTACCAACGCTTCGTTGCAGATTACAAGTGGCGGATTGGGTGCTTTTGTACTTAGTTTGTGGTTCGACAAATCGCACCACATCAACCATACTTTCGAAGGCTGGGCCGCCCTTATTTATCTGTTGTTATTCGGATCAGCCCTGGCGTTTACCTTGTACCTGTATGCATTACAACACCTGAGCGCCACCGTTACGTCGTTGTATACCTACATCAACCCCATTGTTGCCATCCTGCTCGGATGGTTGTTGCTGGGTGAAAAAATTACGGCATCTATCGGACTGGGCGTGTTGGTTACGCTTGGAGGTGTGTATTTGGTGAACAGCAGCCACCTGAGCCGGTTGAGGGCGCGCTTTCGCAAAACGGATCAGGATTAGAGGTCCCACGCTTCCCTGGGATGACAAAAAAGATTTTTAGGATTTTGTTGGATTTGTTGAGCGTCGCCGCGCACAATTGGTTTTTTTTTTGAAAAACGGTTGACTTTCGAGAAAATGTGCCAATTTCACGGCAGTTTGCGACATAAAATATGGATTTTGGAATAAAGTCCTGTCGCTCTGTTTGAACTTCACATACGTTCAAACGTTGAAACAACCTTTGGCCAACCCAACCACCACCCAAACGCGACACATGCTACGCAGCAAAATTGCAGGTATCGGACACTACGTTCCCGAACGCGTCGTAACCAACGACGAACTCACCAAACTCATGGACACCACCGATGCCTGGATTCAGGAACGAACCGGTATTCAGGAACGCCGTTACGGCAAAAAACACGAAGAAACGGCCACTACGATGGCTACCCATGCGTCGCGCATTGCTTGTGAGCGCGCCGGTATAACGCCCAACGATGTAGACTTCATCATTTTTGCCACCCTCAGTCCCGACTACTACTTCCCCGGCTGTGGTGTGCTTTTGCAACGCGAACTGGGCATCACCAAAAATGAATGTGGCGCCCTCGACGTGCGCAACCAATGCAGCGGTTTTGTGTATGCGCTCAGCATTGCCGACCAGTTTTGCAAAACGGGCATGTATAAAAACATCCTTGTCGTAGGGTCCGAAATGCACTCCATGGGTCTCGATTTCAGCACCCGAGGCCGCAATGTAACGGTCATTTTCGGCGATGGCGCCGGCGCTGCCATCGTGCAGCCCACCGATGACCAGAACCGCGGGATCCTGAACACCAAACTGCATGCCGACGGTACCTGGGCCGAAAAACTGGCTTTTATCAATCCAGGTGCACACGGTGGCTACCATGCCCAAAAAATGGGTGAAGAGGTGGACTTTGGTTATCCGCCGGCCGATACCTACGGTGAAATTTTCATTACCCAGCACATGATTGATACGGGACAAATTTTCCCAACCATGGAAGGCCAGTTCGTTTTCAAAACGGCGGTGCAAAAATTCCCGGAAGTCATCAACGAAGGCCTCAAAGAAGCTGGTCTCACGGCAAAGGACATCAACATGTTCATTCCCCACCAGGCCAACCTGCGCATCAGCCAGTTTGTACAGAGGATCATGGGCTTGTCCGACGACCAGGTGTGGAACAACATCCAGCGCTTCGGCAACACCACCGCAGCCTCCATCCCCATTGCGCTCAGCGAAGCCTGGGAAGCCGGTAAAGTTAAAGAAGGCGACATTGTTTGCCTCGCAGCTTTCGGGGCAGGATTTACGTGGGCGTCGGCGCTCATGCGCTGGTAATCCGAATGCGGAATGCGGAATGCGGAATGCGGAATAAAATAAAGCCTGGCTTTGTCGATAAAGTTTTGATAATGCCAGGCGTATTATATTCCGCATTCCGCATTCCGTATTCCGCATTCGAAAAGGTCTTCCCAAAATTTCCCGTACGATTTATCCACCACGTCCGGATTTTCAATAGCCACCGCGCCGAGCAGTGCCAGCGGCGCGAATGCCATGGCCATACGGTGGTCGCCGTAAGTAGCGAACTGTGCGAGGCCTTCCCAATGTGCCTGACCATCGATCATGTAAAAAGTTTTATCGGGCGCTTTTTTGGAAAAATGCTTCGGTAGTTTGCTGAATGTCACGTGTACTTTTTTCAACTCCGTTTTGAGGGCTGCGATGCGGTCGGTTTCTTTGATGCTGAGCGTTTGCAAACCGGTGAACAAGCCATGGATGCCCAATCCGGCACATACCACGGCGAGGGTTTGGGCGATGTCGGGACATTCCAAAAAATCCCATTCGAACATGGGTTTTGGTGCTTTTTCTGATTTTTTCAAAAAAATACCGTCGTCATTAAAGGTTGTTTCAACGCCAAGCGAAGCCATCATTTGTGGCAACACGGCATCGCCCTGCCAGGATTTTTCGAATAGTCCATTGAGCTGAAGTTCAGCATCGGAGGCCAAAGCGACGAGTGCGTAATGGTAGGACGCCGCCGACCAGTCGGCCTCCACTGCAAACTTTTTCGGCGTATAGGTTCCGGGCGCCACGACAAGCGTATCACCATCCCATTGTGCTTCGGCGCCGAGATGGCGCATGAGGCCGACCGTCATGTCGAGGTAAGGTTTGGATACCAGCGGACCGTCGGGCTCAAGCCGCAGTCCCAGGGGAAGGTAAGGGCCGATGAGTGCGAGGGCGCTCAGGAACTGGCTGCTCACGTCGGCACGTACACGCACCGAGGCTGTTTGTTGGTTCATTTCGCCGATGGCGAGTGGTGGGTAACCATCGTTTCCTAGGTACTGTATATCGGCGCCGAGTGTACGCAGCGCATCCACGAGAGCGCCGATGGGGCGTTCGAGCATGCGGTGCGAACCTGTCAGGGTTTGGGTGCCCGGCTGCAGGGCGAGGTAAGCGGTGAGGAAACGAAAGGTGGTGCCTGCGTCGCCTGCGTCAAAGGTTTGTGCAAGCGGTTGTTCCAGCAGGCGTTGGAGTGTTACGGTATCTTTGGAAGTGGAGAGGCGTGAGAGGTAATCGGCAGGCCTGGCGCCGGCGAGTGCCAGGGCGATAAGCGCGCGGTTGCTGATGCTTTTGGAGCCGTCGAGGTTGATGTTTCCGCGGATGGTGCGGGAAGGTGGGGAGGTGAGGTGGAGAATGGACATGGAGTAGGTTAAATGTGGCTACTGCCTTGAATTTTTGGAAATGTGGTTTTTAAATAATTGCCTTGAAACATGGCCGCCCTTGGAAACAGGGTGCCAAAAAACGGAAACAAAACGATATTTTGCAGCATTTACGGACAATACTCACCTCAGCATAAAAATCAAACACCATGTGGATCGAAGAAAAAAACCGTCTACAGGCCACGTTCAAGTTCAAAGACTTTGTGGAAGCCTTTGCATTCATGACCGAAGTGGCCCTGCATGCCGAAAAAATGAACCACCACCCACAATGGACCAATGTGTACAACACCGTGGAATTTCAGTTGTACACCCACGATGAAGGCAACATCGTAACCGACCTCGACAGGAAGCTGGCCAAGGTGATTGATAAAATTGTAAAGAAATACCAGAACTGAATCAGGATTCTCAAGATTATAAGATTTTCAGGATTTTTATTTCAGGATTATGTTTCCCGAAAGTCTTCACCATTCTTATCTAAACACACCGTCCAGACCTGAAACCTAATCCTGAAATAAAAATCCTGTAAATCTTAAAATCCTGTAAATCCTGATATGGTTTCCAAGCTGCCCAACGTAGGCACCACCATTTTTACCGTCATGAGCGCACTGGCCAACAAACACGGCGCCATCAACCTCTCGCAGGGTTTTCCCAATTACAATCCTTCGGACCGGTTGCAGCAGCTCGTGACCGATCACATGCGTGCAGGCGACAACCAGTATGCGCCCATGCCCGGATTGCCGTTGTTGCGTGAGCGCATAGCCGCCAAGATGCAGGCCCTGTATGGCGCGAACCTTGATCCTGAAAAAGAAATTACGGTAACATCCGGGGGTACACAAGCCATTTTTACCGCCATTGCGGCTTTTGTACATCCGGGCGACGAGGTAATCCTCATCGAGCCCTGTTACGATTCGTACCGGCCGTCGGTGGAGCTGATGGGAGGTATTCCTGTAGTGTATGCGTTGGAGGCGCCAGATTTTCGTGTAAACTGGCAGCAACTGGGCAGTTTGATCACGCCGCGTACCCGCATGCTTATCATCAACACTCCGAACAACCCAACGGGTACCTTGCTGCGCGATGCCGACATGGTGTATCTTGAGGCGTTGTTGAAAAATACCGGGGTGATACTTTTGTCGGACGAGGTGTACGAACACCTGGTATACGATGGCGAGCAGCACGCTTCGGTGTTGCGTTATCCCGGTCTGTACGAGCGAAGCCTTTGTGTGTATTCTTTTGGAAAAACCTACCACAATACGGGCTGGAAGACGGGTTATTGCATTGGTCCGGAAGCGCTGATGCGCGAGTTTCGGAAAGTGCATCAGTTCAACGTATTCAGCAGCGTGATGCCTTTGCAGGCTGCTTTTGCGGATTACATGGAAGATGATTCGCAATACCTTGGTTTGCCAGCTTTTTACCAGCAAAAACGCGATTTTTTTCAAAAAGTCATTGCCGATAGCCGTTTCAAGATCTTGCCCTGCGATGGCACGTATTTTCAGTTGTGCGACTACAGCGCCGTCAGCGATGAGCCGGAAAGAGACTTTTGCGAACGGTTAACGGTGGAGTTCGGTGTTGCGGCCATACCGGTGTCGGCGTTTTACAGCGACGGGCGGAATCAAAAACTCCTCCGCTTCTGCTTTGCAAAAACGGAGGAGCTGTTGTTGAGGGCGGGGGAAAAGCTGTTAGCCGTTAGCCGTTAGCAGCTAGTAAAAAAAACACCCAATTACTTGAAAAGCAAGTTGTTGGGTGTTTTTTCGGCTAACGACTAACGGCTAACGGCTATTATGGTTTTTTCTTGATCGTGCATCCTACGGCCCTTGTAAATTCGGGGTCGGGACGTTCGCCGCGGAGCATGGCGTTGACGGCATTTTCCACAAAGCGATTTTTGGCGGCTTTTGGCGTTTCCGGGTTGTCGTCGATGGCGCCGATGTAGCGGACGATGAAGTTATCGTCGAGGATGAAGACGTGGGGTGTACGGGATGCGCCGAACTGCGGGTATACGGTTTGATTGTCGTCGTGCAGATAAGCGAATGGGTAGCGCATTTCTTTGGCGCGTTTTTGCATTTCCTCGTACGAATCATCGGGGTAAAGGTCGGCCGGGTTTGGGTTGATGGCTATGACCGGAAAACCTTTCTGGGCATATTTGTTGTGCAGGTCGATGATGCGTTGTTCGTAAAGTTGAGCGTAGGGGCAATGGTTACAGGTAAAAACCACGATGAGGCCTTTGGCAGACTCGGTGTAGTCGTGCATGGATACCATGCGGCCATCAATGTTGAGAAGGGAAAAATTGGCAACCTGATCTCCAACCACATAAGTGCGGGGAGTACCGGCACTTAAAAACAGGATGAAGCATGCCAGGAGCAGAACCGGGGGGGCGTGTCTTTTCATGGATGAGAAGGAAAATTAAAGCGATGATTGGGAAAGTTGGTTTATGCAGGGAAATTGCACAGCCGACCGTCCTGGCCGGGTAATTTTGCACTTGCGCCACATGTACCATTCCTGTGACGATGGATTATCAGGAACGTAACGGAGCTCAGCGCTTCGATGAAAGAACCGAGGTATTAACGCCTTTTAATAAAGGGCGGACGAAAGCCTCCAACTCCGCCGTGTTTTCAAATTTACCTTGATGAAAGATGGTTTTATTGCCTTGAAAAACGACGGTGGCGGGTACTCCGCCGTCCCAGGTCTCACTGAGCCTTGGGATCCATGTATTGGCATCCTGATCAGCGAACAGGATTACTTCTGATTTCAATTGATGTTTGTGAAGGAAGGGAACAAACTTTTTTTCGAGTTGACTTTTAAAATCGAGGCTGACCAAAACGACCTGTACGTTTTGAGTGGCGTAATGCTCGCGAAGCTCTTCGAAATAGGGCAATTCTTCAACACAGGGAGGGCACCAGGTGGCCCAGAAATTGACGACCAAAACGTCTTTACCCGCTTTGCGGATACGTTCTTCCAGCTGTGGCAGGCTGTCGTAGATAACGTATTGCTGAGCAACCAACCTGCACGAAGCAAGCAAAGGCAGCAGCAAAACGGCAAACCGGAAAAATCGATACGGGTGCATGACGAATGACGATTATTAAAAATACAATGCAAGAAACGGATTCCTTGTGGAATATTCAGACATATTAACAGTTTTTCCGACGAAAAAAAACTGGAGTGTGTCACATAGACGTCATACGCAAAATGCCCCGGCATGTTTCATGTCGGGGCATTTTGCGCGTAAAATTATTGTTAAACCTGAAAATTGTTGATATTAAGCCTCAACAACGTCTTCCGGGTGCACGATTGACTGGTCGACCAGGACGCGGCCACAGTGCTCACATGCTATGATTTTTTTATGCATACCAATCTCAAGTTTAACCTGAGGTGGTACATTGTTGAAGCAACCGCCACAAGAATTGCGTTCTACGCTCACTACGGACAAGCCGTTGCGGTACGTACGGCGTGTGCGGTCGTAGGCATTCAGCAGGCGTTCTTCGATACCGTTGCGGGCCTGTTCGCTCAAACTGCGCAGGCGATTTTCCTCCTGTTCGGTTTTTTCGATGATGCCCTGAAGCTCAACTTTTTTGGCGTCGAGGTCCTTTTGTTTGGCTTCCTGCTTGGCTTCCGAGATGGTCAGGCTGTCCTTTTTCATGTCGAGCTGACCCTTGGCTTCGCGGGCGCGTTTTTCGCCCAACTGGATATCGAGTTTGGCGAGTTCAATCTCCTTCTGCAAAGCTTCGTACTCACGGTTGTTTTTTACTTCCTCGAGTTGCTTCTGGTATCTTTTGATGTTGGCATCGGCTTCTTTGGCCACTGCCTGTGTTTTGGAGATTTCCAGCTCGGCCTCCTTGACGGTGGCGCGCAATTTTTTGATACGGGTATCGAGACCGGCAATTTCATCCTCCAGGTCGGCTACCTCCATGGGAAGTTCACCTTTAAGGATTTGGATTTCATCGAGTTGGGAGTCAACTTGTTGCAGGTTCCACAGTTTGCGGAGTTTCTCGGCAACGGATACTTCTACGGCCATGCTTGTGTGCGTATGGGTGATGAGTGATGGAAAATGAAGGTGGTTTCTTAGTGATTATACCCAATAGTGAACGGGGTTGGTGTTCACTTTTGTACAATGGAGCGCAAAATTAGGGAATTTTTCGCGAACTACGTCGAATAAAAGTTCAATGGTGTATTGTTCGCTCTCATAATGCCCTACATCGGCGATAACGAGACGGTTTTCGGCGTCGAAAAACTCGTGGTATTTGAAATCTGCGGTCACAAAAGCATCGGCGCCGGCGCGCTGGGCGTCGGACAACAAAAAACTTCCGCTACCGCCACAAACGGCTACTTTTTGCACAGGTTTGTTGCGCAGTGCCGTGTGTCGAACACAGCGGGCGCCCAGGGCATTTTTCAGCAGGTTCAAAAAATCCGGTTCGGGCATGGGCTCGGACAAAGTGCCGAGCAAGCCGGCGCCAATGTCGCTGAATCCGGCCTTCGGAGTCAAAATACTGGTGTTTTGCAACCCGATTTTTTCGGCAATTTTGGCGTTTACCCCCCTGAAATGCACATTGTCGAGGTTGGTATGGATGGCGTAAAGGGCTATGTCGTTTTTGATGGCGCTGATTACGGTTCGTTCCACATAGTTGTGTCCATTGAAACGTCGCAGACCTTTGAAAACGATCGGATGGTGGGCAACGATGAGGTTACAGCCCAGGGCTACGGCTTCGTCCACGACGGCTTCGGTAGAATCGAGGCAAAACAACACACCGTGCAGCGGCATATCGGGGTGGCCGGTGATGAGTCCGGCGTTGTCGTAACTCTCCTGCAGGGATGGTGGGGCAAGTATTTCAAGCAGATTCAGGATATCGCGTACAAACATGGATGCACTAGTCTGGTAAAAATGAAGATTTAACTATCATTCCCGCGTTCAGGTTCGTAACTTTGCATCGTTTGGTGAGTCTAAACCAGGCAAACGGCCGAAGCGCTGTATACTTCACACTAAATCAGACCGATCATGACTTCGATGCTTCTGTTCCTTGGCAATTTGGGCGCTACTGAACTCGTACTTATTTTCCTGGTTGT
Organism: Saprospiraceae bacterium; assembly: GCA_020847915.1. GTDB lineage: Bacteria > Bacteroidota > Bacteroidia > Chitinophagales > Saprospiraceae > M3007. Next base: position 3,808 of record JADLBE010000122.1, on the reverse strand, counting down.
ATTGCTTCTTTTCGGCGGCAATAAAATCCCCGAACTCATGCGTGGACTGGGCCGCGGTATCCGCGAATTCAACAGCGCCAAAAACCAGGTGGAAGATGAAATCCGCCAGGGCATGCGCGAAGCGGAAAAAAAGCCCCTCGAGAAATAAGCTGAAAGTAGAAAGCTGAAAGTTTCGACTGCAGTAAGTTGATACTTGACTTCAATTTTTTGAAGAAAGAGTTCGAAGTGAATGGGTTTTACAACCGTTCAACTTTCGAACTCTTTTTTTTACTTTCAGCTTTCAGCTTTCAACTTTCAGCTCAATTAATACCGCTGTTTGCGCTTTTTGTCACCGCCTTTGTCCCACTTGTTGAAAGCGGGCCTGCGTTCGTCGCGGTCGCGGCTGTCGCGACTGCCTTCCATACGCGGCGTAGCATCGTCTACACGAATGGCACGGCCATTGATGGTGAACTCGGGCAGGTTTTTGCGGATTTCCTTTTCGTAGGAAGCTTCCACGTCGAAGTGCATGTGCGTCTTTTTCAGGTCGATGTTGCCAACTGCGGTGGCGGGTACGCCGATACCGTGGTCGAGCAGTTTGAGGAACTCTTTTTTGGTAACCCCATCCATTTCACCGATGCTTACAAACAGGCGTGCAACGCCGGGTGTTGCACTTGTGCCACCGCCTGGTTTACTTTTGCGATCGCCACCCCGTGCAGCGCCCGGATTGATGTCGGGAGCATTGCGGTAGTAAGCAAGGAATCGGTTGAATTCCACGCTGGCAAAACGTTTGATGAGTTCTTCTTTTGTGAGATCCTTCAATTCCTCCATAATTTTTGGAAGAAACGGCTCAATTTCTGCGTGTTGAACTTCCTGTTCGCGCATGTTGTGCACGATGTGGAAAAGTTGTTTTTCACAAACTTCAAAACCCGTAGGAAGCAGTTCGCGTTTGAAAGGCGCTTTGTTTTTGCGCTCAATCTGCCTGATTTTCTCCTCGTATTTCGACGTAATGATGGTCATTGAAATACCCAACTTGCCGGCACGGCCGGTACGACCACTGCGGTGGGTATAAATTTCGATTTCATCGGGCAAGCCGTAGTTGATGACGTGCGAGATGTCGCTCACGTCGATGCCACGGGCAGCCACGTCGGTAGCCACAAGCAATTGCAGGTTGCGTTCGCGGAAGCGTTGCATCACACGGTCGCGGTCGGCCTGGGCCAGATCACCGTGCAGGGCTTCGGCGTTGTAACCGTCGCGGATCATTTGTTCGGCGATGTCTTTCGTGTCGTTTTTGGTGCGACAAAAAATAAGGCCATAAATACCCGGATTGGCATCCACCACGCGTTTGAGGGCGGAGTAACGATCGTCGGCACGGCACACGTAATAGATGTGCTCAATGTTTTCGTTCGTCTGGTTTTTGCGGCCAACGCTGAGTTCGCGCGTGTCGTTCATGTAATGGCGCGCGATTTCACGCACTTCATCGGGCATGGTTGCGGAGAACAGCCAGGTGGAAGTGCGGTTTTCGGCGGCGCCGAGGATGATTTCGATGGCTTCGCGGAAGCCCATGTTGAGCATCTCGTCGGCTTCGTCCAGTACCACACGGGTTACACCCAGGAGGTTTACGGCGTTGCGGTGGAGAAGGTCGATGAGGCGGCCGGGTGTGGCCACGACGATTTGTGCGCCTGCTTTGATCGAACGGATTTGCGTGTCGATGCTGGCGCCACCATACACGGCCACCACTTTGTACTTAGCGGTAAACTGTGAGTAGTTGGCCAGATCGCCTGCCACCTGAACACAAAGTTCGCGGGTGGGGCACAACACAAGTGCCTGGACGCCCTTCGATTCGGGGCTGATGCGCTGGATGAGAGGAAGGCCGAAAGCTGCAGTTTTGCCGGTTCCGGTTTGTGCGAGGGCGATAAAATCGTCGTCGGTTGTGAGGGCAACGGGGATCACGAGTTCCTGAACAGGTGTGGGTGTTTCAAAACCCATGGCAGTGATCCCTTCGAGCAGATCGCTGCGAAGGCCCAATTCTTGAAAAGATGTCATTGAATGGTTGAAAAATGAATAAAAGCTGAAATTGCGCCTAACAAGCACAACCGGGCTGCTCCCACCAAACCCAAAAATCGCATGATCCTTCATGCCCATTTTCAGCCTCCGGCAGAAATTCCCGAACTCGTATAAGACGCGGAAAATCCCAAAAAGCCACAAGGTAAGGCTTTTTTATTTAAATAGTTCCTGACGGGGCATTTTCAAACCGTAAGTTTGCACCCACGCCAATTCAAAAAGCACTACCCGATGCACTTTTTCCGCACCGCCCTGTACCTGCTCATGGGGATCGCCACCGTTTCCCTGAACGCACAAAGCACCCTGAAAACACCAGACGAATTTCTGCCCCACCGTCTGGGTGAGCAATTTACGCCCCACCACATGCTGGTCGATTATTTCCAGTACCTGGCTGCACAGTCGCCCCAAACCATGCGCCTCGAACATTACGGCAGCACCAACGAACAACGGCCGCTGTACGTAGCCATTTTTTCTTCGCCCCAAAACCTGGCGCGCCTCGAAAACATACGCACCAACAACCTGCAGGCAGCCGGCATGTACAATGGATCGGCACGCAAGGATTTGCCACCGGTTGCCATTGTGTGGCTCAGCATGAGCGTACACGGCAACGAACCCTCCGGCTCGGAATGCAGCATGGACCTGGCACACAAGCTGGCGACCCAATCCGACGCCAGCATTCGGGCATGGCTCGAAAACACGGTGGTGATCGTGGATCCTTCCGTGAATCCCGACGGATACGACCGCTATACCCACTGGTACCGCTCGGCCGGCAACCTCCTGGCCAACGCCGATCCAGATGCACGCGAACACCGAGAACCCTGGCCTGCCGGACGCACCAACCATTATTATTTCGACCTGAACCGGGATTGGGCCTGGGCTACGCAGGAAGAAACGGCACAACGCCTGGAGGTTTACCAAAGCTGGTTGCCACATGTGCACGCGGATCTGCACGAGCAATTCATCGACAATCCGTATTACTTCGCACCTGCGGCCGAACCCATGCACGATTTCATCACGCCGTGGCAACGCAATTTCCAAACTACCATCGGTGAAAACCACGCACGCTATTTCGATGAAAACGGCTGGTTGTATTTCACCCGCGAGGTGTTTGATCTTTTTTACCCGTCCTACGGTGATACCTATCCATTGTTCAACGGCGCCATCGGCATGACCTACGAACAGGCAGGCCATGGCATGGCAGGTCGTGCCATCCGCACCGGCAATGGCGACACACTTACCCTTCGCGACCGCATTGATCACCACCTCACCACCAGTTTGTCCACCATTGAATCCAGCAGCAAAAACGCCGCGGAGATCACACGCAATTTCAGCGATTATTACAGCCGGTCGGCTTCCAATCCGCCCGGTGTTTACAAAACCTTTGTGGTTCGCGAAACGAATGACCCCAACCAGGTGAACCGTTTGTGTGCCATGCTCGACAAACACAAAATCCGCTACGGACGCGCCGGCGCCACCTCTGGAAGCGTCAAAGCGTTTGATTATGCCACAGGAAAGGAAATCAGCACGACGGTACAGTCGGGCGACCTGGTGATAAGTGCCTACCAACCCCACGGCATTTTGGTGCAGGTTTTGTTCGAACCCGAATCGCGGCTGACGGATTCGCTCACCTACGACATTACGGCCTGGGCATTGCCGCATGCCTACGGACTTGAGGCCGTGGCGCTTAAAGAGCGGATTGAACCGAAAAAATCATTTGTCCCTTACAAAGCGCCCGAAATCAAACTGGCCGCGCAACCTTATGCCTGGT
>JADLBE010000121.1 GCA_020847915.1 Saprospiraceae bacterium | reverse complement strand
GCCTTCAAACGGGCTACTGCGATTTTATTTTGGGTAAGGAAATTGACCACCGATTGGGCGCGGCGTTTCGACAAATCGAGGTTGTAAGCATCGTTGCCGTAATTGTCGGTGTGGCCAACAACCTCGATGGAAAGTTTGGGGTTGTCGCGCATGATTTTGAGCAACTTGTTCAGTTCCACGTGCGACCGGGGCATAAGCTCGTCCTTGTCAAATTCGAAATAGATGTTTTTGAGCTGAATGGTTTTCCCCTTTTCGAGTTTCACCAACGTAAGGTCGTCTGGTTTTACGGGCACGGGTTTGTAGGGCGGCGTTTTTTTCACCAAAACGTCGTCGATGTAATAATAGGCGTAGTTGTAAACATCATCCATGCCCGCGGGGACTTCAGAAACGGTGAGGTTGTCTTCTGTAAAATTGCCGATCAGGATGTACTCCGCTTCGTATTTGGCCTCAAAATAGCCGCTCACTTTGGCCCACTGCCCGTGTTTTGCCCGCACCACTTTTTCGGTACGCACCTGGGCTTCCCGCACCAAAAGCTCATCGGTGGTGCGTTTTATTTCTCCTACGGAAAAATAAGCTCCAATCTGGTTGATGAACAAGGAACGGGTGAGCGGTGAAACCCAAAACTCAACATAGTAGGTTTGTCCAACCACCAGGGGCTCAGCAAGTTGGATTTCCACAAATTCCCGGCAGTGTGGCTTGCCGTTGGTGCAGCCATAAAGGGTGAGCCCGGCCATACATTTGCCTGTGCGCGGTTTGCCTTTGCCAAATCCTTTTTCTGCCCAATCAACCGGCACCCGCACCCCCGGACCGTATATATCGGGACTGGAAGTAGTTGCGCTGAACCAATATTTGACCACTTCGCCAAACGTGGCGCCCTTGTACGTCCAGCCCACGGGCTGGGCGGCATACTTTTCAAAACTCGGGTTGGGTACGATGTTGGTTTGTGCACACGCAGTAGCGGCGCCAAACAAGAAGGTGAAAAGGATGGAAACAATTCGCATGTCGGGTGTTTTTCCGGACCCTAAAAGTAATGATGTTCCAGGCCCGGGGCACTAAGTCTATAGACTTTCCAGGTCTTAAGACTTGGAAAGACTCTGTTTGAGCAAGGCTTGTCGATCGCAATATTATGTAAATATGTTTTTTACAAATAAAAAAATAATTAATTTAACATCAAAATGTACTGTAAAAAGCCCTGTTACTTTCCTGTGGGGCACTAAGTCTATAGACCTTCCAGGTCTTAAGACTTGGAAAGTCTTTAAACTTGGCAGGTCTTAAGACTTGGCAGGACAATTCTCGTGTCATATACTCCTTGTCTATTTCCTCCAAACTCCGAACTCCGAACTCCGAACTAAGCGTTATCTTTGCGCCCTTCAATACATCCACCCAAGCAACGATTTCTGCTTTTAAAAAGCCCAATCACATGAATATTGCCGTCGTTGGTACCGGTTACGTAGGTTTGGTAACTGGCACCTGCTTTGCCGAAACGGGCAACAATGTCATTTGTGTCGACAACAACGAACAAAAAGTGAATCGCCTGCGTCAGGGCGAAATACCGATTTTTGAACCCGGTCTCGACCTGATCTTCGACCGCAACACCAAAGAAGGCCGACTGCATTTCACCACCGATCTGCACGATGCCGTAGCCAAAAGTCAGATCATTTTCCTCGCCCTGCCCACGCCTCCGGGCGAAGACGGCAGCGCCGATCTTTCCTACATCATGGGCGTCGCCTCGCAGCTCGGCGACATCATCACCGACTACAAGGTCATCGTCGACAAAAGCACGGTGCCTGTGGGCACGGCCGAAAAAGTAGCCGCCATCATGGCTGCCAAACTTTCGAAAAAACTCTTCGACGTGGTTTCCAATCCCGAGTTCCTGCGTGAAGGTGTGGCCGTGGAAGACTTCCTCAAGCCCGACCGCGTGGTGGTGGGTACCCGCAGCGAAAAGGCACGAAAGGTGATGAAGCAACTCTACGAACCGTTTGTACGCCAGGGCAACCCGATCTATTTTATGGACGAACGTTCGGCCGAAATGACCAAATACGCTGCAAACGCTTACCTCGCCACCCGTATTTCGTTTATGAACGAAATCGCCAACCTGTGCGAAAAGCTGGGCGCCAACGTGGATATGGTGCGTATTGGTATGGGGTCCGACAGCCGCATCGGCAAACGTTTCCTCTTCCCGGGCATCGGGTACGGTGGCTCGTGTTTCCCCAAAGACGTGCAGGCGCTGGCCAAAACCGCCAGCGTAAGTTCCTACGATTTTAAAATTCTGAAATCGGTGATGAAAGTGAACAGCCTGCAAAAAGGTGTGCTCACCAAAAAGATCAAACGCTACTTCAAAAACGACCTCGCAGGCAAAACCATCGCCGTTTGGGGGCTGGCCTTCAAACCCAATACCGACGATATTCGCGAGGCTCCGGCACTGGTCATCATCGACGAACTGCTGGCCCTCGGCGCCCATGTTCAGGCCTTCGACCCCGAAGCCATGAACAATGTAAAAGCCATTTACGGCAACCGCATCAAGTTTGTGGACAACATGTACGACGTTATGCAAGGCGCCGACGCCTTGGCCATCATGACCGAATGGAGCGAGTTCCGTACACCCGATATGGAACGTATGGCATCACTCCTGCGCGAACCGCTCATCTTCGACGGCCGCAACCTCTACGATACCGAGGTGATGAAAGCCAGCGGATTCCACTACGAATCCATCGGTCGCCCCAAAGTGAAAGCAAAGAAAAAATCCGTTTAAAATCCGCGTTTGTTTGCATCCGCGTTATCCGCGTTCCCATTACTAACCAAATAGGAACGCGGATAACGCGGATGCAAGCAAACGCGGATTTTAAACGGATTTTTTATTGGTGCGAAACTTCAGGCTTTTTAGCCATTGCCATGCCGCGACTCTTGTTTAAAGCGATGGCTTTTACCGCACGCATGGGAATTGCCACACATTTTTTCTCCATGTAGGCCATCATACGCTGCACAAGTTCCTGAGCATCGGGATCGAGTTGGGCAAATTCTTTTCCAAAAACCTCATTGATGGCGCGTTCGCGCACATCGCGTACTTCCCCGGGAATGTGGCCGAGCGAGCGTTCCACCTGGCGTTCGTGCCAGATGTTTCGGTAGGAAAGTATACGTTCGGCAATGATGCTTTCCGCTTTGATTTTTTCCTTTTCGCGGTGCGCCATGTTTTCGCGGGCTGCGTTGCGCAAGCCTTCTATTTCAATGTACGTCAGCGGAAATGCAATGGGTATACGCGGATCGATGTTGTGCGGAATGGAGAGGTCCACCACCACTTTGGGCGAACCGTCGGCAGCCAGAAGACGGTGGTAAAGCGCCGGGGAAATGATGGGTTCGGTAGCGCCGGTACAAACGATGAGCGCATCAAATCCTTCGGAGAAGTATTCCAGCTCATCCATGGGCAAAGCGCGGCCGCCCAGATATTGTGCGATGGCTTCCGCTTTGCTGTAGGTGCGGTTGAACACCGTCACATTGGTAAAACCGTATTTGGCCAAAAACTTGGCGTAAAGCGTGTTGGTTTGTCCGGCACCCACCATCAGGATGCGGGCACCCGGGCGCAGTCCCGTTTGGAGCATGGCATTAAATGCCAGAGCGACAACCGAGATGGCTTTTTCGCCGATGCCGGTATCGGTGTAAATTTCTTTGGCGGTTTCAATGGTGAAACGCATGAGCAAGCGCAGGTGGTCGCCGGTAAGGTTCCAGCTGCGGCTTCGTTCGAAAGCTTCGCGGAGTTGACGGATGATCTCACGTTCGCCCACCACCAGACTGTCGAGCGAGGCGGCCACCTCAAGCAGGTGGCGTATGGCATCGGAGCCGTGCAAAATTTCCATACCCGCAGCAGCTTCATCGAGTTGTGCTTCATTGAGTTCGGGGCGAGCATGCGCAAGCAGGACACGGCCGGTGTGGTCGCCGACAGGTGCATTGCTGTACACGAGGTACATCACGCGGTTGCAGGTGGCAAGGTACATAAGCTCCTCCCAGCCGAAGCGGGATTTCAGTTCCTGCAACATACATTCGGGTTGGTCGGTTGCATCGCTGCGCAAAACTGCACGGCCGATGGTTTCGAGCGCAACCCGTCGGTGGGTAAGGGTAAGGATGTGATAGCCGTCGAGCATAAGATTAATATCTTCTTCGGGGTTTTCCTACGAGTCTGATTTCAAATTGGTTTTATTCAGACAGACAAATGTACGTGCAGGTTACGCGGGGTCTGTCATACCAATGTCAACCCCTTGGGTGATTTTGAATTTGGAAAATGTCTAAACAAAACAGATCCGTACCTTTGCAACTTATGAACGACAAACTTCGCGCCTATTTGTACCTGCATTTCTGTGTATTCATCTGGGGGTTTACGGCCATCCTGGGAAAACTCATCAGTTTGCAGGCGCTTCCGCTTGTTTGGTGGCGGGTGCTGATCTGTGTGGTGGTGTTGTGGTTTGTGGTACCCCGTGCGCAGCTGCGTTCTTTGAGCCGTTCGCAATTTGGTTGGATGCTTTTTACCGGCGCTTTGGTAGGTATTCACTGGTTGTGTTTTTACGGCGCCATCAAGTTGTCCAATGCCTCGGTTGCGGTGGCTACCATGGCCACCACGTCGTTTTTTGCCGCACTTGTAGAGCCACTAATATTGAAAAAAGCGGTAAAGTGGTACGAATTGGCGCTTGGAATCCTCATTTTGCCCGGAATGGTGCTCATTGTAGGCAACCTCAACTGGGACATGCGTTTGGGTTTTGCCGTGGGTATCCTGGGCGCCTTGCTGGCTTCGGTGTTTACGGCCATCAACAAAAAGATGATCGACCGCGACAAACCGCCACCGTTGGTTATGAGCATATTGCAACTTGGTGGAGGGCTGCTGATTACTTCCCTGGTGTTGCCTTTTGCCCTGTATGCGTCACCCGAATTGCCCGTGATGCCCGAGGGTTACGACTGGTTGTGGATGATGGTACTGGCACTGGTTTGTACCCTTTTGCCGTTTTACCTTACCTTGCTGGCCATGCGGCACATCAGCGCATTTGCCACCAACCTCACCATCAACCTCGAACCTGTGTATGGTGTTGCCCTGGCGGCTTTGGTGTTTCAGGAACACAAAGATTTGCACCCGGAATTTTACCTGGGTGTTGTTATTATTTTGCTGGCCGTATTTGGTCATCCTTTTTTGAAAAAATGGTTTGAAAAACCAAAGCCGGAGGGCTCTGCCGACCATGCTGCTTAAAGTAATTTTTTCCTTTCTGGCCGCCATGTGGCTCTACAGGGTCATCAGTCAAATGCTGATGCCTCCACGAACCATGCCTCCGCCTCCACCGCCATATACACCTCCGCCTCCGCCGCCGCCGGAAAACAACATCCGTTTGCGCGATGATGATGGCGAATACATTGATTACGAAGAAATTAAGTAAATACCATGGTCAACATACTGTACAACAACAACCAACTCATCGCTTTCAGTAAACCTCCGGGCATACCTGTTCAGGCCGACAAAACCGGCGACCCAACCTTCCAGCAGCAAGCAGAAGCCTATTGCAAACATCCGCTTCAACTGGTACACCGCATCGACAGGCCGGTGAGCGGATTGGTGTTGTTTGCCAAAAACAAATCGGCCATGACCAACCTGAGCCGCCAGTTTCAGGCACGCACGGTGGAAAAAACCTACCTCGCCATTGTGGGCAACATGCCGGCACAAGGAGAAGGTGAACTGGTGCATTTTTTGAAAAAAAACGAAAAGAAAAACATTTCGGTGGTGGTGCCTGAAACCGAGCCCGGCGCTGAAAAAGCCGAAATGCATTACAAAGTGATCGGCAGCAGCGAACGATACCACTTGCTGCTCATCCAGTTGCATACCGGTCGTCACCACCAGATCAGGGCTCAACTCGCGGCCATCGGGTGCCCCGTGCGCGGTGATGCCAAATACGGTTTCAAACGCGGCAACCGCGACCGTTCCATCCAATTGCACGCCTGGCGCCTGGCTTTTGATCATCCGGTTACCGACGACCGTGTAAACCTCGAAGCACCACTGCCGGAGGATGCGGTTTGGAAGGCGTTTGAGGGGATGTATTAAAAGGTAAAAGGTATAACAATCCACTTCCAAAAGTGCAAAGTTTGTTTTAAGTTTGTCATGTGAATTCCATTCCACTGGCATTCAGTAAAATCCCTGAGCTTCGGCTCTATTGTTACACCTAAACCAACTACCCTTATGAAAGCGCTCCGCTATCTGGGCTATGCTGTGAGCATTCTTGTGCTCATCGCAATGGCCGGTGCCGCCTTTATCCATTTTGACGGTATTCCAAGCTACACGCCCCATCCTCCCGTACTCAAAGTTCAAGGCGACAGTGCCATGATTGCCGAAGGCAAACGCCTCGCTACCATGGTTTGCAACAATTGTCACATGGCTCAAAACGGCAAACTGGAAGGCAAGGAAATGCTCGACCTACCTACCATGTTTGGAAAAGTGTACACCGCCAACATTACCCAACATCCCCAATTTGGCATTAGTACGTATACCGATGGCGAACTGGCCTATTTTCTGCGCACAGGTGTAAAACGCGACGGGCAATACGTGCCACCATGGATGCCTAAGTTTGTGCATTTGTCCGATTACGACCTGAACAGCATCATCGCTTACCTGCGTTCCGATGCGCCCGAATTGCAGCCGTCGGAAGCCGTACATCCCAAACCACAACCCACCTTTTTGGCAAAATTCCTCAGCCATACGGCTTTTAAACCGCTTCCGTTTCCTACAGCTCCGATACCCGAGCCCGACAAGTCCAACAAGGTTGCCTTCGGCAAATACCTTGCTACCGGAAAAGTGGAATGTTTCGGGTGCCACAGTGCGAGTTTTGAAACCATGGACCTCATGGAGCCGGAAAAAACTGTGGGCTATTTCGGCGGTGGTAATGCCATGCCTAACCTGGAAGGCGAAATCATCCTTACGCGCAACCTTACGCCCGACAAGGAAACAGGCATAGGCAATTGGACGGAAGCACAATTTATGGAAACCGTACGCTTCGGTAAACGCCCCAACGGGCAGCAAACACGTTATCCCATGCCGCCGTATGCCGCCATGACCGAAGAGGAAGCATCGGCCATCTGGGCATATTTGCAAACCATTCCACCCATTAAGAACAAAATTGAGTAGATCGACATAAGTCATACCGACTTTTTTTGTGGTGACTCATGTTAATTTCAGGCTGTTCTTCTTAACAAGAGACTGTAAATCAGGTGTTTAAAAATGGAAGCCCCAGCGGGGCGATTATGTCTGTAGAATAAATGGTATAAATAAGTTCGGAGCCCCAGCGGG
>JADLBE010000120.1 GCA_020847915.1 Saprospiraceae bacterium | reverse complement strand
TTTTTGATGGGGCATGAATGCCCCCGGTACATTGCGGCGTGAACGCCGCGTTACCGGCAGTGGTCACGCCTGGTGTTGGTGTAAGAACCACAGCAAAAACACGCACCATAAAACGACCTGTTACATCGAAAATGTAAATTGCGTCAGTTAACTGACGTATTTTACATGAATTCCGTCAGTTAACTGACGGAATTTGCAAATCCTGTAAATCCTGATCTACCTTTATCCGCATGACCAACCTCGACGCACTCAACGAAAACCAACGCGAAGCCGTCGTCAGCGACGACAAACGGCTGCTGGTTTTGGCGGGTGCAGGTTCGGGGAAAACCAAAACGTTGCTCCAGAAAATCATTTATTTGATCGAGGAAAAACACGTGAGTCCGCACGACATCCTGGCCATCACCTTTACCAAAAATGCAGCCAATGAAATGCTGGACCGCCTGATTTTGGTGGCCGATACTACGGGCACGTACGAAAAGCTGCTGTACGACAAAAAGAAATCCCGGGACGAAAAAGACGCCGCCCGCCGCCAGTTTGCGCACAATTTTAAATGGATCAACGGTCTCACCATACGCACCTTTCACAGCTTCGGTTACTACATCCTGCGCAACCTGGGCGTGAATGAATTCGACAACAAATTCCGGATCATTACCGACGAAAAAATCAAGGAAGGTGATGAATTTTTGCGCTACACAGCCCCGGAATCGGCGTTCGACATGATCCACAAACTGATCATCCAACGCTGCGAAGACATCCCCTACCTGCTCCAGCTGAAACGGTACATTCTGGATTACCTGGTGGATAAAATCCACCTGAAACAATCCAACTGGAACCCACAGGTGCGCGACGGCAAATTTTACACCTCCCTCGACGGCACCAAAGTGCGGTCCAAATCGGAACAATTCATCGCCGATTACCTTTTCCGGCACAACATAACTTTCCAATACGAAGCGGTGCTGAATGTCCGGGATTTTGACTTCCGTCCCGACTTTTTTATTCCCGAAGCCAACCTTTACATCGAACATGTGAGCAAAAAAAGTTTCCCCATGCGTGGCAAGGAAACGCAGTTTGAAAAAGGAGGGATGTTGTTTGTAAAAACATTCGAATCCATGGCCGAAGATTCCGCATATTTCAACCATGTGCTCGATAATATTTTCAGGGGCCGTTTGTCAAAATCAACCGATTCGTCCAAAAAGATTACGTACCAGGAAGCTTTTAAAGGAAATCTGGACCACGTCAGGGATTTTATAACGCTGGTTTTGCGTGTTACCGACCTGATCAAAGTTGAAAATACCGATACCCGGGAGGTTTTGACCAATGCCCAAACGGATCCGCACGAACGTGTCCGGCATTTTTACGAACTGGCCATTCCCATCATTGAGGATTATAAAAATTATTGCGTCGACAAGTCGTATATGGACTTCAACGATCTGATTTCCAGATCGGTATCGCTTATGAAAAACCAGGACGACGTGGCGCACAAAATCCGGGACCGATACAAATACGTGCTGGTGGACGAGTTTCAGGACGTGAACAACCTGCAGGTCGAACTGATCAAATTGCTTGTTACCGAGGATACCCAACTCTTCTGCGTGGGCGACGATTGGCAAAGTATTTACGGTTTCCGGGGCTCCAACGTGAGCTACATCATCGAGTTTGAAAACCAGTTTCCCAACGCAAAAGTTATCAAGCTCAATTTGAATTACCGGAGCACGCAAAACATCGTCGGGGCAAGCAACGAGGTGATTAAAAAGAACAAATTTAAAATTGAAAAGGACATCAAATCGGCCAAGATGTCCGAACATAAAATTGTTGTTTACGCCGGCAACAACGAGGACGACAACAAACAATATTGTCTGGAAAGGGTGCAGGAATTCCTGAACGAAGGCATCGCAAAAGAGGAAATATTGTTTCTGTACCGGCGCACCAAAATGGGCACGCCTTATTTCGATTACCTGAAAGATCACAGCATTTCCGTACCGTTCAAAACCATCCACGCCGCCAAAGGCCTGGAAGCCAAAGTGGTGTTTATTGTGGGCCTCACCGACGGCCCGGGCGGGTTTCCGGACATTTGGCTCGAAGACCGCATTTTTCAAACCATTAAAAAAGCCAATTTCGACTTGTTGCTGGAAGAGGAACGACGGTTGTTTTATGTGGCCATCACCCGCGCAAAGGACAAGTTGTTTTTAATTACCGAAAAAGGCGCCGAATCCGTTTTTTTAAAAGAAATACCCGACAATTACACCGTCCGAACCGGTGTTCCTTTAAAATCCGTTGTTGAAGAAGTCAGGACCTGCAGCACCTGTTTCAGTGTGTTGGAAAACTTGTTTGCGTATTGTCCGTATTGTGGGGCAAAACAGGAAAATGTTTGATGTGAGAAACTTTTTGGCTGAGCCAAAAGAAAATGGCGGAGTTGCTTGGGGTGGATGTCCGTACCATCAACGAACACCTTCAAAACATTTACCGCGCCGGTGAATTGTATACAACAGCAACCATCCGGAAATTCCGGATAGTTCAAACCGAAGGCGCCCGGGAAGTCACCCGTGAAATCGACTTTTACAACCTCGACGCCATCATTGCCGTTGGTTACCGCGTGAACAGTCTGCGCGCCACGCAATTCCGCATTTGGGCCACACAAACGCTCCGGGAGTTCATCATCAAGGGTTTTGTGCTCGACGATGAACGGCTCAAACAAGGCAAACGTTTTGGAGCGGATTACTTCGAGGAACTGCTCGAGCGCATCCGCGAAATTCGGGCCAGCGAACGGCGGTTTTATCAAAAAATCACCGACCTGTACGCCGCCTGCAGCATCGATTACGATCCAAATCGGACCAAACCCAAACGTTTTACAAAACCGTGCAAAACAAGCTCGAATGGGCCATCACGGGCAAAACAGCCGCCGAAATAATCGCCGACCGTGCAAAGGCGGATCAACCCAACATGGGACTCACCACGTGGAAAAACGCACCGTCCGGAAAAATCCAAAAAAGCGACGTTTCGACAGCGAAAAACTACCTGGCCGAATCGGAAATCAAGGAACTGAACCGCATTGTGACGATGTACCTCGATTACGCGGAAAACCAGGCCGCCCGACAAATTCCCATGCTGAAAAAGTAAAACCTACCCCTTCCACCTGTTTCCGTATCTTTGCGCCCCGTTGGGGATGTGGTTTACACATATCTTTACCTAGGCTTTAACCAATGGTCCTGTTTTACAGAGAGGCAGCCGCAGAGCGGCGAAATATTTGTAGCCAGAAGTTATCCCAATGATCCGTGGAGGTGCAGCGCACCGCAATATGTTTCGGTGCGCTGCACCTCCACGGTTTATTTTAACTGGTTTCTACAAATATTTCGCCGCTCTGCGGCTGCCTCTCTGTAAGAGCATGTTTTCTTAAAGCTGTGGATAATCCGTAGATCTGCCGGACTACGCAAAATGCATTCAATAAATACACCATGTCAAAAGATCAAGCCGAAATAGATCAGTTGGTGCTGACCCTTGCGGAAAAACACCTGCTTACCCTGGAAAATGTAGACCAGGGCATGGTCTCCGCCTACCATACGCCCATCGAGCCCCGTCCCAAAACCCTCAGCAGGATCTGCTTCATACTGTGCGCTTCCCTGAAAAAAAAGCAAAAACACGAGCATGTTTTCCAACATACCATTGGCAGGCTCAACAAACTTACCCGGGTACTTTGTGATTTTGATCCCCTGAAAATCATTGAAAAATACCAAAAGGGCGATTGGGAAAAAATGGTGGAAGCCGTGCAGGAAGAGGTGATGTTTGAAAAAGAACCCAACCCCTCCGAACGCAGCGTTATTCCCCAGTTTTGCAAAGGCGTTTTAAGCGCAGCTTACTTTTTCCATCAGTTCCATAAAGCCCAGGACTTTTACGAATGGGTCGATTCGTTCAAACAGGATGAAGCCATGAGGCTCGACCTGCCCAACCTGCTGAGCCAGGAAGTGCACGGATTGGGTTTCGCCCTCGCCAGCGATTTTTTAAAGGAAATCGGTTATTTCGGCTTTGGAAAACCGGACGCCCAAACCAAAGCGATTTTTTCGGAACTGGGACTTATCCCATCCGGAGAAGATGTGGACGAAGACGCAGAAACCTTTGAAGCCATCGCCAGGATGGCCAGGAATACAGGCAGAACGGTTTACGAAGTGGACAAAATCTTTTGGCTTGTGGGTACCGGTTATTTTTACAAACACGGCAAAACGTTGCCCAGTCCTAAAAACGATTTCATCAAAGCTGCACAAGCGATGTTGGAAGAAACCGACGAGGTGACGGATACGGCACCCAACGAATAGGCTTTGGGTTGGGGTTGTGCAAAAGGGTATCAAGCGTGATTTACAATTAATTCAACCGCTTTAGCGGTGAAAGGGTTTATAGAAATAATCCCACAAAATGACCCAGAGCCGCGTTAGCGGCGAAAGTCTTTTGCCAAGTTTATGTTCTGTATATCACGAAATTACATAGCATTTAAGGCTTTCGCCGCTAAAGCGGCTCTAAGGATTGTGGGTTGGCTATAGCTATAAACCTCTCCACCGCTAAAGCGGTTGAATTGTTGGTCAATAAGGCTTTATACCTTTTTGCACACCCCTACCTCCCCAAACACATCGACTTGTCATCCCAGCGAAGCGTGGGATCTGTACCATTACCCGGAGACGCGCACTCACTTCAACGCTGCCAACATCGCAGGGCGCCCGCGAGGGGCGCCCCTACACGGACGTTCATTTCAACGCCGCCAACATCGCAGGGCGCCCGCGAGGGGCGCCCCTAAACGCGCATTCATTTCAACGCCGCCAACATCGCAGGGCGCCCGCGAGGGGCGCCCCTACACGCGCATTCATTTCAATGCCGCCAACATCGCCTCCACACTCTCCGGCTCTTCAAAATAATTCAGATGGTGGCAGGCGATTTCCATAAACCTGGCTTCGGGATCTCTGTCCTTTGGAATGGCTCCGATGCTGGCCACACTCACGGCGATGTCGTTGGGTTTGCTGCCGTAAAAGATCTTACCACCAAGTTTGTAAGCCTTGTCCATCAACTTGCGACTGTCCGTATTGCCATCCAGGAAACGTTGCAGGTGACCGGCGATGATGCTGTACTGAACGTGGGGGTCCGGACTTTTACCCAACAATTTTACGGTATCGGCATCTTCATCCATCTGGCCGAGCGTCACGGTCAGGTCTTTCGATTTTTTCAAAACGGCCAACACCATGGCCGCCGCCGGTAATCCCAACGGAATGTTTACCAGCAGGGTGAGCAGCGGTATGGCATAATCGCGGTAGGTCACTATTTTCGAAATGGCCGAACCATCGTTGGGCGTACCCGCCATGATCAGGTTTTTCACCACTTTGTTTCCCCGCAGGGTTTCGATGAAATGGCGCGACACGAGTCCACCCATGGAGTGCGCCAGGATGTTCACCCTTTTGCCGGAGTTTTCGTCGATGCCCGCCTCTTCGCGCAGCATACGTTGCAAATGGCCCGCGGTTTCCTCAATCGTTGTGTTGAGGTTTTCGAAATCGAAGGTGAGCACCAGATCAACCAATTTGTCGGACTGGGCCCTGCGCATGGCCTGTGCCATACCTTCCGTGTTGCCGATGATGCCGTGAATACACAACAGGATGTTTTGAGCATTTTTCACCTTAATGCGCAGTCCATCCTCGCGGTAAACAGGTTTTTCACCGCTGTAATCTACCCAACAGAGCTTCCGGACGTCTTTTTTGTTCAAAACCAATTTTAAAAAACAAAGCTTCAGGGCTCTGCCCAAACTGCGGTTTTTATCTTCCGTATCGGGCAGGCGTGCAATGCTGATGAGGGCATTGCCGTTGTCCTGGCGGTCGGTATCGCCTACGGGCAGCAGGCTCTCGCCGTCGAAGGTGAAGGCCAAAAGCCATTCTTCCAGATCATCGTTTTTTTGCAAACCTGCCGCGATTTCGATTTTTAACGGATTTTCCAACAAACTTTCCTCGTGTTGCAAGTCGGTCAAAACGAGCATGTTGGGGGCGGCGGCGTTTTTGGACGGACTGTCCAGTGAAAAAAGTTCCAACCCTGCGGCATGGGCCAGGTCCGACACGGTGGTCATGGGATCAAAAGCCCGGTTGCCCGATTGTACGGTGGCCAACCCGACGCCTGCACGGAAGGTCGGATGTTTGTGCACCACGATGTTGTTGCCGGCCATCAACAGCTCCTTTTCGCCCACGCCCGGCTGACGGCCAACACATTTGATGTGCAGGTTGATGGCAAACCAGTCGTGCAGGTCGATCTGCTCCAGCGATTCATCCTCGGTCAAATCAGCGATGCCGCGATCACGGTTATCCGCAATGCCCGGCTCGCCTGCGTTTCTGGACGTCCAAAATTTTTGCGTTTCCCCTTTTTTCATGGGTGCAACCTGTTCCAGCAGTTCCGGACGAATGGCATGGTTGCTCACCAGCACCTTCAAAATGCTGTAGTCGGCTTTTTTAAATTTCAAATCAAACGTGCCCTCGTAAACGGTTTGTGTGCTGTTGGCGGGCACCTCGCCAATGGTGGCAGCCTTCACAATGCGGAAATTTTCGTCGCCGTAAAGCAAGGCGCAAAAGCGCGGTCGGGCGGCGTTGTTGCGCAATTCCAGTTTGAACGGGACGGGTGTTTCAACGCCGTTGTCCTGCAGGATGTCGATGTTTATTTCCTGTCCGGTGTGCTGAAAAACCACATTTTTGTTGTCATCGAGCTCCGATAGTACACATTCCACGTCCCTTTTCAGCGGGGTCGCGGGGTCGCCGGTTCTCAGCATCAACAAGGTGCCCGGATTGTCGAGGTGCATGATTTTTAACCAGCGGGCCATGCCTTCCAGCCGCACAAACGCCTGGTGAAACATGGCATCCCAATCGTTGCCTTCAAACGTGCTCAGGGCAAATTGGTCCGAAGCCTGAAGGATGCGCAATTCGTTTTCCTGCAAAGCCAGGGTGTACGGCGCTTTGTCGCACGACGGTTGCAGGGTATAATACAGTGGCCTGTACAATGCCAACGCAGCAAGGGCGGCTTCTTCCAAAACTTTCGGCGCCACGAGGTTGAACACCATCGGCGGCGCAGGTGTACTGATGAGCCGGGCATCAAAAGTTGTTTTGATGTCGGCATCAAAGGACATCTCTACGTTGCATTCGTCCACGCCCACATGCAACGTGGTGGCGGCGCCCACTTTTTCGCCGTTTTTCAGGATTTCAAACGTGGCGGGATGCAATTTGTCGGTACTCAGACCCGATAAAGCGCCCATGCTTACGTACCAGCGTTTGTCTTTGTACACTGCTTTGACGGGGGCTTTTTGGTCCGGACTGCCCAATCCCAAAAACCCCTGCAAACTGTTGAAATAGCCGTACGACTCGAACTGCGGGTGCTGTCGGCAGGCATGTTGCTCGGATTTGAGTCTGGCTTCGGTGAACAGTTGCGTGTAGGAGATGCCGTGGGCATGTTGCTCCTGTTCCAAAACGTTGGTCAGCAACCACGAAAACAAACCGCGCTGGAATTTGGATTCGTAGGCTTTTTCCCATTTCGAGCAGGCGGCGAGCAAAATGTGTTTGCCTGCCGGCAAAAAAAGGTCGTCGGTTTTTTGGGTAAAATAGCCGTTCAGCAAACTTTCCAGGGCGCGCGGGTTGGCGCGGTCGGAGGTTTGGCGTGCCGTTCCAAGGGTAAAATCGTCGACGTTGCGCGAACCTGAACCCGCATGGCAACAATCGAGGAT
>JADLBE010000119.1 GCA_020847915.1 Saprospiraceae bacterium | reverse complement strand
GGCGTCAACTGGCCCACACACGAAGTTGTGCATCTGTACACTTCCATGAAAATCGGTGGCGGCGCCGTGGGTTCGTATTATTACGATGATTACTACCACGATCATTACAACGACGGCTGGGACGACCCTGTGTTCGTGGCCATCCCCGAAGTTGGTGTCGAACTCAACGTAGCCCGCTGGTTCCGTCTCGCAGGTACTTTTGGTTACCGTTTCGTGGGCGATTTTAATGGTTGGAAAACGCTCGACAGCAACGACCTGAATGCGCCTGTGTATGCGCTTACGATGCGTTTTGGCTGGTTTACGAGGAAGTAAAATCCGTTTTAATCCGCGTTTGCCTACATCCGCGTGTTCCGCGTTCCCATTACGATGTCGCATGGGAACGCGGAACACGCGGATGCAAGCAAACGCGGATTTAAACGGATTTTTTTATCTTGTCTACTGGTTGTTTATTGTCAAATATATGGGTTGTATTATCTTTGGTTCAATTTAAAACACATTTCCAAGCATTGTTGAACCATTTGAAAAACAACCAGCCATGCAACAAACAACCAAAACAACATGCCACCTGCTTTTACTGACAGCTACGTTTATTATCGCTTGTCAGTCGCCCAAAACACCCGACAAAACCCTCGAAGAAGCCCGTTCCATTGCCAAAGAGGCCTACATCTACGGCTTTCCACTGGTGGATTGTTACCGCATTCAATATGCCTACACCGTGGATACCGCCAGCCCCGAATACAAGGCGCCCTGGAACCACATCAACAATAACAACCGGGTTTTTACGCCGGAAGACAAGGTGGTGCAAACACCCAATTCCGATACGCCCTATTCCATGTTGGGTATGGACCTGCGTACCGAACCCATTGTGCTCACGGTGCCGCCCATTGAAGAAGGCCGTTATTTCAGCATACAGCTCATCGATGCGTACACACACAACTTCGCCTACATCGGAAGCCGCACCACCGGCAACGGCGGCGGCAGTTTTATGGTTGCCGGCCCCAACTGGAAGGGCACCGTACCGCCCAACATCAAAACGGTGTTTTATTGTGAAACGGAATTGGCATCGGCCATATACCGCACACAACTTTTTCGTCCTGCCGACATCGAAAACGTGGAAAAAATTCAGGAAGGATACAAGGTTCAAACGCTTTCGGCCTTTGCCGGCGAACCGGCTCCGCCGCCCGCTCCCGCCATTAACTTTGTGAAACCGCTGAGCGTGGAAGCCCAGAAGTCGTCGCTTGAATTTTTCAACGTCCTGAATTTTGTTTTGCAATTTTGCCCCACCCACCCCACGGAGACCGAACTGATGGCCCGATTCGCCAAAATCGGTGTGGGCAAAGGTCAAAACGTTGATGCCGCCAAACTTTCACCCGAAATGAAAAAAGCGATCGAACAAGGCATGGCCGACGCATGGGAGGAAATGGCCAAATTGAAAAAACGCGTCGATGCAGGGGAAGTAACGGCGAGCGACGGCTTCGGAAACCGAGCTTTTTTGAAAAACAATTACCTATACCGCATGTCCGCCGCCGTGATGGGCATTTTTGGCAATTCCAAGGAAGAAGCCATGTACCCGATGTACACGGTTGACAACACCGGAGCGCCGCTTAACGGCGCCAACAGCTACACGGTGCGCTTCGCTCCCGGCCAATTGCCGCCGGCACATGCCTTCTGGTCGCTCACGATGTACGAATTGCCTTCAAGCTTGCTCGTGGCCAATCCGCTCAACCGCTACCTGCTCAACGCCCCCATGATGGATCAGTTTGTAAAAGATGCCGATGGCGGCATCACGTTTTACATCCAGAACGTGTCGCCCGGTAAAGGCAAGGAAGCCAATTGGTTGCCTGCGCCCAGCGGACCGTTTTTTATGGCCCTGCGCCTCTATTGGCCCAAAGACGAAGCGTTGAATGGAACGTGGACGGCCCCGGCAATCCAGAAAGTACAAAAGTAAAATCTGTTTAAATCTGTGTTCGAAGATCTGTGTCATCTGTGTCCCATTGCACGACGTAAGGGGACACAGATGACACAGATCTTAACAGATTTAAACGGAACAGTTCCCACGCCCCGCTGAAGGGCGGAGCTGGGATGACATTTACTTCTTCGCCGGCCCGTGGTTGTAACTCAATACCCGGCTCATTTTCCAGCCCTGGTCGGTTATGCGCCACAAATGCGTGAACAACGCCTGCCCGTCGAGCACAGGTTTTCCGCCGTTTTCACTGATGTAAAAAACGTGTTCGCCGGATAAAATGGCGCCGTACAATACACCCTGGTTGTGCATGGGAAACACCTTAACGGTACCCGGCAAGGCTTCGCGGTAAATCCGGAAATTCGGGTTGCCGCACAGGTTTTTTTCCGTTGATTGGGTAAACTTAGCCAGGCCAAGCGTCGGTCCACCTTTGTCGTGGTAAAACTCGATGTCTTCCGTAAACATGGACATCATTTGCGGCACGTCGCAACGGTTGTAAGCTTGCCAAAAGAGGCTGTCGAGGCGCAGGACGTCGGAGGTGTTGTCCTGGGCGGAGAGGGTTGCGGTGAGGAGCAGGAAAATGGGCAGGAGGAGTTTTTGTTTCATGGTGTAAAGATTGAAAAAATCCGTTTTAATCCGTGTTGCTTGCATCTGTGTCATCCGTGTACCAATCACAACGTAGTGCAGTGGCACACGGATGACACTGATGCAAGCAACACAGATTTAAACAGATTTTAAACCATCTTTGCCCCCGCATGCGCCTCTCCGTCATCATCGTCAACTACAACGTTCGCCACTTCCTCGAGCAGGCACTGGGCAGCGTGCGCCGTGCCATGCAGGGCATTGAAGGCGAAGTGTGGGTGGTGGACAACCATTCGGTCGACGATTCGGTGCGTATGGTACAGGAAAAATTTCCGGAAGTCAAACTCATCGCCAACAAACACAACCCCGGTTTCGCCGTGGCCAACAACCAGGCCATCGCCCAAAGCATGGGAGAATACGTGCTCCTGCTCAACCCGGATACACTCGTTGAAGAAGATACTTTCCACCAGTGCCTGGCTTTTATGGACGCCCATCCCGACGCCGGCGCACTCGGCGTAAAACTCATCGACGGCAGCGGCAAATACCTGCCCGAAAGCAAACGTGGTTTCCCGTCGCCCTGGGTGGCCTTTTGCAAAACGGTGGGCCTCAACAGCTTTTTCCCAAGCAGCAAACTGTTCAATGGCTACTACCTTGGCTACCTGAGCGAAAACGAAACGCATGAGGTTGATGTACTCGTGGGCTGTTTTATGTTTATGCGCCGCGAAGCATTGGACAAAGCCGGCTGGCTCGACGAGGCGTTTTTTATGTACGGCGAAGACATTGACCTGTCGTACCGCATCGTGCAGGCAGGGTACAAAAACTACTACTATCCGCACACCAAAATCATCCATTACAAAGGGGAAAGCACAAAAAAAGGCAGTCTGAACTACGTGCGTACCTTTTACCAGGCGATGATCATTTTTACAAAAAAACACTTCAGCGGACGTGAGGCAGGCCTTTTCATCGCCATGCTGCAGGCGGCCATTTGGCTGCGGGCGGGACTTACACTCGCCAAAAACCTGCTCGGACGCATCTGGATGCCCCTGCTCGATGCAGCGGTGATGTACCTAGGTTTGGTGTTTCTCAAGGATTTCTGGGCCAATTATTACTACAAAGACCCCGGATATTTCGAGTCCGACATCTTCTGGTTCAATTTTCCCTTGTACACGGCAGTGTGGCTCCTGGCCGTGTGGCTCAACGGCGGTTACGACGACCGTTTCGACCTGCGCCGCCTCCTGCGCGGCATCGCGTTCGGCAGTTTGGCCCTGGCCGCCATCTACGGTTTCCTCGACGAAAGTCACCGCACCTCACGTGCCCTGCTCGT
>JADLBE010000118.1 GCA_020847915.1 Saprospiraceae bacterium | reverse complement strand
TGTTATTCTTGATCCCAGGCTGCCTGCTGCCTGCTGCCTGCTGCCTGCTGCCTGCTGCCTGCTGCCTGCTGCCTGCTGCCTGCTGCCTGCTGCCTGCTGCCTGCTACACCAACGGAACACACACCACAAACTCCCCATCCTTTTCCTCCACGCGCAGCGGCTCGTCGCTGAGGTACTGGTACAAGGTGCGGAGTCGTTCGAGGCCCTGGTTGTTGGAGTTTTCCACCACGGGGCGGCGTTGTATGTTGTTGCGTACGTTCAGACAATTGCCTGAAGTGTATATTTTGATGATGAGCGGGTCATCTATATCCAACGTGTTGTGTTTCAGTGCATTTTCGAGCAAATTTTGCAGGGTTACCGGCACGATGCGTTTGTCGTACAACGATTTGTCGACGTCGATGTCTATTTGAAGGGCTTCGCCAAAACGGGTTTTTTGGAGTTGAATAAAATGTTGAACAAAGCTGAGTTCCTCACCCAGTGAAACGGTTTCATGCTCGCTGCTTTGGAGGATGTACCGGTACATTTTGCTGAGCGATTCCAGAAATCCGACGGCTTGTTTTTGGTCGAAACGGATCAAACTTCCCAGGGAGGCCAAAGAGTTGAACAGGAAGTGCGGGTTGAGTTGTTGGGTCAGGTTTTCGTACTGAACGATGGCCTTGTCCTTGGCGAGTGCCTGGGCTTTGCGTTCGAGTTGAAGTACGAGCCTTCTGTACTGAAAACGACGGTTCAACAGCCAGCCGGCGCCTCCCAGGGCAGTCAGGGTTACGAGCAACCAAAACCAGGTGGCCTTGTACCAATGCTCGTCTACATACAATCGCAGGTTTTTTTCAGCGCCTTCCCAGCGGTTGGGATCGGTGCTCGCTTTGTAACGGAATACAAAGTGACCCGTAGGCAGGTTGGTGTAACTGGCCGCACGGTCCTGGGTGTACGTCCAGTCCTTGTCGTACGGATCGAGCCGGTAAGCGTACCAGGTTTGTTGCGGGTTTTGGTAGTTCAGGGCCGTCATTTCCAGGGACAGGTAGTTCTGGTCGGGTGGCAGGTACAATTCCTCAAGCGTTTCGTATTCGCCGTTGGTTGGGAAAGGTTTGTTAAAAACACGAATACCCGAAAGCAAGGGTGTTTGAGGCGCCGGAGGGGTTGTGAAATCGTCGGGGTGAAAAACGACGAATCCTCCGCGTGATGGGAAAAGCAATCGTCCATCGCGCAATTCGGTCGGCGGCATAACGGAAAACTCGTTGAATGCAAGTCCGTCGTTGGTATCAAACAAGCGGTAGTGTTTGTGTGTGCTGTCGAGCAACAACAAGCCGCGCGGCGTACCCACCCACACGCGGTCGAAGCGGTCGGTGGTCATGCTGGTGGTACGGTTCGCTGGGAAACCACGTGCTTTGTCGTAGTTGGTAAAATGGAACGTATTGGGATCGATGGCCGATAAGCCGTTGGCCGTGCTTACCCAGATGGTCCCTTTTTTGTCTTCCGCAATGCTAAAAATGTAGTTTCCGCCAAGGGTGGTGTCCACCTCGGCCGTGCGTTCGAACCATTTGGCTTCTTGTTTGGCAGGATCGTAAAAAATGAGTCCGCGACCATCCAGCCCAAACCACATCCGGTGTTTGCTGTCTTCAAAAATGACGTGACCAAAACGGTAAGCATAGTTTTTCAAAACGGGGTGTTCCAAAATACTCACTGCTTTATCAGCGCCCGGAAGCCAGTAATAATGCCCTACGGCTTGTGTGCCGAACCAAATGGTTCCGGTATGATCTTCGGTGATGGCGAGGTTGAAACTTTTGGGGATGCCGTGTTTTTCGTCCAGAAATTCAATGGTTTTGGATCCGGATTGAAGCCTGTTTACGCCTTCCGAAGTGCCAATCCAAAGGTTGCCGTTGCGGTCGAGACAAAGCGAACGCACGGAATTGCTGTACAATACTTTTGGCTTGCCCTGTTTGTTTTGAAAAACTTCGCTTGCACCCGAAACTGGGTTGTAATGAATCAAACCTACTGAAGTGGCAAGCCACAACGTGCCGTCGGACAATTCAACGGCATCACTCGCCCAAAGTTCTTCGCCGTCTGGTTGTTGCGTATTTTCGGGCATCAGGCTGGTGAAAAGCCGGTTGTCGGGGTGGAAATACGCAGCGCCTAGGCCCGCAGTACCAATCCAAAGGTATCCTTGTTTGTCCTGGAACATTCGGCCGAGGTGGTTGCCTGGTGGACTGTTGCGTATGTTGGGTCGGTGACGGACGGTACGGAAACGCTCGTGAACCGTATCGAATAAGGCAAGGCCATTCAAAGAGGTCGTGATCCAAAGCCTGTTTTGTTTATCGTGAAACAAACCGGCGATGGCACTGGGAGCTCCGCCGGGAGTAAAGGCAAGGTCATTAAATGTTTTGCAATTTTTTCCGGAGGAAACATGGAACTGGTACAAAACACCTTCTGCATCAACGGTCGAAACCCAGCAGTTGCCATCGGTGTCGAGGGAAAACCCATTGATCTTTTCCATGGGTATTTCTGATGGAAGTTGCAGCCTGCGTGTGCGTTCGGTGGTGAGGTTGAAAACCAAAAGGCCCTGTCGGGGCGAAAGGATGTAAAGTTCGTCGCCGAGACGCTGCATTTTTACCACACGGAAGCGAAGCAGGGTGTCGTTCCAGGGCGCTTCGGTCATCATTTTGATTTCTCCTGTGGCGCTGTTCATCCTGGCGAGCCCGTCGTAGGTGCCAATGTACAACAGTCCCGGTTTGGCTTCAACGATGTCGCCCACCCAAAAAATGCGTCCTTTGGCATAGGTTCGGAAAGTGTTTTTTTCGAAATTGTATTCCTGGAGACCATGCATAAAACTTACCCAAAGTCGGCCTTCAGAATCGGAAAACAAGTTGCGGATTTGGCTTGGCAGCAACGAGGTCGAATCGCCGTACAAATGTTCCAGTACCTTAAAACCGTAGCCATCGTAGCGGTTCAATCCGTTGGAAGTGCCCAGCCACACGTAACCGTGTTTGTCCTGGGCAAAAGCCGTGACGTTGCCCATGCTCAATCCATCCTCTGTACTTAACCGGTGGAAAGTAAACGGCAAAGGCTGCGCCCAAACGGCGCAGCCACAAAACCAAAAAGTTATAAAAAGCAGTTTCCGCATGCTTTAACTTTAGTCGTATTTGTAGGTAACGGTCAGTTTGTCACCGTTGGAATAAGCATTTTTGCAGGTTTTGGGATAGCCGTATTGGTCGAAAGTGTATACAAAGTCCACCCACCAGTTCACAGTGCCGTTGCTGTTGAAAGAGGTGTATTTCACCGGAAGCTTTGCATTGTGTTTGCCTGTGAAGGTATTGGCACAATTGAAATATTCAAAATTTACATCGATGGGGTCGTCGTCATTGCCGTACGTCCATTGGGCATAGTACTCCAAAACGCCGTTTTTGTACACCTTGCGTTCGGTAAGGTTGCCCGACGTGTACGCATACCGGTATTCGTAAATATGGGTACCGTTGTCGCGGTTGTCGATACGTTTGGTCACAAAACCGTCGGCATTGTATTCGTAAGAGGTCAGGATGGTTTGAAGTGCCTCCGGGCTGCTGTACGATGAGGTGCCGGCGATGGAGGTTAGTCTTCCTTGTGCATTCAGAACACCACTGACGTTGTAAACCTCTCGGTTTTCATCTTTTCGCCACTCTTTTACCTTCACATTGTTGCCGTTGTATTCAACGGTAATTCGTTCTGATTTATCTTCAACTTTGACCACACGGCCCTGGGCATCGTAAGAAATGGTTTCGGCATCAACATCAGGATTGTCGTAAGTGAAACCGACAATTTTGTAAACAGGCGGATTCTGGGGTGTAAAATCGTCGTCCTTGTCTTTTTTGCAGGCTGCGAACAGGCTAAGCAGCATAGCTGCCAAAAGGATGTTTTTCATTGGTAATTTTTGGATGTTTTGAAGTTGAAATTTTGGATATTGAGGTGGCGCACTTTTCGGACGCGCGCTATGCAATTGTTTGTTAAAAAAGGTTTTTTGGGGTGGTTTTTGAGGTCCGGTTTTTGGGATGGTTTATCGGGGCAATGGTTTTTGGGGTTTTAGGGTGGTTTTTCGAGGCGGTCGTCAGGGTAGTTTTTAGGATGGCACTTCTGCGTTTTCGGTGGCGCCCATCATGGCGCCGGAGAGCACGCCGTAACAGGTGGTCCAGGCTTCGGCGACATCGCCGGTCCAGTCGGTCCCGAGTCCGCGCTCCAGTGTCCAGAGCAATGCCCCGCCGACACTGGTATAATGTTCGTTTTTAACGCCGTAGGCGACGTGGCGGCGGGCCAGTGCAGCTATGTCGTTTGCAAGGTCGTCGAGGTGATCCAGACGGGCCACCACAACGTTTAGCATGCTGAGCAGTTTGAGGTGTTGTCCGCGCATGTCCTCCGGGAACATGGGACGCAGTTCGGGGTGGTCGAGGAAAAGTTTGCTGTAAAACAGGTCGCCCACTTTTGCAGGGTCCACGTCGCGCAGCAAACGCCAGGAATTTTGTACGAGGGAGATTTGATGTGGTGTCATTGGGCGTTGTTTTAATTGATGATGCAAAAGTGCACCACCGGTTTGCGCCCGGCAATTTTTACACCACGAAGCGGGGGGAACAGCGGTTGAACCGTCAGTAGTCAGTGGTCAGCCGTCACTAATCAGTGGTCAGTGGTCAGCCGTCAGTGGTCAGTAAAGTCGACTCACCTGACCACTGACGGCGGACGACTGACCACTCATTTAATCATCAATCCGCTTTGATTAATGATTGACGATTACATGATTTTTGATTGTTGATGTGGGGTAGAGCAGCGTCAGTAGGGGCGCCCCTTGCGGGTGCCCTCGTGTGTGGCGCCTGGCATTGTGGGAATTGTTTTGCCCAAATGCGTAAGAGCAACGTCAGTAGGGGGGGGCTTGCGGGTGCCCTGCGTGTGGGGCCGGGCATTGTGGGAACTGTTTTGCACAAATGCGGTAAGGGCAGCGTCAGTAGGGGCGCCCCTTGCGGGTGCCCTGTGTGTGGCGCCTGGCATTGTGGGAATTGTTTTGCCCGAACGCGCGATGGCAGCGTCTGTAGGGGCGCCCCTTGCGGGTGCCCTTGTGTGGGGCGCCATGTCAATGGTAGACGCCCTCAGACATTGCAATAACGGTTTGCCCAACCACGCGAGGGCACCCGCA
>JADLBE010000117.1 GCA_020847915.1 Saprospiraceae bacterium | reverse complement strand
CGTCAACAAATTGTCATTCGTCCCTTACGTCAACGTAGAACCTTATTACGACTCCCGCTACCAAACCGTGAACAGGGTCAGGTTCATTGGCGGCGGCTCCATGGGTTGGAATCCGCGGTTTGCCCTTGAAGGAAACCTTACCTACCAATACGATTCCCGGTCGTCGGTTACCAACCTGTTTGCCATAAACGTCATCCTGCACGTTTACTTCGAAACGAAGAAGGCTAAGGCACACTAAGAGCATGTCCTTGTGTCTATATTTTCCTGACAACCAACAATTTTACCGGAAACCATTTTTTTTGCACAAATTGCGCAGTAAAACTGCCCAATTACCATTGTTATGGAACAACCGTACGATTATTCATTGTACAACAAGTTTATAGAAAAATTCATAAGCAAGGGATTTCAAAACATCGATCGTCAGGATCCGGTGGTGCTGGAGTTGGAAACGTTGCTTGACCAACACAACCAGTTTTTTTATGCCGGCGACTTAATGCAAATCAAAATCCACTTTTCGAGCAAAGGAAGTCTGGATTACATCGGTGTTCCCCCGGAAGAACTGGATCCCTCAGCATTTTTTAAAGCAGTGCATCCGAATGATCGGGTAAGGCATAGTTTGGCTACGGCAAAGTTGTTCAAAACAGCCCATGAACTCTTTTATCTGGAACACGGAAAAACCATTCTTTCGGCCAATGTCAGGGTAATGAAAAGTTCCGGGCAATACGCCAACACACTTTTTACAATTTACAGTTTTTACAGCAACTCGCCAGTAAAAACCGTTTACCTTCTGGCGGTTTTAACAGATATTTCCCATGTCAAATTTAACAAACACAGTTACCACTATTACCATGGAGATGATATTTCTCTGTTTCGTTACCCGGACGAGGCACTACTCAAGGTCGGCAGTATTTTTTCCGACAGGGAATTTGAAATCATCAAATTGATTTCCCAGGGCATGGATAGCAGTCAAATAGCCAAAGAACTTTTTGTCAGCATCAATACGGTCAACACACACCGCAGAAATATTCTGAAAAAAACCAACAAAGCAAATACGTACGAACTTATCCTGGAATTGAAGGAAAGCGGCATGTTGTAAAACAGTCCGAAGTCCGAAAAAAAATGAGCCATTCCAACGCTTTGGAATGACTCACATACACACACTTGGTAATTATCAGCAAATCTTGCGATTTTCTGCCAGGACCAAACCTTGAGGGTCCAGCCCCGGCCCGAAAATCCCCAGGTTTGCTGTTGCGAAGTTGGCGCCGGATTTTAACCGACGCCTTCTCGCATACATCATTTGGGGTTTGGTTTGTGGGGTTGGCGCTTTTGGGGTTAATTCTGCAAAACAGTTTGTAGTTGTTTGTTTTTGCGAACAGTACAAAGATGGGGGCACGACGTTTGGCAGGAACAGCGCAGAAATACGCAATCGGCAAAACAGGTAGAAATACCTGTTTTGTAAATTTTAGCTGCATTTGTTTGGCAGTCATGTGTTTGGAAGGATATATTCGTGCAAACGCCAACCAAGTGAAGCATGAATGACGCTGTTTTCCAGGTTTCAGATGTTGGGGTACTTGTCGCCATTGGTACCCTCATCATGATTGCACTCGCCATGCTGATGGTGGCGTATTCCAGTAAGGCGCAAAAAAAAATGATGCAACAGCGTATGGATACCCAGGCGCTGGAGTTGCGTTACCAACAGGAATTGGTGCAAAAAAACCTGCTTACTCAGGAAGAGGAACGGCAAAGGATTGCGTCCAACCTGCACGATGACATAGGTTCCAAACTTGGGGTGCTTCACCTCACTTTTCACCGGCTCAACCGCATGCCTGCAGGAAGCACCGAACAATCCGAAATGTTTGGGGAAATTGATCAGCTCATTGCTACCACTCTGAACAGCGTCAGGCGTATTTCCCATGAATTGCTGCCTCCCACCCTCGAAGATTTTGGCCTCATCGAAGCCCTGAAAGAATTGATCGAACCCATTCACAAATCCTCAGGCATCGACATACGTTTTGAAAGCACGTTGGAAAAGGGCGATTTCGACAATCCACAAACGGAACTTAACCTCTTCAGGGTTGTCCAGGAGATGCTTAACAATTCCATCAAACATGCCGCTGCAACCCACATCCTCATCGAAATGGGGACGGAAGGCACCAATAAATACCTGCTTTACCGCGATAATGGCCGCGGATTTGACCAGGATGCCGTACAACGCCGCGGACTGGGGCTCAAAAACCTCGAGAGCAGGGCCCGCATCATCGGAGCGCAAACCACATTCCAAAGCAAACCCGGTGCAGGGTTTGAAGCACGATTTGACTTCTAAATATGGAAAATCAACCCATTCTTATTGCGCTTGCCGACGATGAAGCCCTTTTCCGCAGGGGCATGCGTTTGATCCTGGAAGATTTTCCAGACCTGCACGTCATGCTTGAGGCCGAAAACGGCGCCGATCTGCTTGAAAAAATTCAGGCGTCCGAAGACTTGCCCGACGTATTGTTGCTCGATCTGAAAATGCCCGTGATGAGTGGTGTTGAGGCGGCACGTATCATCCGTGAACGGTTCCCTTCCATACATTTTATCGTGTTGTCGAGCCATGTCAACAAATCGTTCATCCTCAACATGATCGAGATCGGTGCATCGTCCTATCTTGGCAAAAACGCCCATCCCAACGAGCTGGCCGAAACCATTCGTGCCGTGCGGAACAAAGGCTTTTTTTACAACCAGGAAGTATTGGAAGTCATCCGGGAAAGCCTGACGGAAAAAAACATCCCCAAAACGCCCATTGCATTCGGGGTTGAACTTACCTCACGCGAAAAAGAAGTGTTGCAGCTCATCTGCGAACAATGCACCACGCCGGAAATTGCAGAAAAACTGTTCATCAGTGTGCGCACCGTGGACGGTCACCGAAACAACCTGCTGTCCAAATTGCAGTGCCGCAACACAGCCGGATTGGTTGTGTATGCCATTCAGCACAAGTTGGTGCCTGTAAAAGGTATTGACGTATGGGATTAGGAGCATGTTATTTTGTGCCGGTACGGTAAAGGGCCAAAAAAACCATGGACAGGAAAATAATCAGCAACACCATGTTCAGATCCCACATCCAGTAATACCCGTCTTCGTTTAGCGGAACCAAACTGCTGAACAGAAAAATGAACAAACTTCCGCAGTAGTAGAACAGTGCCCCCGAATTGATGAGCCTCAGTTCGTTGTAATAAAATGGCTTGTCGTGGTCATCCCAAAATGTAAACGCAAAATCAACGGCATACCAAATCAATACGATTTGCACCAGGGATTTGGAATAGGAATTTAGGGTGTCAAAAACCTGGATGAAAAGACTGTTAAAAACAACCAGGAAAATAAAAGCCGCTGTCAGTGGTACAAAATACCGTCTGATGAACGATTTTTTATCCAGAATCATGCTGTAAAAGGCGGATAGCAGCAGCAATTCACCCAGCGTGTAAGCGTGGTACCAGGCCAGGTTGTTGCGGTAAACCTGCCGTGCATAACTGGCGCCCAATTCAATAAACAAACTGAAAAATATCCAGACGGCAACGATGCGCAATGGCGTAGACAAAACCTTCCAACGCTGTATGGCCAGAACGGACAAAGCAACCATCACCCATTTGGTGATACTGGTGTAATGAAAAAACTCTTGTTGGATACTGTGCCACAACATAAATACGCATCCGGCGCATCAGGGTAGTTGTGTAAATGCCTGCCGGAAGTGCGGCAAGATTACGATTTAATCTGCACACAAGGGAAGCCATGGAACAGCTGAAATCGAAAAAGGTCGAGGTTGCTGTTATTTATCGGTCGGACAATTTGGTGGACAGGGCCTGGAGTAATCATAAAATGTCCACGATGGCGCAGTAGCCGAGCCGGTGTACTCCTGAAATATGACGGTCATGTACGGTTGGTTGTTTTTGTCGTACCGGATGGCAAGCATGGCATACACCGAATCATAGCTGGAGCGTGCAATACGTGCAGCCATTGCCGCAACCTCGCCTTTGGGCAGTTTGAATCCCTGGGCCAAAACACCGGCATCTGCAGCATCCCTACCAACTGTTAGTACGCTGTCGACCCTGGTTTTGTACCGATCATAATCCATGATGGCCATGGTTGCCGAGTCGGTTGAAATGGGTGCGCTTACAGCCTCCTTGCTGGTTACTTGAGAATCCTGGGTTTCAGGCTGGCTGCATTGTGCAAAAATCAGAACACAAACCAACAATACAATTGCATTTTTCATACGTTTTGTTATTTGGATGTAAATTAAGGTAGTTTGGTCCGGAATATTTGTTTTTTTCGTAAAAATCAGGTATAATTGCCTACGTTATACGTGTAAATACCTGTTTTTATTTTAAGGTATTTAAATTAAGCCAAAGCATTTATTGCGGCTGCATCTTTGCTGTTTGATAAGTGCCTGTTGCGACTGGATCCCTAAAACCCCTACCATGAAAACAACTGCCCTGTTACCCGTTTTTCTTTTGTTATGCCTTGCCCATAACCAAGCTCAAAATGTCCTCACCGGTTCGGTCACCGACGCGTCTGGCAACAGCTTGCCGGCCGTAAGTATTTTGTTGCTTCATGCGGCCGACTCGACGCTTGTTCGTGGTCAAATTTCGGACCCAAACGGCGTTTTTCGGATTGAAAAAGTAGCGCCGGGACAATACCTGGTCAGAGCCAGTTTGATGGGGCACCTCGATCAGTTATCCACCATTTTTACCCTTACGGCAGTTTCCGGCGAGCACAACCTCGGGGTGTTTGCTTTGCAGGAAAATTCCAATACCTTAAGTCAGGTTGAAATCGTTGCAGAAAAACCTTTGTACGAGCAACAGATCGACCGTCTGGTGGTGAACGTGAGCAACAGCGTTACTTCAGCGGGCGCCACAGCGCTGGAAGTGCTCGAACGCTCGCCAGGCGTCACCCTCGACCGGCAGAACAACACGCTTTCTCTGGCAGGCAAGGACGGCGTGGTGGTTATGATCAACGGCAAACGCAACTACATGCCCATGAACGCTGTGGTGCAAATGCTTGCAGGTATGAGCGCCAACAACATTGAAAAAATTGAGCTGATCGCCACGCCTCCCTCGAGTTTCGACGCCGAAGGCAACGCAGGCATCATCAACCTGGTGTTGAAAAAAAATCCGGACAACGGCCTCAACGGCTCTTTTTCCGCAACCGCCGGATACGGCCGCGGTTTGCTGGGTTCCGCAAGTGCAAACTTCAACTTGCGCAAGGAAAAATTCAGCCTGTTTGGCGATTACAGTTACCTGGTAGACCAACGCGAACAGGTTTTTAGTTTTTACCGCACCTTAAATTACGAAGGCGACGTAAAAGAAACCATCACGGACAGCCAGCGCGAACCCGTTGATCAATCCCACAACGCCCGGCTCGGTTTCGATTATTATTTTTCAGAAAATACCATCGGAGGTATCATGCTCAGTGGTTACAATTCCAAATGGGATATGATTGCTGAAAACACCGAAGATATTTACAGCCAAATTCAGCCGGATACGTTCATTGATATCACCAACAACGAGGTCAACCATTGGCAACACGCCGGCGCCAACATCAACCTGCAACACACTTTTGAAGGCAAACAAAGAATCAATTTCGACGCCGATTACCTCTATTACATCGACGACAATCCCAATGACTACGACAACCGATACTACGGCGAAAACGGCGAATTTCTATTTTCGGAAATGATCCGCAGCGGCAAAAACACACCCATCAACATCGCCGTGGGCAAATTGGATTTTTACACGCCCATCAACAAAAAAATCAATTTGGAAACAGGCGTTAAAGCCACCGCCTCGCGTTTTCGCAACAATGTCAGCGTGGAGGAATTTGAGTCGGGCAATTGGGTCGAAGATCCACGACTCACCGCCGACTACAAACTGGTGGAAAACATCGCCGCCGCTTACGGAACACTCGATGTCGCCATTAACCCCAAAACCAGCCTTAAAGCCGGTCTTCGTTACGAATACACCAATTCCAACCTGGGCTCCGATGAACAGGCCGACATTGTGGATCGCCAATACGGTTATTTTTTCCCCACCATTTTTGCCTCGCACAACTTCAACGACGACAACAGCCTGCAAGCTTCCTACACACGCCGCATCACCCGGCCGACCTTTCAGGACATGGCGCCTTTTGTCATTTTTATGGGCCCGCACCTGTTTTTTTCCGGCAATGCCGCCATTCAACCCGCCATTGCCAATTCTGTAAGCGCTTCTTTCCGGAGGAAATCCATCGTGCTGCGTGTGGAATACACCCACGAAGACAGTACCATCACAGGATTTCAGGGCAAAGTTGATCCGGAAACCAACCTGCAGGTTTTGGCCGCCGTTAACCTGTCCTACGCCAAAAACTGGAATGCAACCTTCATGCTTCCTGCCCATCCGACGATGTGGTGGGACATGCAGTACAACATCACCGCCAACTGGGAATTCCTGAAAGGGTACTTCGACGGGATTTTGTATCAAAATGACATTCCAAGCATGAGGCTTTTCAGCACACAAACCTTCAAATTCCCCAAAGAAGTGGTGTGTGAATTCAGCGGTTTTTACAATACGCCCAGCCTTTTTGGCACCGGACGTGTGGAGGCCATGTGGATGGTGAATGTGGCTTTGCAGAAAAAATTTGGCGAAAGTACCTTCCGCTTCGGCATCGACGATCTTTTCAACTCCGTTGAGTTTAACTTTGAAAACAACGTGCCCGAACTTTACCTCGTAGGCGGCGGTAACCTCGATTTCAGTCAACGTACGTTCAAACTTACGTACTCCAGAAATTTTGGCAGCAACAAAGTGAAATCGGCACGGCAAAGGCAAACCGGTGCAGATACCGATGGCAAGCGGGTAAAAGGTTAAGTTTTTCTATCTTAGCCTTCGGAAACAACCCTTTTACCTTATGAGTTACACACAGGCATTTGCCACCCTGTTTTTTGTCGCCGTCGGCGCAGTTTTCCTCCTCTGGCTTTTGATTCGTGGCTGGTCACCCGAATCGCTACCCCAATGGGCAGGCATCATTTGGGCCCTTATCGCCGCCATGCTGGTGGTGCCCAAACTTCTCCCGGGGACCATCCGCTGGAGCGACAATACCAGCATCGTGACCATGTTTATCCTGGGCGCCGCATTCATCCTGAGCATCAAAGCGATTTTCGTTTTTATCCGGCACTACGGCAGCCTGAGTTCAACACAACGTCTGTCCGGCTACCTGGCTGCCGCGCCGTTGATTCTCAGTATTTTGGGCGTGGTGTTTACTTTTTGGGCGATGGGAGGGTTTCACCAGACGAAAAAGTGAGGTTTACCCACATTAGGCACATGAGAATACTAAGGCACATTAGAAGATAAATTTCTAATGTGCCTTGGTATTCTCATGTGCCTAATGTGGTAAATTTTATACACTCAGCCTATTCCGCTCTTCCACCCTCCGCGCCTTCCTGATCCTCACCGAAACAACCTTAAATTCCGGGCACTTGGCTTCACTATCGTGTACATCCGAAGTTACGATGTTGACCATCAGTTCGGGGAAGTGGAAAGTGGTGCTCAGGATGCCCGGTTTCACTTCCTCGGTGAGGTGCGCCTTGATGTCCACTTTGCCGCGCGCCGATTCGATGCACACCCAGTCGCCTTGTACGATGTTGTGGTTGGCGGCGTCTGTTGGGTGGATGAGCAATAGGTCCTCTGTTACGAGTTCCACGTTGGGTGTGCGGCGCGTCATGGTGCCGGCATTGTAGTGTTCCAAAACGCGGTTGGTGGTGAGGATGTAGGGGAAATCCTTCTGGTGGTCGGTGATTTCCCTTGTTTCCTTAAATTCCTTGAAGTGGAATTTGCCTTTACCGCGTTTGAACGCATCCACGTGCAGGATTTTGGTATCCGTGCCGTCAGCATTCACGGGCCATTGTTTGCCCTGCTCGCCGAGTTCATCCCATTTTACACCGGCAAAAAACGGCACAATACGTGCAATTTCCTCCAGCATGGTTTTGGCATTGTACGGCGCCTGTTTGTAACCCATGCGGTTCATGATGTCGACGATGATTT
>JADLBE010000116.1 GCA_020847915.1 Saprospiraceae bacterium | reverse complement strand
TTCATTTGGGGGTTTTTTGCAGTTTTTTTTCGGCTGGCTGCCTAAAAACAACCGCAAAACACCCCAAAATGAAATGTCAAAGTTTAAACAGTATGTTGTTCTCGAGGTGCACGTGCAGGTGCAAATCGTCCTCAAATTCCTTCAAACTGGCGTACCACACCCGGAATGTATTGCAGCCCCATTCGGGCGGTGTGAAGTTGTTGCTCAACGCCTGTATACGGTGCATGATGGCGCCCGCTTCGTCGTGTTCGTTTTCCAAAACCTCGATGGGATTTTCGATCGAAAATGGCGGATTGCCTTCGGTTACACCTGCGTGCAAACGTTTAATCCAGGGGAAAAGGACATTTTCTTCCTTGTCCATGTGTTGCAACAGCTCTGCAGCAAGTGTCTGAAAAAGCTGGTGAATTTCGATGGTTTCGGGCGCTCCATCGCCGTGCACGCGGGCCACTTTGGCGCCGTAAGCAAGCAACTTGGGTATCTGGGCGCGAACGTAGCCGTGGTGGGCGTTTACGATAAAATCGATGAGAAACGGTTTCTCCCAGGATAAAAAATCCCAGTGGATGCCGCTGCCGGCAGACGTGGCGTCAACCTGCATCAATGCCTGCTCAAGGGTGGCGAGGTCAACGTTTTTTTCGGCGCAAACCTGGGATACCGGCTTTTTGCCTCCGCAGCAAAAATCGATGCCGAACTGACTAAAAACATGCGCTTTGCGGTAATCGGATGCCACCATTTCAGCAACGGTAGGCATTTGAAGCGATTCCTGTATGGTAATCATGTGTTTGTGTTTATGTGTTTACAAATCTTTTTTTCGAAAAATACGCTGCGCGAAATACAGGGGCGCAGCCACCCACAGCAGCATGATGCTCAAGGCGTAAATGATGCCCCAAACCGTGCCGAACAAGGCATTGAACAAGGCGC
Organism: Saprospiraceae bacterium; assembly: GCA_020847915.1. Taxonomy (GTDB): domain Bacteria; phylum Bacteroidota; class Bacteroidia; order Chitinophagales; family Saprospiraceae; genus M3007. The sequence goes on along the minus strand of JADLBE010000116.1, from coordinate 14,442 downwards.
CGGTGTAACCCATCAGGGCTGATATGTCCATCTGAAGCAAAACGATGATGCGACCCAAATCGATGGGATTCAGCGACATCAACGCCAGCGTGGCTTTTTCCAAAGGATAATCGGCGAATCCGAAAAGGATGAACAACACCAAAGCGTCGTACAACAAAGCGAAATAAAACCAGGTAAGCAAAGCCACGCCGATGCCCCGCGCTTTGTCGCGCGTGGCCACACTGGCCCAAAAAGCCAGGGCAATGAATACCAGAGTGAGTGAAAGTGCGGTGCCGAGCAGTGAAAAACCTGTCGGATTGGGCGCGTAAACCAACACCGGAATACCCACGCCGATGATGATGGCCGTGATCATGGCCAGAGAAAGTCCCCAAAATTCGCTCCACAAAATGGCGCTGCGTTTCAAAGGCTGGGCAGCCAGCAACTCGATAAAATCGGCCGCGTTGTAGAGGTGGATGGTGGAAAAAATCAGGCTCACCAAAGGCACCACAATAAGCACGATGTTGAGCAAACTGATGAGGCCCTGCGCCGGCTGGTCGCTCAGCGCAAACAATCCCATCGACACCGCAAGCAGAAAAACCGTGTAGGCGATGACGATCCGGTTTTGCAGGATGTCGTACAGGACGTATTTGACGAGGGAGGTTTTCATAAACTTTGTTTCATAATGTTGGCGATGGCCCGTGTGAGTTTGGTTTCACCGGTTTGGGCCTTAAGATCTTCCATCGACTGGAAAAACAACATGCGGCCTTCGTTGAGGTACATGACGTGTGTGCTGAGCTCGTCGAGGTCGCTCAGGATGTGGGAGGTGAGCAAAATGAGTTTCCCTTTTTGCTTTTCCACCAATACTTTTTCTTTCAGAATTTCGGCCGAGACGGGGTCAAGCCCTGCCGTGGGTTCGTCGAGGATGAGCACTTCGGGATCAAACATAAATGCCAAACAAGCGCCCACTTTTTGGCGCGTACCACCCGAGAGGGTACGCAGGTTTTTGTTGGAAAAGGCGGCTACGTCGAATGCTTTTATGAGGTCGTCGTCGTAGCCATTGGCGTTGCCTTTACGCAGGTCACGAATCATGTCGAAAAGTTGACCGACACGCATGTTTTCCGGCAGCCGACTGATCTGCGGCATGTAGCCGATACGGCTGCGCAAAGCGGGGTTGTTGAGCATCGACTCGCCGTCGAAGGTGATTTGGCCGTTGTCGGGCAACACCAGACCAAGCAGGCACTTGAGGAAGGTCGTTTTGCCCGAGCCGTTGGGTCCGATGAGCGAAACGGCCTGTCCCCGTGCCATCTGTACGCTGATGTTGTCCAACACCCTGAGGCGACCGAATTGTTTGACCAGGGAATCTGTAATAAGCATGTGCGGGGTAGTTGTCATCCCAGCGAATCGTGGGATCTGTTCGGAGTTCGGAGCCTGTACGGGCGCCCCTTGCGGGTGCCCTTGTTCCAGAGCCGGAGCCTGTAGGGGCGCCACTTGCGGGTGCCCTTGTTCCACCGTTTGGAGGGTATTTGATGATGACAAAACACCCAAACCTACTGGTTGCAACAGTGTATCCTTATGATGATTTAAATGATTCATATTCCTCTTTTAATTAATTTTCAAACCCTGAACTCCTCAGCGCGGGCACCCGCAAGCGGCGCCCCTGCAATCTCCGAACCCCGGAACATGGGCACCCGCAAGGGGTGAGCACCATGTTTGCTCATGGCCCCGGAACCAGGGCACCCGCAAGGGGTGAGCACCATGTTTGCTCCGAACCCCGGAACCAGGGCACCCGCAAGGGGCGCCCCTACAACCTCCGAACCCCGGAACACATCCCACGCTTCAGTGGGATGCCCATCTTTAAACTTTAAACTTTAAACTTTAAACTTTAAACTTTAAACTTTAAACTTTTACTCCGGCAGGAGCACTTTGTCGATAACATGCACGATGCCGTTGGATGCCGGTACACTGGCCAGGATGTTGGCTCCGTTTACCGTAACTTTACCGTCTTTTACGGCAATTTTAACGTTGCCGCTGTAGGCCATTCCGATGATTTGTCCGTCGCGCAACGCTTCGGATTTATACACGCCCACTGCTACGTGGTATTGAAGAATTTCTTCCAGTTTGGATTTGTTTTCGGGTTTCAGCAAGCTTTCCACCGTGCCGTCAGGAAGCAGGTCGAATGCTGCATTGGTAGGTGCGAACACGGTGAACGGACCGGCATTGGAAAGGTCGTCTACCAGATCGGCGGCTTTGACGGCGGCTACCAGTGTGGTGTGGTCGGGACTGCCGACAGCGACCTTAACCACGTCTTTTTGCGACTCATCGTCTTTCACGGCCGCCTGACCCGGATCGGCTGAAGCGGAACTCGTTGATGTGGTGGATTCGTTGGTGGTGGATGCAGTGCACTGGCCAAGTCCGATAAGGAACAATGCGCCGCTAAACATCAGAAATAGGGTCTGGAATTTCATACTTTTCGTTTGTAAGGATGTTAGGTTGGGTGATTTTGGTTCAGCTGGGGTTCGCGCATGAGCGGTTTTTCGTCGTGGAGCATTTCGGGGGTAAGGGAAGGCATGATTTTCTCCGCTTTGTCGAGCAGGTACACCATAAAGCTGCGCATAAGCACCATGCAAAAGGGCATCCGTTCAACAATGACGGCGTACAGGCTTACCGGACGGAAGGGCACATCGCCCACGCCGTCGCGGTTGAGGTCGTAACCTTCGTATTTGTCCCAGTAGTTGCCCTCAAATTTGTTCAATACCAGGTGGCCGTTGGTGGCTACGTCGAAGGAATTGCCGATAAATACGTTTTCGCGTACGTTGTTGGCATCGCAACTGGCCTGCACGCGCAAAGCCCAACCGTTGGCTTCAAAACGATTCTGCTCCACATCGATGCGGCTGGCGCCTTCCATGTAAATGCCGGCGGTATTTTGTTTGAACTCGTTGTGGCGGATGCGACTGTCGGAAATGTCTTTCAGCAACAAGCCATAAGCGGCGCCTCCCCAGTTGTGCTCAAAATGATTGTTGGTCATTTCCACCTGCCGGGAATACATCACCGCCACGCCCGCACCGTTGTTGCGAAAGGTATTTTCGCGGTAGCGGTCGTTGTGCGAAAACATGAAGTGCAATCCGTAACGGATGTTTTTTTCACTGAGGTTGCCGAGCACGTCGGAATCGGTAACAAACTCGAAATAGATGCCGTCGCGGTGGCCTGTACAGTAGTTTTTTTCAATCCTGATCCTTTCGCACTTCCACAAATGGATGCCGTTGCCGGTGTTTTGCTCTTCTTTGGGCGTGCCCTGCACATCGTTTCCAAACACTTCTGAATCCTGTACATTAGATAAATAAATGGCGAAGTTGCAGTTGCGCATGCGGTTGTTGCCAATGCGCACGTGGTTGGTCGACAATACCTTGATGCCCGCCAGGTCGATGGTGTTGAGCTGGCCACTGTTTTGAATTTGCAAACCAAAAATACCCACACCCGGCGCCGTTACGGTGATGATTTCATCGCTGTTCCGACCATCAAGCACTGGATAATCCACCCCAACAAGGGTAACTTTTTTACCCAGGGTTAAGTTGCCTTCAGCGTACACGCCCGGATGGATGCGTACGGTATCCCCGGCCATGGCAGCCTCCAGGGCCTGCCGGATGGTACCGTACGTTTTGCCTTTGCCAACTTCGAGGGTGGCGCCTTGCGCAACGCCCCAAAAACAAAGCAACAGGAGGGTAAACAATTGCATTTTCATGGCGCGGTTTATTGAAGTAATTTGACAACATCGGCCCAATGCATGATCTCGCCGCTGCCGTATTGTTTTTGAATTTCCTGTGCGGTTGGCTGCGCACCAAAAGCGGCCACATCGGCGCGCATTGGACTTTTAAGCGCCGCAGCGTGCAGAAAAACAGCGTTTTCCACTGGAATAAGCGTTTGTGGTACGTCGAAACGGGCTGCCAGTCTGAGCGCAATCTGGGCCGACGGCACTTCGCCTTTGGCTTCAAAACCCACCATACAATTGAGGTCGTCGAACACGTATACCTTGCCTTTTTGCGTCACAATCTCAGCGCCGTAACGTTTGTCGCTGAGGGTCATTTTGCAAAAATGACAGGCGTCTTTACCGTAGTTCAGCGGACGGGGCTCGGGTGAACAAGCACCCATCAACACCACGACACCAAGTAGACCCAGCACTTTGGTTGCACGCAATGCGCGACGGTCCTGGAAAATACCCCAGGCCAGCAAACCAACGGCTATGGCGCCTGCTCCGATCATAATCCATCCGCCAATGTCCGGACCCGAATAAGCCAGGAAATTGAGCAGGTTTTTATACCCCAAAACAGGAGGCTGGTATGCCATGCCAGGCACGTGAATAGCAGCCTTGGGGTCGAGGTTGTGACCGTAATCGTATCCCCACCGGTAAAAATCGATGAGTGCTGCAACGCCAAGCAACAAACAGCTAACGGCAAACGTAACCAGGGCTTTGCGTTTGCCCGAATACGCAGCCCAAATACCAATAAGGGCCAAAAGAATCAACAAACCACCGATGACTTTGAATTCCGGGAACATCGATGCTTCAATGTGCCGCATACCAATGTAGTGGTTCAAACCATTGATGATGTCGACATCGCCGCTGAGTTTGTTGTGCCAAATCCGCATTACCAGACCTTCGGGGTATTGGGGCGCCCAAAGCCGTATTTGCCAAAGCGGCACAAACAAAGTAGCGATAAGGGCCAGCGATGCAAAGCCTATAAGTGATCGGGAAAGGGCGTTCATGATTAGCTGAAAGTTGAAAACTGAAAGTTGAAAGCTGAAAACTGCAAGTTGAAAGCTGAAAGTGGCTTCAACTTTCAACTTGCAGCTTTCAGCTAAATAGTTATTTACTTGGCAATCCGGCTTCGGGGGTCTCACCGGTGCTCCATTTCAGGGGTACGTTGGAACCTGCGGGTGACACGCGGACGTATCCCTGCATTTCCTGGTGGAGGGCCGAGCAGAAGTCGGTACAGTAGACTGGAATGACACCAACGCGGTCCGGAACCCATTTGAGTGTGCAGGTTTCGCCGGGCATGATGAGGATTTCAGCATTGTTCGAACCTTTTACGGCGAAGCCGTGCGGTACGTCCCAGTCCTGTTCGAGGTTGGTTACGTGGAAATACACTTCGTCGCCCATTTTTACGCCTTCAATGTTGTCGGGCGCAAAGTGTGAGCGGATGGAAGTCATGTACACGTGCACTTTTTTGCCTTCGCGCACCACTTTGGCTTCTTTTTCACCTTTGGCGGCGTACGGGTGCTGGTTTTCCTCAATTTTAAACATTTTCACCGATTTGGGAGACACCAGCGACGCCGGAATGGCTTCGGCGTAGTGCGGTTCACCAACGGTTGGGAAATCGAGCAGGAGTTTCATTTTATCACCGGATATGTCGTACATCTGGGCCGATTGTGTAAGCTCAGGGCCCGTGGGCAGGTAGCGGTCCTTGGTGATTTTGTTGTACGCGATCACGTATTTGCCGTGGGGTTTGGCGGTGGGGCCACCGGGAATGCTGAGGTGACCGATGGAGTAGTACGTCGGTACGCGGTCAACTACCTCCAGGGTTTCAATGTTCCATTTGACAATTTCCGATGATACGAAAAACGACGTGTAGGCAAAACCTTTGCCGTCGAATTCGGTGTGCAAAGGACCCAGACCCGGCCTTTTGACTTCTCCATGCAATACAGCGTCGTATTTAAGCACAGGCAGACCGTCGTACATGCCTTCGTAGTTTTTGTCGGCGATGGCTTTTTGAATTTTATCAAATGAGAAAACGGGGATAACTGCGGCCAGTTTGCCGCTGCCTACGATGTAACTGCCGGTTGGATCGGTGTCGCAGCCGTGCGGACTTTTTGGGCAAGGCATGAAGTACACAAGGCCTTGGTCGATGAACTGCTTCGGATCGAGTACAATAACTTCAGTTTCGATGGTAGAGGTTGCGGAGTGTACCTTATCATCGTACACGTTGTGGGCGTAGCGAACTTTTTGTTTTTGGCCTTTACCGGCTTTCACCAATTCCTCGCATTTTTTCCAGTTCACGGCCATGATGAAGTCCTTGTCTTTTTGCGAAGCGTTCACTTCCAGCAGGGTATTGGCCTGTTCGGTGTTGTAGCAGGAAAAGAAGAACCAATCACGCGATTTGCCTTTGCCGGCGCGGGAAAGGTCGAAGTTCACACCAGGAAGTATCAACTGAAAAGCCACGTTCATACGACCACTTTCGGGGTTGATGCCGATGAAGCTGACGGTGCCTTTGAAGTTTTCCTTGTAACTGTTGATGCTTACATCGGGATTGGCGCCGTCGTTGTCCATCGGATAGCTGAAACGTGTGCCGGCTATGGCATATTCGCTGTTTTCGGTAAGGAAAGGGGAAGAGTGGTTGCCGGAGCTGTTGGGAATTTCGATGATTTCTTCGGTGCGGAAGGTGCTGAGGCTGATGCGTGCGATGCGTGGTGTGTTGTTACCGTTTACGAAAGCCCAGCGGCCGTCGTGTTCGCCTTTGGTGGTGGACAAGGCGATGTGGTGCGAATCGTCCCAGGGTACAAAACCGTGCGATGTATTGAGCATCGGTTTGGTTTCTTCGCTGTATCCCCAACCGTTTTCAGCAAACTGCGAAAAAACAGGGATGATGCGCAGCATACGGCCGGAAGGAATGCCATAAACGCTGATTTGGCCATTGAAGCCACCGGAAACGATGTTGTAAAACTCGTCGTATTTGCCGGGAGCCACATAAGTTTTACCTGCGGCATCGCCTTCAACGGCCGAGCCTATGTTTTTGGGCTTACAACCGGGGGATGTAAGCAGGACGGGGCCCAAAATAAAGACCGCCGCCAGAATTGTTAAATGTTGGAATTTCATAATGAATATTGTTAAATGGATGGTGTTTTATGTTTACCTGGAAAAAAGGCTGCACTTGGACGATATCCATAAAATCCTGAAAATCAACCCCGTAAATCCTTAAATCCAGATCCCTCGCTGTCGCTCAGGACAAGTCCTGATCATTTCTCGCCGTCGTTGCTGCGCATAAACTCGTAGATACTGCGGGCTTCTGCCTGGGTTATGTTTTGATTGGGCATACGCACGAGACATTGTTCAAGCAGTTTTTGTGCTTCCTCGTCGGTCTCGAGCATCATCTCCACGTTGGTGATCATGTTCATAACCCATTCAGGTTTACGCCTTGTGGTCACGTCTTTCCAGCCCGGACCGACGATTCGGGTAGCATCAAGTTTGTGGCAGGCAAGGCATTTGGTGTCGTAAATGGCTTGTCCCTGCGCAACCCATTCCTTGTTTAGCGGGTTGGTAAGGGTTATGGCGCCCACAGGGGTTCCATGTACTTCAGGCTGCTCTTCGGCGGCTTCAACCGGCGAAGGAGATGTTTTAGCAGCTTTTTCTGCGTCTTCTTTGGAGGTGCAATGAACCAGGGAAATCATCAAGACGAAGAGGGTTAGACAACGGTAGGCATACATAATGTAAAGAATTGAAAGGTTAAAAAATATATAAAGAGTTAAATCTCTTTTATTCGACAAAGGTATATGCTATATAATTTTTAGCAAGATGAGTGTAGTCAGCACAAATACTGATGCTAATCATTAATAACAGATAAAAAGGTCTTTTATTTTTGCACCTAAATTTGCTTTCTCAAAAGCACCGCTTTCGATGCTGTGAAAGTCCAAACCATCCAACATGTTTTCCAAAACCTTCGGTTACGCCATACGTGCACTTGCCTACATCAACATCCACGGTACGGACGAAAAAAAAGTAGGTCTGATGGACTTGTCGCACGCCCTCGACATGCCCCAACATTTCCTGGGTAAAATTTTGCAGGATCTTGTGCGCCACGGCATCATCGATTCGGCCAAAGGTCCGAGCGGAGGGTTTTACGCCAACGAAAGCACTGCAGGTACCCATTTGATCGATGTTTTAAAAATTACCGACGGCAACCTGGTGTTTGAATCCTGTGCCCTGGGCATCAAGCGCTGCAATGCCAAAAACCCATGCTCCCTGCACAATGAGTTTGCCTCGTGCCGCAACAACATGTTGAGCGCTATTTCAATCAAAACCATCGGCATGCTTGCCGACGATGCCACCGCAGGGCGCACCTTCCTTGTGCGATAATCCATTAGGATGTGGGTTTTCCGAACGAGAGTAACGATCTTTCGCCCGAAACCACAAAGGCATGCCCGTACCCGATTTTTCCAAAACCAAGTTCAATCCACGGCTGAGGCCCGCCGGCGCCGATCAAAGCCCTTCGGCCAAACCACTGCCTTACGTCGCCGGCCTGCCACCCTTTCTCGGCGGACCCTACAACAGCATGTACCTCACACAGCCATGGACCATCAGGCAGTACGCCGGGTTCAGTACCGCTGAAGCCAGCAATGCGTTTTACCGCCGCAACCTGGCCGCCGGACAAAAAGGACTTTCCGTTGCTTTCGACCTGGCAACACACCGCGGTTACGACAGCGACCACCCGCGCGTAACCGGCGATGTGGGCAAAGCAGGCGTAGCCATCGATTCGGTGGAGGACATGAAAATCCTGTTCGATCAAATTCCGCTCGACCAGATGTCGGTGTCCATGACCATGAACGGCGCCGTAATACCCGTCATGGCTTTTTACATCGTCGCCGCCGAAGAACAAGGCGTAACACCCGCCCAACTTTCAGGCACGATCCAAAACGACATCCTCAAAGAATTTATGGTGCGCAACACCTACATCTACCCGCCGGGGCCAAGCATGCGCATCATCAGCGATATTTTTTCCTTTTGCGCCCGCAACATGCCCCGTTTCAACTCGATCTCCATTTCGGGATACCACATGCACGAAGCCGGAGCACCCGCGGAAATCGAACTGGCTTATACCCTCGCCGACGGACTGGAATACCTGCGCGCAGGCATCAAAGCCGGGCTCGACATCGACGATTTTGCACCCCGGCTTTCGTTTTTTTGGGGCATCGGCATGAACCATTTTACCGAAATTGCCAAAATGCGCGCCGCCCGCATCTTGTGGGCCCGCATGTTGAAACCCTTCAATCCGCAAAAGGCCAAAAGTATGGCCTTGCGCACCCACTGTCAAACAAGCGGATGGAGCCTCACCGAACAGGATCCGTTCAACAATGTGGCACGAACCTGCATAGAGGCTATGGCCGCTGTTTTGGGTGGCACCCAAAGCCTGCACACCAATGCTTTTGATGAAGCTATGGCGCTGCCCACCGATTTTTCAGCCAAAATTGCCCGAGATACGCAACTTTTTATCCAGCGCGAAAGCGACGTTTGCAAGGCAGTAGATCCCTGGGCGGGTTCGTATCTGGTGGAAAAACGTACCAACGAGCTTTTGGAAAAAGCATTGGTTCTGCTGGAAGAAGTAGAAGCTCTGGGCGGCATGGCCAAAGCCATTGAAGAGGGTTTGCCCAAACTGCGCATCGAAGAAGCAGCCGCTACAAAGCAAGCCCGCATCGACAGCGGAGAAGAACACATCGTGGGGGTCAACATTTTCCGGGTGACCGAAGAAATGCCGTTCGAAATTTTGGACATCGACAATACGGCCGTTCGCAACAGCCAGATCGAACGCCTGAATACCCTGAAAAAAAACCGCAACCAGGCAGATGTGGCAAATGCATTGTCGGCCCTGGAAACATGTGCACAAACCGGCGAAGGCAACCTGCTCGAACTCGCCGTAAAAGCCGCACGAAGCCGGGCAACTTTGGGTGAAATTTCTCTGGCCATGGAAAATGCCTTTGGTCGTTACACTGCCACCACCCGAAGTGTTTCGGGTGTTTATGCCGGCGCCATGCAAAACAACGAAGACTTTGAAAATGCCCGGGCGCTGGCCGATGAATTCGCCGCGCTCGAAGGCCGCAGGCCGCGCATCATGGTGGCCAAACTTGGCCAGGACGGGCACGACCGCGGTGCAAAAATCATCGCCACGGCTTTTGCCGACCTTGGTTTCGATGTCGACATCGGACCGCTTTTCCAAACCCCCGCAGAAGCCGCCAAACAAGCTGTCGAAAACGACGTACACATCCTCGGCATCTCATCGCTGGCAGCAGGACACAAAACCCTGGTACCCGAAACCATCGATGCTTTGCGCGCCCTGGGCCGCGAAGATATTCTCGTGGTTGTTGGCGGCGTCATCCCGCAACAGGACTACGAATACCTGCGCGAAGCTGGCGCTGCCGCCATTTTTGGTCCGGGAACCGTAGTGGCCAAAGCCGCCGGGGAGCTTTTGAAGATGCTGTTGTGAATAGCTGAAAGTGGAAAGTGGAAAGCTGAAAGTTATTGATTGTCAATTACTTTCAGCTTTCCACTTTCCACTTTCAGCTCAAAGATCCAGCTCAAACAGCCTATACTTCTCAATCACCCGACGCATCTCCTGTTCGGCTCCGGCCACATCGGACAGGCCTTTGCCATCCATGGCTTTCAGCCATACCTGCCAATCGGAGCCTGCCTGTTTGCGGGTAGTCCCGTACCAGTCCTGGGTACTCATGTGGATGCTGAAGTCCCTGAAACTTTCCCACGCCGTTTCGTACTGTCGGAAACAAAGGTCGTCGATGGATGCCGTATTGCCGTCCCAATTGGAAGCGCAGGGCAGCGCAAAATAATTGCTTGCCTGTTCAACGGTGGCACGTGAGCCGGCAAAACTGTTCACATAAGCCAGGCTCAACAATACCGATGCCGGCATGCCGAACTTCCGAGACTCCCCCTGTGCTGTGCTTTTAAAACGCCGGAGGAACGACATTGCTGCTGCATCGCCGATGCCGGGCATGACGGCTCTTTCAGGACTGTTGTCAAACAATCCCAGACGAGAAGTGGTTTTACCATTTTGTTTGGTAAATTTCTCACCTCCGCCCTCGGTTTTTTCAACCGGCGCTGCATCCTTTTCGCCTCCAAAACGCACGCTGATGTTGTTGCGAAACAGGGCCGCAAACGCCAGCAAAACAAGGGCGATTATAAACCAATTTGTTTTAAAATAGTGCCACATGCGGGCTGTCAATGGTAGTGTAGTTACTTGTAACATGGCTGATTCGCTCAATTTCATGAAAGAAACACCCTGCTGATGCTGTTGTAGATTCGACTACAAATTTAAAACAATTTGTGTGATAAAAACAACAGTTTAATTTAAAAAAAATGTATCTTTTGGAGCGCATGTTGAGTAACACCGCCTTATGTATAAATTTTTTGTTTTAAATTTGCTGTCGAAAAGACATTTGCCCGTCCAGTTGGGACGGATTGTTTGGTTTACCATACCTCCACCGCCGCACCATGAACCTTGATCTCGCCCGTACTACCCTAAAAAAGGTCTTTGGTTACGACCAGTTCCGTCCCCTCCAGGCCGAAATCATACAAGCCGTTTACGACAAACGCGATGTATTGGTGCTGATGCCCACAGGCGGCGGCAAAAGCCTGTGTTTTCAGGTGCCTGCCCTTACCCTGGAAGGCACGGCCTTGGTTGTGAGTCCGCTCATTGCCCTTATGAAGGATCAGGTACAGGGCTTACGCGCCAACGGCGTTTTGGCGGCGTATTACAACAGCAGTCTGGACACAAAGGAAGCGCACAAGCTCGAAGACGAACTGTTGGCCGGCAACATAAAAATACTGTACGTTAGTCCGGAAAAACTCGTTTCTCAATCTTTCCTACCCCTGCTCAAGCGCCTCAACATCAGTCTGATTGCTGTGGACGAAGCACATTGTATATCTGCCTGGGGCCACGACTTCAGGCCTGAGTACACCCAGCTTCGTTTTTTGCGCAGACAATTCGGCGATGTTCCTTTGCTGGCTTTTACGGCCACTGCTGATAAACTTACCCGCAAGGACATTTTGTCGCAGCTCGAACTCCGCGACCCGGCTTTGTTTATCGCTTCATTCGACCGCCCCAACATATCGCTTCACGTTCGCCCGGGGCAAAAACGCATCGAGCAGATCCTTGAATTCGCCAAAAAACACCACGGCCAATCGGGCATCATTTATTGTTTGTCACGCAAGAGTTGCGAAATGCTCGCCGAAAAACTCAACGCCAAAGGTGTTCGTGCAGCTTATTACCATGCCGAATTACCACCCAACCTGCGCAGCAAAGTGCAGGACGATTTCATCAACGACCGTATCCCGGTCATTTGTGCCACCATCGCTTTTGGTATGGGCATCGACAAAAGCAACGTGCGGTACGTGTTGCATTACAACCTGCCGCGCAATCTGGAAGGATATTACCAGGAGGTAGGCAGGGCAGGCCGCGACGGATTGCCTTCCGAGGCATTGCTTTTTTTCAGCTACGCCGATGTTCAAGCTTACCGCCAAATGATCGAGGAAGGAGAAAGCAGCGACGAACAAAAAGAACTTAAACTTGCCAAGCTCAACCGCATGTACCAATTCGCCGAAGCACCCGTTTGCCGGCGAAGAACGGTGCTGAATTATTTCGGAGAAACTTACGAGCAAAATTGCGGCAACTGCGACGTTTGCCTGAGTCCGCCACGACAGTTCGATGGCACCGTAGCAGCACAAAAAGCCTTGTCTGCCGTGCTGCGAACCGGCGAAAAAGCAAGCATGAGCATTTTGGTGGAAGTTCTGCGGGGCAGTCAGCGGCGCGATGTCCTTGAACGCGGTTTCAACAAAATCAAAACTTTCGGAGCCGGTCGTGAATACAGTTACGACGACTGGTTGTTCCTGATCTCACAAATGTTGCACCACGGACTTATTGAAATCGCGTACGACGACCACAACAACCTGAAAGTGACCGACATGGGCAAAGCTGTTTTGCTGGAAGGCAAACAGGTTTCGCTTGCCTTGCCATCGGACAAAGAGAAGGAAAAACCTGCTGCTGCGGGCAAATCAAAATCTACAGTCCACCAAACACCCGTCCAATCGCTGCGGGAGGGCTTGTTCGACAAATTGCGGGAACTACGCCGCGAACTCGCACAACAACACGGCGTGCCTCCTTACCTCATTTTCAGCGATGCCACACTTGAGCAAATGGTGGAACGCCGTCCCATTTCCGATGCCGACATGTTGGAAGTCAGCGGCGTAAGTGAGCGCAAATTGCAATTGTACGGCGATGCCTTCATCAACGCGATTCGCAATTTCGTTCTTGAAAAAACAAACGAAGGGCAAAAAGTGACCGGAAGCACTTACCTGTTAAGTTGGGACCTCTTCAAAAAAGGACATACCCCCGAAGAAATCGCAGGCATGCGCAACGTAAGTACGGCCACCGTTGTGAGTCACCTCGCTACCATGTACGAACGTGGAGAAAATGTTGATATTCAAAAGTGGGTATCGCCGGAAGAAACAGACATTATCCAGGGTAGCCTGAGCCTGTTCAGCGAACCTTATGTGATGAAGGAAATTTACGACCACTTCGGGGAAAAATTCGGGTACGAAAAAATACGCTGGTCGATTGCCGCATTCAAACGGCGGCAACGTTTGGTTTAAGAGCAAACCGACATTCAAAAATGCCCTAAAAAAAATGGCGACACTCCTTAGCGTCGCCAATTTCTTTACACATTGATCCAGTAATCTCGAGTGACCAGGGAGGTCTGTTTTTAGGAGCACAAACCGTTGTTTGCGCTGATGGTACAAAGATGGGCTCAAAGCATACAGATCCTTTAAGACAGATTGGTTCCTTTTTTAACACAGCGAATGGGCATTTTTTATGCTTCTAAAATACCTAAAAAGTTGGTTTAAAGGATTCTGTGACTTCTTAAAGGGCAAAAAAAAAGCAGCGCTCGTTTGCGCTGCCGTCATGCTTATCCGTTATAAGTCACAAGTTGGGCCCCGTTGGGCCTTTTTTTTCCACCTCTGGGTGGCGATCTTTGGTGTTACAAAGGTAGAGGCGGACAAAGGGGCGGGAAAGGACAGCAAAACGGCAATTATCGCCCAGTGGGAGACTCTAAACACTGCTAAAGCGAAAAAGTGGGTATGAAACAGATCCCACGCACCTAAGGCTGTGCTTGAAAAAAAAAGGCAACGCTCATTTGCGCTGCCGTTTTTTCAATAGTCGTCACAATCTCATGAGCCTTCAGTCGGGAAAGTGTTTCTCTGCTGATTGGCTATTTTTGATGTTACAAAGGTAGAAGTCTGGAGGAGGTCAAAGAAGGACAGTCAACGGGCAAGTATCTCCCAGTGCTTGTCACCCCGCACACCGCTGTTGCGGTTTTGGGATAAAAAAAAAGCAGCGCTCGTTTGCGCTGCCGTCATGCTTATCCGTTATAAGGCACAAGTAAGCCCTATCGGGCCTTTTTTTTCCACCTCTGGGTGGCGATCTTTGGTGATACAAAGGTAGAGGCCGACATAGGGGCAGGAAAGGACAGCAAAACGGCACTTATCGCCCAGTGGAAATACCCACTCAGGTAGGGGCAAAAAAAAACCGCGGCGCTCATTTGCACCGCGGCGGTTTCCCGTATATAATCTCATGAAAAGTTTCTATGCTGTGGTCGGTAATGACTGGCGTTGTGTCGTTCGTCATTGTTGACAGT
>JADLBE010000115.1 GCA_020847915.1 Saprospiraceae bacterium | reverse complement strand
CGATCGAATTGCTCGATACCAAAATGCGGACCGGTGATATCGGCCCCAACGACCTGATCATCGTTTTCCTGTCCACACACGGTTTTATGCTCAACAACGACCTCCGGTTGCAGGGCGAGGATTTCAGCAGCAGTAAAGAACGCGCCACCTCGGTCTCTTTCAATTCCGACGTGTTGCAGGTGCTGTCCAGCCTGAATTGTTACAAACTGATTTTTATGGATGCCTGCCACAGCGGCGGCGCATTCGACCCGGCCAAAAGCGGCGCTAAAGCCACGGCCTCCGAAGTGGAACGCGCCCTGGCGGAATGGGCGCGGCTGCAAAAAGGACTCGCTATCGTGGCCTCCAGTTCGGGCGATGAAATCTCCTATGAAGACAAAGCATGGGGGAACGGCGCGTTCACGGAAGCCATCGTCAGGGCCCTGAAAGAAGGCAAAGCGGATGCCAATGCAAATGGCGTCATTACGGTCAATGAACTGTTCGCTTACATCAAGGGCGAAGTGCCCAGGATGGTGCGCAGCATCAAAAACAACAAGGTTCAAACCCCCAAAATGCAGGACCGGGACAAAATCGGCGATTTGCCGTTTTATGTCGTAAAGAAATGATTGTTAATCTTTTATCTCAATTCAAAAACCTGAAACAATGAAAAAACAAGTTCTTTTTTTTGCACTGATGCTGCTTTGTTCCGCGGGTGCAATGAGCCAGATCGTCCGGAATTTAAAACCGGAAGTAGACGACGAAAAAGTAACCTTCTCTTTTGACCTGACGCCACAGGGCCAGTACCGCACATTCGATGTTTGCCTCAAATCCTACAATCCCAGCATCACGCCCAAAAATACTTCCGGCGATATCGGGAAAAACAAAACAGCCGGTATCAACAAAAAAATCTATTGGTACTACGCCAACGACGGCTACACCCAGGAACAGATTTCCAACCTCAAAATGGACGTGATCGCCATCAATCCCCTGGCGCCGCGCACAGCGAGCGGACCCGAACCCAAACCCATTCCGATCTATGCCGGTCTGGGCGGTGTTGCCACCACAGGCCTGGGCCTCGCAGTGGCGGGCCTCGTCAAACACGGCAACGCACAGGACACTTACCAGGTGTACAAAGACAATGTCAATGATAATGACCCGATTTACACCGAACTTGGACAAACCCGGGAAGAGGTGTACACCGAAGCCAACAAACAAAACAAAGGCGCCCAGTACCTCATTTATGGCGGCGGCGCGGTGTTCATCGGCGCAGGTATCATCTTGTTCAACCGCATCAAATGGATGAACCGCATCAAAAAAGCCAACCAGAACAAGGCGGCAATGCCCAAAGCCGACCAGTGCTATTTCCCTGCGCCGCGTTTGCAACTCAAACCGGTGTATAGCGGACAGGCAGGCGTTGGACTCGGGCTCACGTATACGTTTTAAAATCCGGTTAATCCGTGTCCCATCTGTGTCATCTGTGTTCCATTATGCCACGACAGGTACACAACACAGATAACCAATAACTAATAACCGATAACAACTAATGAGAAGATCATTCACCATTGCGCTGTTGATACTGTTGAGTCAGGCTGTCCAGGCGCAAGACGCATACGTGGGGTTAAAGCAGTTTTTGCAAACACCGTTCATGGAAGAATTCAACAATATGCGCGATGCCTCCGAACGTGCCGTACGGGATTTTAAACGCAAACAATCCCGCTATTCGGAAGAAGACGTGCGGAAAGTAGCCGATGCCTACAACGCTTCTGCCGAGTATTTCAACCAAGTGTTGTACAACATCAAGGCCGACCTGCTGCACAAGGAAAAACGCAAGTTTGTTGTTCTTTTCCCCGACGATTATTCCAAACAGGTGGAATGCGACTTGTACCGGGCCAAGGACTACTACACCGCCAATTTCCAGAAGGAATTGATGGAAGTGACCGGTGATTCGGGCGGCACCAGCAGTTTTCTAACCCTGGTGCCCGTGCTTTTTCAATACGGTCAGGCTGCCTTCGATATTTTTAAAAGGATCAAAGAGGAGATCAAAAAGTACAACGAAGCCATTTTGGATAAATACCTGATCAATGAATACAAGTTCCGGCTTTGGGACGAGGTGAATTAGAACAAATATGGCCTTCAGACAACTTATATGCTGTTTTTCCCTGCTGCTTACCCTCCACACTGCCACCGCGCAGGGGCTCATCCTCGATGACGAGCGGTATGCGCGCATGCCCCGTCAGCCTATGTACGGCGACGGCGGCAAGTCGGAGGTAAGCGCACTGGATGGCGTGGTCAAAATAGATCTGCGGCCTTTTTGCCCGCGCCCCAAACACCAGGGCCAGGTGTCATCCTGTACCGGCTGGGCTACGGGCTACGGCGCTTATTCCATCGCCTACGCCATCCATAACAATTGGGAAGGCCGGCAAAAAGTGGTGACCGACAGCGCCTTTTCGGCTCTTTTTTTATACAACCAGATCCGGGAAGATTTTGAAAACTGCGACCAGGGTTCTCATATAGATGTCGCCCTGGATTTCCTCGAAAAATCGGGCAATGTGCCTTCCCGCGAGTTCGACAGCCGGCCCAACAACTGCAAACGGCTACCCACCGATGAGGAAATGCAGGTTGCCGGAAAGAACCGCATCAAGGACTGGATGACCTTGTTCAGTTCGGATGCCTCCGCGCGGGTCAAAATTGACAAAACCAAACTTGCCCTTGCCGGCCGCAAACCCGTCGTGATCGCCATGCGTTTGCGCAACAACTTTTCCCTGCTCAACAGCGACAGTAAATTTTGGCTGCCCATGCTCGGCGACACCGCTTTTTCCAGCCCCCACGCCATGGTGGTGGTGGGTTTTGACGACGGGAAAAACGCTTTTGAAATCATGAACAGCTGGGGTACTTCCTGGGGAAACGACGGCTTTATCTGGGTGAAATACAGTGATTTTGCGGAGCACGTGCGATATGCTTATGTGATGACCCTGCCGAACCGCGCCAAACCGAAGCCGAAGATTACCCAACCGAATGAGCCGCCTGCAAAAACACTTTTTGGGCAGGTCAACATCCGTTATCCGGTCAATTACGTGGATGGCGCAGCGGTTTTTGAAGACGCCGCCTTTGTGTACAAAAACGGCGTGTACCAACTGAATGAAGCCACTACAGCGGGCTGGCCCGTCGGCAAGTTGTACCAACTGGTGCTGAGCAATACCATGGCCGACAGTTACCTGTATGCATTCAGTTACGACGCTGCGGGCAGCGCGAAAGTCCACTGGCCCCGGGACAGCAAGTTCGACGAAAAATTCGACGGCCTCAATGAAACGGCTATCATCACCAATCCGAAAGTGAAAATCGTGGTACCCGG
>JADLBE010000114.1 GCA_020847915.1 Saprospiraceae bacterium | reverse complement strand
CGGCGACGGTGGTATTGGCCGGACAAGTGATCACCGGCGGCGAAACGTCTTTCAACATCACGATAAAGGTGCAAACACCCGTATTGCCGTTGCCGTCGTCGGCAGTAAGCGTTACCGTTTCCACGTCATTGTGGCCACTAAGCACCGTAGAAGACGCAGGGCTTTGCGACACCGCCGGGTTGGCCGTACAGTTGTCCGTTGCGGAAACTGCCTGGTAAGTGCCCAACACGCCGCTGCACGAAGCATCGGCGGCGATGGTTACGTTGGCCGGACAAACAACCGAAGGCGGCGTTACGTCTTTTAATGTCACGGTTAGGCTGCACGAAGCCGAGTTGCCGTTGCCGTCGTTGGCCGTGAGTGTGACCGTTTCAACGTCGTTGTGGCCACTGAGCACTGTAGAAGACGCAGGGCTTTGGGTCACCGCCGGATTGGCGACACAATTATCGGAAACGGACAACGGCTGGTGCGTGCCCACTGTTCCGTTGCACGAAGCATCGGCGGCGACGGTTGCATTGGCCGGACAAGTGATGACCGGCGGCGTTACGTCTTTCAACGTCACCGTAAAGGTGCATGAAGCCATGTTGCCGTTGCCGTCGTTGGCGGTGAGTGTCACCGTTTCAACGTCGTTGTGGCCGCTGAGTACCGTTGATGCAGCTGGGCTTTGCGTCGCGGTTGGGTTGGCTGCGCAATTGTCACTGATGGAAGCCGGCGTGTAAACGCCCAATGTTCCATTGCAGGAAGCATCGGCGGCGACGGTGGTATTGGCCGGACAAGTGATGACCGGCGGCGTTACGTCTTTCAACGTCACAGTGAAGTTGCAAGACGCTGTGTTTCCAAAACCGTCGTTTGCGGTAAGCGTCACCGTTTCAACGTCGTTGTGGCCGTTTAAAACCGTGGAAGCGGCCGGACTTTGCGTCACCGTGGGGTTGGCGGTGCAGTCGTCGCTCACCGAAGCAGGCGCATAAGTGCCGAGCAGGGCGCTGCACGAAGCGTTGGCGGCAAGGGTTGTGTTGGCTGGACAAACGATCACCGGCGGCAAATTGGGCGACAAAACCAAGGTGGTTGTTCCCAGGCCACTGCATCCGTTTTGCGTGATGATCAGTGTGTAAACACCTGCCGTAGTCGCCGTGGCCGCAAAAGGTGCAGGGATACGTTGTGCAGAAGTGTAGTTGTTCGGACCCGTCCACTGGTAGGTTACACCGGCGCCGAGATCAGGACCGCCGTTAAGTTGGATGGGAGCGCCCAGGCATACTGGACTGTTGCTTGTAGGATTGGTAGGTGGTCCTGTTACCGCAACCGCAACCGTAGTCGAAGCTTTGCAGTTTTTAGAGTCCGTTACGGTCACGTTGTATGTTCCCGCTCCATTGGTATACACCACAAAAGGTGTTGGATCTTCCTGAGCTGAAGTAAAGTTGTTTGGCCCCGACCAGGCAAAGTTTGCGTACACACCCGAACCGCCCGTTGCCGTGGAGGTTAAAATCAGGTTGGTGCCGCCGCACACAGGACTGTTGCTTGTAGCTGTAATGGAAGGTGACGGAAGTGATGATACAGCAACACTTGTGACGGCCGAAGCTGAACATCCATTAAGGTCGGTAATGGTAACACTGTAGGCGCCTGCGTTGATAAGGGTTACCGTAAATGGTGTCGGATCTTCCTGGCCAGAAGTAAAATTGTTCGGACCAATCCAGTTGTACACCGCGTTCAAAAGGTTTCCTGTTGCCGTTGATTGCAAAGACAACAACCCACCGGTGCACAAAGGGGCATTGCTGCTCGCCACCAGGGTAGGTTTGGTATTGACCACCACGGTAGTTGTAGCCGTAGCCGTACAGCCCGCACCATCGGTCACCTTTACCTGGTACACACCGGCCGAAGCCTGCGTGGTGGAAAAAGACGCCGGATCTTCCTGCGATGCAACATAATTGTCCGGACCCGTCCAATTAAACAAGGCATAACCGCCTGATCCACCGGAAGGTGTGGAGCTCAGACTGATCGAAGCTCCCTGACAAACCGGGCCACTGTTGGCGGCCGTTATGGAAGGGACAGGATTGATGTTCACTTCAATGGCGCCAGAGGCTGAGCAGCCGCTGGCATCGGTAACAGTAACACTGTAAACACCGGCAGTTGCAGGAATGGCAGGGAAAGCCGGCGGATTTTGAACTGCGGATGTGAAGTTGTTTG
Organism: Saprospiraceae bacterium; assembly: GCA_020847915.1. Classification (GTDB taxonomy): domain Bacteria; phylum Bacteroidota; class Bacteroidia; order Chitinophagales; family Saprospiraceae; genus M3007. Next base: position 4,744 of record JADLBE010000114.1, on the reverse strand, counting down.
GACCACTCCATTGGTACGCGGTATAAACACCCGAACCGCCCAAAGGCATGCTTCCCAGGGCTACGTTTCCTCCCACACAAACAGGAGCCAGCAGGATTGCCGACACGGTAGGAGGACCGTTAACCACAACCGTAGTAGCGCCCGAAGCCGAGCAACCATTGCCGTCCGTGACGGAAACGTTATACACGCCTGCATTGGCCAATGAAGCCGGAAATCCGGCAGGATCTTCCACAATGGATCCGTATCCGTTTGGACCACTCCATTGAAATGTTGTGTATACGCCCGACCCGCCCGAAGGTGTGGACGTTAACAAAATGGTTCCGCCAATACATTTCGGACCGTTGTTGGCCGCTGCAATGGCCGGGACATTGTTTACAATCACCACCGTATTGCCGGTTGCGGTACATCCCGCATTGTCGGTTACCACCACAACATAGGTGCCGGCCGCTGCCAAAGTTGACGGAAAACCAGCCGGATTTTGTGCTGAGGCGGTGTACCCCGCAGGACCCGTCCAACTGAACGAAGTATACACGCCCGAGCCGCCGGAAGGCGTTGATGTGAGCACGATAGAAGCACCAACACACACGGGACTGTTGCTCGATACCGTGATGGCAGGCGCCATGGTTCCGGAAACAGCAATCGTAGTTGTTGCACTGGACGTACATCCCGCAGCATCCGTAACGGTTACAGCATAAACACCAGCCGAAGCCAAAACCGCAGGAAATCCTGCCGGATCTTCCGTCGAGGCTGTGTAGCCATTCGGTCCCGACCAAACAAAGGTCACATACGGGGCTGTGCCGCCAGAAGGTGTAGAACTCAACTGGATCGTGGATCCCAGACAAACGGGAGCCGTGCTGCCCGTGGCCGTTACGACAACAGGTGGCGCAACATTGATGGAAGCCGTAGCCGTACAGGCCCCGGTGCTGGTCGCGGTTACCGTATACGTACCGGCAGAAGTTACCGTAATGGACGACGTGGTAGCTCCATTGTTCCAGAGGTAGGCAATGCCGCCCGAAGCCAGCAAAGTTGTATTGCCCATGACACAAACCGCAGGAACGCCGCCATTGATCGTTACTGTAAAGGGTTCAAGGACCTGGTTGGTCACCGAAACCGTCACCTGAAGGGTATCTGAAAAACCTGCAGTGTTCGTAACCATGACGTTGACCACATAATTGTTGTCTCCATTGGCGTCGGCAGGAACTTCAAAATCGGGCACAAAACCCACAACCCAACTCAACACACCGTTTACCGTATTGATGGAAAAACGTGCAACATCGGAACCGCCGGCCAATGCGTACACTAGGCCTGAACCTTCCGTATCCGAAGGATCCGATGTTTCGGTGTCGTACAAGGTATAACAGGCATTTTCTTCAAAACCAACCGTTGCGGACGACGTGATTTGTGGACGTTCGTCGGTGGTAACCGTAAATGTCGCCTGTGTGGTGTCGCGTCTTGTATCGGGATACAAACAGTCCCATACGATAAAATCAATTGGAAAAACCCCAAGCCAAGTCGGATCAAGTACCGATATGCTCACTACCCCATCGTTGGAAAGTATTGGAAACAAGGGAGATAGCTGGATCAAATAAGGCGAGGCGACTGTACCTGTCGAACCGCCGGCATTGAAACCAAGGCTGGTGCTGTCTTCGTATAAAAACTGGTTTGCCGCATCGTAAAACCTGAATGTTATGTTGCCTGCACCCACGTTTGCGAGTTGCAGGTTGTAATGGTCACCCGTCGGTGCGGCCCATCCGGCCAAAACACCGTTGACAAAACCGGCCAGTTTAGATCCTGGCGAAACCAAAATCTCATCCACAAACAGGGGCCTGGCCACAATGGTCATGGGTTGCGCTCCGGGCGGAACCACTTGCCATGCGGGGTCCGGGTCGGTACCTGAAAACGGGAAAAAATCGAGGTCAAACGCATGGCAGTCGCCACCAAACGTCAGGAAGTTGTCGAGGTCAAAATTGGTAAAAGCTCCTCCGGGAAAAATGGTCTGGTTGGGAATGTTTTGCCACACCGGCGGACCGTAATCGGGCAAAACGGTGAACAAACCCCAAATGGTATCGGCCAATTGAGCGGCTGTGTTTTCGCGTGCTATGATGCGCACCGAGTCTGTGCCAGTCCATCCACCCGAAACGGGTGAAACGGTCAAAATACCGTTCACCTCACTGGCATTCAAATTCGATCCTGGAAGCAACAGATACGTTACCGGATCGCCGTCCAAACTCACCAGATAATTGGCCAGATCCACCGTTTCGAATGGAATACCCTGCAATGTGGTGTCGGCCAAAAGAGGCAACAATTCGGGTGCAAAATCCGCATCGGGATCAACGTTGATTTCAAAAGGCGCTCCCACATTTCCAAAACTGGCATTGTGCAAAAACACCACCGATTCCAACGCGGGATACACAGCGTCGCCGGGTGCGTGGTAAAGTTTGAAATGCACCGTTTCACCATTGTAAACATTGGAATACACGGTAAGGAAAAAATACGCTTCGTTGCCAATGATGGTAGCGTTCGCCACCCCACGAAGTTCGTTTCCAATAAACGCACCAACAATGCTTCCGGAAGCGTTGCTCTGAACGCCGTCGAAATACACCTGGGCCGATACATTCAGGTTGAACTCGTAGTCGTCGGGATCCACCGTCCAGTTCGGTGGCGCCGAAGCATAAACATGCCCGCCGGCAAATAGGCAAAGCAGCAGTGCACAGAGCCGTAAGGCGCCTGCACGGTGTTGTATGTTGAAGGAAAAACTGTTCATGACGATTTTTTTTTGAACATGGTGTCAGGACAGGCGACACCTTAAAGGGCGTCTGCCTGTCCTGAATCATGCATTTATTGCAGAACCACTTTTTGCACCACACTACCCGATGGGGTTTGCAGTCGGACAAAATACACGCCCGAAGCAAGGCGGGTGCCCTTGTCGTTTTCACCCCGCCATACTGCGGTATTGAAACCAGCATGCCCTGCTGAATTCAAGCTGGTTACGGTTTGCCCTGCTGCATTGCTTATTGTGAGGGTTATTTCCTCAGTTTTGGGTAAGTAGAAACGCAACATGGTTTCGGTAGCAAACGGATTGGGTTGAACATCCAGGGAAAGGACATGCCCTGCCAATTCGGGTGCCGAGCTGCTTAACTTTGTAAACGGCACCGGATCTTCGATGCTGCCCTGGTGCAGGTCGGGGGTGAAAAACATCGTCTCGTTCAGCAACGAAACGTCTCCTTCAGCACTGTCGAACAGCTTGTATTGGATGGGTTCTCCGCTGCTGTTTGCGTACACTGTCATGAAAAACAGGTAAGCATCCAGCGGTTCGATGTAGATGGCAGGAGCCGAACCACGAACCTGATCACCTGCAAATGCGCCCAGTTCCATACCGGCTTCGGTCGTGTTTTCATCGTTGTTTTGTAACATACCGATGAGCGTCATGCCGTGTTCGTACTGTGCAGGATCCACAGTCCAGTAGCTGCTGCCCCTTTCGGAAACCGCATCCGGCTTCAGATCGTGCAAACCACCAAACGGTCGGTTGCTCGGCGGCGGTGGGTACACCAGGATGCCCGGAGCTGCCAGTTTGATCTGGTATCCGTTGGGTTGCTGCAGGTACAACAGGTTGCCGATCCACCCAAAGGTGGGATTGATGTATTGGGCAAATGACGTCTGACCTTTGATCAAATCGCCTGTTTGAGCCGACAAGGAAGACAAGGCTTCGTTGATCGGCAAGGAATAGTTCGGAACATAACCAATCCAGTTCCAGCCTGTTACCACCGGAATGGGCGTGGTGGCAGGATCCAAAACATTGCCCACCATACGCAGGGTATCGGGTTGGTCGGCCCGATAAATGTACATGCCGGTATTGTTCAACGACGTCAAATTACCAAGCCATCCACCGCCGTTGAAAAAGGTCGCAAAAGCATTTTGCGACTTCATCAGGTCGTTTTCAGGATGATTCAGCGATTCCAAAGCGATGTCTATCGCAGGATTGTCAAATGCCAGATTGAAAGAAAGCCAGTTCCAACCGTATCCAAGCGGCACATCACGCACCACAAAACTGTTGGTGTGCAACACCTGCGGATTGAGCGGATTGCCTACCACAACGTCGGGCTGGAAAACAAAAAAGTCTTCCTCAACGGTGTATTGCAAACAAGCCGAGGCATCCCAAATTTCAAAACGTATAGGTTGTAAAATGTGGTACGGGTTGCCATAAACTGTGAGGTATGCCAGGTATTTGTTTACCGAAGGTACGTATTGAATGTTGGCGCGGCCTACGAGGGTATCGCCGATGTAGGCAACCACCATGTCTTCCACGTCGGCAGACAACGTGCCCTGGATGTTGAATTCCAAAACGAAATTGTGCGAGTTTTCAAAAAGACCTGCGTTCAAATTCCAGTTTGGCGGACGGCAAACCACCCTTACACCCAACGGCAAACCTTCATCGCCACCCATAAAAAATGGGTTTTGACCCGTTTCGGTGTGCAGGGTGATTGAATCGCTCCAAAGTCCCATCGCCAGCAAAGAATCGACGGTAAAACTGATGGGGCGTATCTCGTTGGGAGCAAGCGTTCCCTGATTGGGTACCACATGTACCCACGATGGAACATCCTGGATGGTAAACGGCACTGGATAACCTCCGCGGTTGTGGATGTTGGCCGTCACCGTTTTGGTTTGATCTTCAAACTTGGTCATGCCGATGCTGTCGGTGAGCCATGCCAGTTCGTTCCTGTCTACATAAAATTCCCACTGGATG
>JADLBE010000113.1 GCA_020847915.1 Saprospiraceae bacterium | reverse complement strand
GTGTAGGCATGTTCCGACTTCAACCAGCCGCCTTCGGTGAACAAGGCCCAAAGTCCGTTCTTTTTCGCTGCATAAGGACCTTTGATTCTCAAAACAGCCACATCGTCGTAAACAGGCTCCATCAGGATGCCTTCCGGAAGTTTCCAAAGGCCCCAATGTGTGGTATCCTCATGGTGCCTGACCTTGTAGTACACGCCTTCCGCTTCGGCGTAGGTGTAACGGTAAAGCATGGGCGCCACCTCCTCCGAAGTAGGTTCAGGGTGTTTGAGTGACACAACGTCGGAGTACAACAGCGGAATGATGACCTCGCCTTCGAGCGCAACGAGTCCGCAAAAACCGTCGACGCAATGTTTGTGGAAATACTGATCGTCGTCGGGTATTTGAGCCTGCAATGTTGTCAAAAAAACGAGGCATGCTGTGGTGGAAAGGAAGTTTTTCAGCATGTCCGTCAATTCAGTTTAAACTCTACCGGTAGGGTGAATTTTGCGCGCACGGGTTTGCCACCGGTTGTGCCGGGTTGCCATTTGGGCATGACCGCAACGAGGCGAAGCGCTTCCTTACCGCATCCGGCGCCGATGTCTTTGATGATTTGTGGGTTGGTAAGGCTGCCGTCGGTTTCCACCACAAACGTAACCACTACACGTCCTTGTATGGCGTATTCTTTCGCCAGGGGAGGATACCGCAGGTTCTCGTCGATGTATTTTTTCAACGCCTGTTCGCCACCGATGAAGGCTGGATGGGTGTCGCCTTTTTCACGCACGGTTTCGTAAGCCGGACCACTTCCTTGCCCTGCGGTTTTGTTCTCATTCGGCATAGGCGCTGCTTCCACCACCGTTTCTACGGATTCTTCAGCCTGTACATGTTCTTTGGGCTCTTCCGGAAAAGGTGGAAACTCAAACTTTTCACCTTTTTCGTTCAGTCCAAACCAAACTCCTTTGGCCGTTCCTGTGCGTGTTGCCACGGCCACAAGGTTACCTCTGGGCTGTTTTTCAAACACCAATACATGTTTGAACAAAGGATGCTCCATGGTGGCAAAAACGTCTTTGGTCACCTGTTTACCCTTGGGATCGAGCAAAACAAATCCTTTGGATGTTTTCCCTGCAAAATGGTCGGCGTAAAGATTGGTAATCAATTCATATTCAAAACGTGCGTCACCGGGTTTGTCCACGGATACAAACCCGAATTTTTCCCCACTTTCGTGCTGACCGATCTGCAGGTTGGGATCGCGCGTATAACGCAGGTATGTGTACACGGCTGGCAATACCATCACGCCCTGCAGGTTGTATGCCCCATACAATTCCTTGTTGGCAGGCGCTTGGGGGAAAGTTTGCGCGATAAGCACATGGTTGTCGGAACCGTAAAAAATGTACTTGTACTCGGGCGGCACCAATTGGCGACCGGTCCAGTGGTACAAACCCGTTTTTAAACTGCCGGCCATTTTTACCCAATAATACCATTCCGGATTCTGATCCGGAACCGTACCGACCAATCCCTTTTCAGGTTGGTAACGTTCGTACTGGAAGCCTGAAATCAGGATTTTTCCGTCTCGGTTGTAAATTTTATCGTTAAATTCCTTCGCACTGCGTGAAATCAGCACGCTGTTTGTATCCGGGTAGGCACTGTACAGGGATTGTTTTTCGATCGGAATGATGGTTCGTCCGCGACCGTCGACCATGCCTGCATTGTAGTTGTCGGTGTAAACGACGAAACGGTCGGGGTCGAGTGCCGAAATGCGGTGGTACGTTTGCCGCAATACGGTATCGCCGTTTACACTAAGCAGGTTCATCCTGCCGTCCTGGCCGTTGATCACGTATCTCCCGTCCGTCCAACGCGGCTGTTTGATGGATTCGGGTAAAATGGGTTTGCCGGTTTTGTCAACAAACATCAGGTCATGGTTGCGTTTTTCAATGGCCATAACTTTCCCTGCAATGGTGTTTTTTACGGCCAGGCCCGGCAGACTGTACAAAGGTTTGCCTTCGGCGGAAAAAAAACTGAATTACCGTATCCATGTACACCCTGCCTGAAAACAAATCAGTAAAAACGGGCGCTACGGTTTCGTATTTTTCAGGCAGCACCAATCCTTCACCCAGTCGGTAAAGTCCGTACTTCCGTTTCCCGGCTGGCTCGGAGGTTACCATCACATAGCCGGGCGCAAAGCCGTTGTCGGGACGAAACATCAGGATGTCGCGGTACTGTATTGGTACCAAAAGTTTGCCAGACGGATCGTAGGCACCCTTCAAACCGTCTTTTTTAACCACAAGCACGGAATCAAGCCAATAAAACGGCTGGATATCGTCGAATTCCATTGGGATGAGCAATTTGCCGGTTGATTTGTTGCGCAATACCTCCCTATGGGTATTTGGGTCTTGTTCAATCCTCGGTTGTGCAACAACATTGATGGCAAAAACCACAACCCAGAAAAAAGTTATCGAAACTGATTTTTTCATAATTTTACAAAAGCAACCATGGTTCGGTGTTTGCCGGAAAACACTTCAATCGCATACAAACCTTCAGCAAGATCGCTTACATCTACCGAACCATCGGCATGTACGGAAGGCATGGATATGGTTTTGCCCATCACATCAAACATTCTGGCAAGTTGAAGCGGATTTCCTTCGGCATCGCGGACAAATACCCTGTCGCTTGCCGGATTGGGAAACAGGTCGATGCTTGCACGGAATACCTGGTCTTCGGTGCTGGAAATACACATGCTTTG
>JADLBE010000112.1 GCA_020847915.1 Saprospiraceae bacterium | reverse complement strand
CTGCACGGCGAGTTTGGCGCCTTCCAAAGTGCCGCTCATGTCGAAGATGATGTTTTGGGTTATTTCGGTGCAAGTACCTTTCAGGGTTATGCCCCGGGTGGTGGCGGCAATTTTGAAATTGCTGCTGCCGTCGTTCATGTCGCCCGTGTAGGTATTGCCGCCTGTGTTGTTCAGCGTGAGCACCACGGGGTCGCCTTCGTACGTTCCGGTGTATGTGCCGGCGAAGTTTTGGGCGGAGAGGGTGGTAGCGAGGAATAGGAGAATGGGGATGAGTTTCATTTGGGTGCGTAATTTCAGGAAACGATGATGTTCAAAGTTCTGTTTTTTTCAACATTCAAGCATATTAAAATTCAGCATTCAAATTTTTTCAACATACAACATTCAACAAGAAACATTCAACATTCAAGGACGCGTAAGCTTAGCCATCTGCTTTAAATCTTGGTTTAATACTTCAAAAAATTAAAGATCAATAATTAATTGAAACGACCAGGCGTCACCGCCCATGAATGTTGAATGTTTCTTGTTGAATGTTGAATGTTTAAAAATTTGAATATTTCAACTGTTAATCCTTAAAAAAACCAGATTCGTATGCATTCTTCCAATCAAAAGCATCCATTCCTTACCTTTGGTCGCTAAGAGCTTGTTCTCTAAATACCGGCACCTCCAGGCATGTTGACTTTTTTTCGTTCAAAATCCTCTGAACAGCGCTCCGACGAAGCGTTGCTGGCCGAATTCCGGCACAGCGGCAATGCGGTGCATTTGGGTGTTTTGTACGAACGTTACATGCCCATGGTGTACGGCGTGTGTTTGAAAATTTTCAAAGAAAGCGCCAAAGCTGAAGATGCCGTCATGGCCATTTACGAAGAGCTGCTGCGCAAAGTTCCTGAACACGACATCAAGGAATTCCGCCCCTGGCTCTACGTTTTGGCCCGAAACCACTGCCTTATGGCCTGGAGAAAAGAAAAACGCCGTCCCACCGACCTGCTCGAACCCGAAGCCATGCAACGTTTCGATGGTGTAGATAACGGTGTGGAATTTGAACTTCCGCCACACGAAGGCAGTGCCCAACCGCTGGAAAAATGCCTCGGCGAATTGCCCGAGGTGCAGCGCATCAGCGTGCAAATGTTTTATTACGAAGACAAATCGTACAAGGAAATAGCAGATGTCATCCGTGAAGAACTGGGCAAAGTGCGCTCGTACATTCAAAACGGCAAGCGCAACCTTAAACTTTGCCTCGAACGCCAGGGCATCCGCGCCATGAACGACAACAGGATATGAAAACGCCGCAAAACATCGACGATCAACGCTTCCTCCAACTGCTTGAAAAGTGGTTGAAGGGTGACTTCACCCGCACCGACGAGCGTGCGATGGAGGCGCTGGCGGCGTCCGACGATTTTCGGCGCGAAGCCTGGGAAGGTTTCCAAAGCTTGTCTGAAGGGGAGCACGACAAACACCTGCAGGCCTTGCGCAGCCGTTTGCACACGCCTGTGGGCATGCGCGCCATGTACCGCGCCCTCATCGCCACGGCAGCTTCCATGGCGCTTATTGCCGCCGCCGTGTGGATCATGCAACCCAACGGCGAAACGTCCGAAATTGCGATGAAAACCGAGATGAAAGGGGATACGTTTCTGTACGAAACAACCCCAACGCCCCAGGAGCCCAGTGCCCAGGCGCCCATCGCTGCAGCACCTTCCGGCCAAAGCGGCGCCGTGTTGTCGCCCAACGGCCCGAAACTCAAAACCCAAACAGCCACCTCCCCCAACCGTTACGACGAATTGCAGGATGTGGCTCTGCAGGATGACGTCGCTTACCAGATGGAATCCAAAGACGAAAAAGCCGATATGGCCATGGAGGAAGTTCAGCAAGCACCGGTAACCACGGGGGCTGTACAGGAGCAGGCAGACAACGACCTCTCACGCCTCAGTTCGCCCAACCAAATGCCGCCCCCCCAACCTTCCGCCAAACCCATCGAAAAGGAAGCGATGGACGAACAGGTGGTGGCCGCCAGCAAAGCCAAACGCAGCGAAGCCAAAAAAGAAATTCCGCAACCCGCCAAAAGCGAACCTTCAGGCGGCTGGAAAAACTGGGAAAAATACGTTGATAAAAACGCGCGCCTTACCCAGGAAGCCAAGCGTGCAGGCATAAGTGGTTCGGTTATCCTCGAGTTTTTAGTCGACGACAAAAACCAACCCGGCTACTTTGTAGTAAATCGTCCGCTGGGTTACGGCTGCGACGAAGAAGCCATCAGGCTGGTACGTGAGTTTAAGTGGGTTCGGGGGAAAGATCCGCAGGTGAAGGTGGAGGTGAAATTCCGTCTTTAACCCGGATTTTAGGGATTTTGGGGATGGGGATTTTTAGTGGATTAAGAGATTGGGATGGATTGGATTGGATTTTTGATTGGATAGGATTTTGGATAGGATTTTTAAACGCCCGTGAAATCAGTGGGTTGCAATCTTAAGATGAACCACATCCCAAAAATCATGTTTAATCCCAATCCATTAAAATCCATCAATCAAAAATCCAATCCATCAATAAAATCCAATCCCATCCATCCCAATCTCTTAATCCCTTGAAAATCCCCATCCCCCAAATCCCGAAAATCCGGGTGAAAGACAGTATTTTTGTAGCTAAGATTATGCAACGACAAGCCGAAGCCCGCATTCCTTCCCATCACGGTCAGTTTACCATGCTGGCTTACGCCGATAAGTCTACTGAGCGTATGCCACACATTGCTTTTGTGGCCGACGGTTTTGATCCCACCAAACCCGTACCCGTTCGTATCCACTCCGAATGTATGACCGGCGATGTGTTCGCTTCCAAACGCTGCGACTGTGGTGAACAACTCGACGCTTCACTCAAAATAGCAGGTGAAAAGGGTGGTGTGGTCATTTACCTGCGCCAGGAAGGCCGAGGTATCGGACTCATCAACAAACTCAAAGCGTACAACCTTCAGGACGCCGGTCTCAACACCGCCGAAGCCAATACCCACCTCGGTTTTGATGTGGACAACCGCCAGTACGAATGTGCTGTGTTTATCCTCCAGGACCTGGGCATCCACGACGTGGAACTCATCACCAACAATCCCGACAAAGTGGACGCACTCAAGCGTTCACCCATCCACGTCGCCGCACGTATTCCACTCATCATCGCTCCCCATGCCGACAACCGTGATTACCTGCAAACCAAACAGGAACTCATGGGGCACCTCCTGGGACTGTAAAAAAGTCGGTTAGTCAGTTGGTCGGTTGGTCTGTTAGTCCCCGACAAACCGACAAACCGACCAACCGACTGAGATGTATAGATTCTTTTTACCTGCCGCACTTTTTCTTTGGGGACTTTACCTCCTCTACAAGGGCCTTTACGCCGCCCAGGAACCCGGTTTCGAAAACGAATGGAAATGGGGTTTGGCATTTATGGTGATTGCGATTGTTATTGGTGCATTGCGTTACGTCCGGTACAAACGTGGGACCTAAATCCATCCATTAAAATCCCATGTTGTCATCCCAGCGCAGCGTGGGACCCAAAATCCCATCCCATCCATCAAAATCCCATGTTGTCATCCCAGCGCAGCGTGGGACCCAAAATCCCATCCCATCCATCAAAAATCCCTGAATCATGGAAAATCCCAATCCCCAAAATCCCCAAAATCCGGGTTTAGACAATGTATGGGAGTTTCGCTGGCAAAACAACCAAACCGGTTGGGATCTCGGCGCAGTATCTCCACCGTTGGCAGCATACATTGATCAATGGCAAAACCTTGATGCGGCCGTACTTATTCCAGGCTGCGGCAACGCTTACGAGGCAGAATATTTGCTCAAGCGCGGTTTCACCAACGTGACGGTGATTGACATTGCGCCAAGTGCCGTGGTGTGTTTGCGCGACCGTCTGGATGCTGATTTTTCAGATTGGCACAAACACCTCACTCTTGTCACCGGCGATTTTTTCAAACATGAAGGTGCTTACGATCTGATTCTGGAGCAAACGTTTTTTTGTGCTTTGGATCCCTCCTGGCGCCCGGCTTATGCCCAGCACATGTTTGCACTTTTAAAACCGGGCGGCAAACTGGCCGGTGTGATGTTCGACCGCGATTTTGAGGGTGGTCCGCCGTACGGAGGATGCGCTACAGACTACAAAGTTTTGTTTGAAAAAATATTTAAGGTAAAAATCCTGGAGCCTTGCCACAATTCCGCCACCCCACGCCATGGTTCGGAGGTGTTTGTTGTTTTTGAAAAATAAGGGTTGATAAGTCAGGTTTCTGAATGGTCCATTTGGTCATGCTGGCAACCGAGAAATAATACGCCTAACCTGTTTTGCTGCTTTGACAAACTTACATTTGTATACAAGCGCAGCAACAGGAGGTCCAGGTCACTTGGTTGGGAGAAATGTTCGTAGTTGTTTTGGTTTTTGGACTGGAAGGATAAATATTGTGTAAACGGTTTATTCTAACCTTATTTGCCTGTTGTGCGGATTTTACATCAAATCAGGCAACCCCATGAAAAAACTCTGCTTTGCAGCTTTGCTGCTCCTGTTTTCCCACCTACTCCATTGCCAAGTTTGGTTCTTTGGTCAGAACGCCGGCGTCGATTTTTCTACAGGGAAACCTGTGGCTGTGCCGGGACCGGTAAATACCGACGAGGGTATTTCCGTGGTGTACGACCGCTACGGACAGGTATGGTTCAGCACCGACGGCAGCACCGTGTATGGGTTCGATCACAAACCATTGCCCAATGGCAGCGGACTCGGTGGTCACGCTTCGGCCACCCAATCAGCTTTGTTGGTGCCTTGTCCGGGCACCAATTTTCAACGCTTTTTTTTGTTCACAGTGGATGCTGTGGAAAACAATCTGGCCAATGGCATGCAATACTCGGTAATTGACCGAACGTTGAATACTCCCAATGGCGATGTGGTAGCCGGCATGAAAAACCTATCCATGCCAGGCGCCTCAAAAAAAATGACGGAAAAGCTTGCCGCCGTATCCGACGGCAACGGTGGCTTTTGGGTGGTGGCACACGGGTTTGAAGATTCGCGTATCGCGTCGGTCGGCCGGAATTCGCCGGGGTATACCTTTTACGCCTGGCACATCACGGACGAAACCATACCCTCCCCGGTGGTTTCGCAAAGCGGTGGTTTGCACAACCATTTCGCCGAAGCCAACGCTTACCGGACTGCGCAGGGACAAATGACATTTTCACCCGACGGCACCAAACTAGCCCTCGCCGTTCACCCTTTGAAATTTGTGGAGGTTTTTGATTTTTCCCTGGAAACAGGTGTGGTCAACAACGCCACACGACTCAGCTTTTCCCTGCTCGAATGCGAAGTGTATGGAACAACTTTTTCGCCATCCGGACGGTATTTGTATGTTTCCACTTCTTACGGCGCGGCAAAATCGGCCCGTATTTACCAAATCGACATCGGCAACGATGCTTACCTTCAAACGTTTCAAACCGCGCGCAACGAAGCTGGCCCCATCCGTTTCAAAGCTTATCCTTTGGCGCCTGCCACCGATTCGGGCTATGTCAAGCTTTTAAGTCCACATGGAACCTTATGCAGTTACGGATCCTTACAGCTGGGGCCCGATGGCGTGATCTACGCAGCCGCAACGCTCACCAGCGATCCATCAAGCGTGTGCAACAACTACCTCGATGCCATTCACAACCCGGACTCCTTTCCAGCGACGTATGTTCCTCAAGCAGTCACTTTAAGTCCGGGCCGCAGCAGGCGTGGATTGCCCAACCTGCCTGCCGGCAAAAATGCACTGTTGCCTGGCAACACCTGCAACGCAGAAAGGACAAATTTGATAACCAATTCGGATTTTAACGACAGTATTTTGGCTTTCAAAAGCGGGTACATTATGCTGCGTGATTCGGCAGCTTTTCATCCGGGCATGGCCCTGGTGACGGATGCTTTGCAAATGAATTCACTTTGTCCCATGTGGATTGTGAAGGATCACTCCACGTGCCCCGGCAGCACCGGAAGGTTTTTGGTGGTAAACGGCAGTACCGGACAAGCCATGGGCAAACGGCTGGTGTGGGAACAAACCGTACAAAACTTGAAACCGGGAGCAACTTATCGTTTTTGCGCAGCCCTGAAAGCCATTCCACCATGCTGTTTTGCCGTGCAGCCCCGCATCGATGTGCGTTTTGATGCGCAGGGTTTTGACCTGGAAAACGTGTCGATGGAATCTGGTGCGGCGCCCTGCGACTGGATGACGTTGTCCCAAACACTCACGGTTTCCAGTAGCAGTCTGACCATCCGCATCCTGCTCGATGAAACCATGCCTGGAGACGGGAATGATTTCGCCCTGGATGATTTGGGTTTGTTTTTGGAGAGCGAGGTGCGGTAAAATTATTTTCCCAAACGGAAAGGTGGGTTGAACGGTTGAAGAAAAATAACTTTACCTTTTGCATAAAAGCAACATCGTGGAATTTTCACCGTACAACGCATAACATCTCCCGATATGCCAAACGCATTGCTCGACAACCCGGGCCTTCAAACGCCCAAACCCTGGTGGCAGCCATTGTTTTCTCTTTTGATCACGATGTATGGTATCGTGTTTCAAGGCTGGGGTATGTCCTCGGTGGTGTTTTTGTTTTGGTGGGAAATCATCCTGATGGTGGGCGCAGCTTTGGTGCGTGTAGTGTTTGCCATGGAAGGGCGTCCGGTTTGGGAGACAGTGGTTAAAAAACTGGGCGTGCTGATTTTTGGAGTCGTGATGGGTGGCGCCATGATCATGCTCGCCATCACGTTTTCAATCAATGGTTTCAACTCCTCTGACGGGTCGCTGGGCGACATCGTGACGCAAAGCCGGTTGTTGATTGGCAGTTACTTGCTGGGACTTGTCTTTCATTATTTTTCCAATGGTCGTTTCCGCACCGCCGATGTATTTGGAGAACTTATGCTGCCGCTGGTGCAACTTTTGATCCTTTTGGCGCTGCTCATGCCCATTACCATGCACCTTTTACCCAAATATCCTCAATTAAACCAGGCGCGGTACGTGGCTGTAGCTGTGGTGCTTGTCAAATTTGTGGTGGACAGCATTTTTAGCCGCTACAAAGCTGAAGTCAAGGAAATTCAGACGTTTTAAACCTCTCGTATTACTTCTAAATATGCCTGCCTGTTCTTTAAACTTTAAACTTTAAACTTTAAACTTTTTGCCCTGCTCGTAAATACGCCAGCCAATACACGCCAGCTACCAACAGCGTACCTCCCAGGATGTTGCCAAGGGTAACGGCGGCCAGGTTTTGTATGGCGCCAGTTGTATTCAATGAATGTGAGGCATCGAGTACATATCCCAACGGCAGAAAAAACCAATTGGCGATGGAGTGTTCAAAACCCATGGCTACAAACCCACTGATGGGAAAAAGGATGGCCAGTATTTTGTCGGTAACGCTGTGTCCACCCATGGCCAGCCATACGGCAAGACAAACGAGCGTGTTGCACAAAATGCCGCGCGCAATGGCCTCGCCCCAACCCAATCCGGCTTTGGCATGGGCAATGTTGAGCATGGTTTCGCCCACGGCACCCTGTCCCAAACTGCCCACGTTTCCCCACCACACCAATACGACGGTGCCCAAACATCCAAGCACATTTCCAGTGTACACCAGCGCCCAGTTGCGCAACACGTCTTTGGTGGAAATCAATCCTCCCGCCCAGGCCATGGCCAGAAGGTTGTTGCCCGTAAACAGCTCCGCACCGCCGATGACCACCAGGATGAGTCCGAGCGAAAACACCAAACCGCCCATCAGGCGTGTCAAACCAAAACCCAGCGTACTGCCTGTGGTAACGATGATGAAAAACAGTGCGGCAAGGGATATGAAAGCGCCGGCCAAAACAGCCAGAACAAGTACCGTGAGTGTATCGGCTTTGGCTTTGGCCACACCCATTTGCTGAACACGAATCGCAATTTCGGCGGGTTTGTAAGCGTCGGAGTATAGGGAGGCGTTATCCATTGTGAGGTAGGTTGATAGAAGAGCAAGGTAAAGAATGTTTGGGTCACTCCACCAACACCCACGCCCCCCATTTGTACACCTCCTTGTACTTTTTTCGCATCTTCTTCTGCGCTTTGGTAAATGCTCCGTTTACGGTTTTACCACCCAGCCAGTGTTTGTAAAAAACTTCCATAAACTCGGCCGTTTCCTGGTCGGGCACCTGCCAAAGACTCACAAGCAAATAATCGGCGCCGGCCATTTTAAAGGCGCGTTGCAAGCCGTACACGCCTTCGGAACCTTTTACGTCGCCCAGGCCCGACTCGCAGGCTGAAAGCACCACGAGTTTGGTGTTGCTTAGGTTGAGGTGACTGATCTCATACGCCGTGGCGATGCCGTCCTCCAGATTGCCGGGTGTAGGTTCGCCGCGCCAGGCGGTATTGGCGCCGGCCATGGCCAGTCCGGAACGGAAGAGCGGATTTTCGTTCCATTTGAAGGCATTTTCTTCACCCAGCTGCTGTTCCTGGCGTTGTTCGGGGTCGGGAAAGAAAAAACCGTGGGTGGCGATGTGCAGAATGTCGGGACTTAGCACCGTGTCGTGGCCCAACGCTTTGAGTGCCTCTTCGGTGGCTGCAGTACCTGTATGGGTTTGGACAAGCACCTTGTTGTGCTGCAGGGCCTTTTCCAGTAAGTCGATTTCGCGCTGTGTGCCGGGCAGGTATTCGAAGCCCTTGTCGACGCCGCCGCGTGGCCGATCGATGTAGGTCCACAGGCGGTTGTCGGTGATCTCGGATGCGGTGCTGTCGGCGGTTTTGGGTTTGCGGTCGTACTGCACCCCGCCGAAAACGGCAGCCGAGTAGTTTTGGGGTACTGGCTGCGGGGTATTTACCACCAGACTGCGGGTGCTGCCGAGCTGGTGCAGTTCGTATTTATTTGCGAGCACTTTTTTACTGTTTATGGGCAGGGCGCCGAACGACACGCGGTGGAGCAGTCCGGAAGGTGCGAAATACACAGTTTTTACCCCGCGGAGCAGGCTGTCGAGCGGGCGCCAGATGAGGTTGTACAGTTCGGTACCGTAAGCGGGCGCCTGGTCGAGCACTTTGCCGGTTCGGGCGGCGTAAAGCGTGGAGGTGGCCTGGG
>JADLBE010000111.1 GCA_020847915.1 Saprospiraceae bacterium | reverse complement strand
TGCTGGAGAAAAATGCTTTTTCTGCTGCTTCCAGGTCGAACGGCACTTCAGGGTAAATTTTCAGGAGCTCAAGGTGTTTTTGTTTGAGCGTGTTGTACATATCCCGAAAACCTGGCTGTTCGGTATCGCCGACGCGCAAACCGTTGCGACCGGTTTTGTCCATGTAGGTCGGACCGATGCCTTTCAGTGTGGAGCCGATTTTGGAGGCGCCTTTGTGGGCTTCGCTTGCGGCGTCGAGCCAGCGGTGGGTTGGCAATATGAGGTGGGCTTTGCGCGAAATGAGCAGGCGTTTGCGGAACTTAACCTTGCTTTGTTCGAGGGAGCGCAGTTCGCGTTCAAAAACCACGGGGTCGAGCACCACGCCATTTCCGATGAGGTTGATCAGACTTGGTCGGAAGATGCCGGAAGGGATGGTGTGCAGTACGTATTTGTTACCGCCGAACTTGAGGGTGTGGCCGGCGTTCGGGCCGCCCTGGAAACGGGCTACGATGTCGTATTGGCTCGCGAGGTAATCAACAATCTTGCCTTTGCCCTCGTCGCCCCATTGCAGGCCGAGGATGACGTCTATTTGCATGTGTGGAGGAAGCTGGTTATTGCAGGTATTGGCGCCTGATGGTCGGTTAAAGAAGTGGCGAAGGTAAGGTAATTGTCGTAAGAAATTGGTCGGGAAGTGGGGAATCTTAGCAGCATCTGTATCTTTGTGGCATGAGGCGAAGGTTGTACCTGTTGGTTTTTTGCGTTGCGGCGTTTTGTTCGGTGACCGGGCAAGAGGTTGCGCTTAATCCGTTCGACCTGGTACACCGTCTTCCGAAGGCTGTTTTGCTTGCTTCCATGGCCGATACTGCCGCTTTGGTCAACCCTTTCGACGTTATTCCGCATACCGAACCGGGTGCATCGGCTACCATCGGTGAAACTTTTCGTCCCATACGCGAATTGCCCAAAGGCAACAGTTTAAAAATTTCCGTTTTGTTTTGGGTGTTTGCACTTGTGTTGGGATTTTTTACCTTTTCTGTGGCTGTGAACAGGCAAGCCGTGTACAAGGCATGGCGTGGTTTTTTAAACGACAACGCCCTTACGCTTGTGCAACGTGAAGCCACAGGCCTTATCGGCAACGGCCCTTACCTGTTGCTGTATGTCAATTTTTTGCTCAATGCGGGGCTGTTCATGTTTCTGGTGATACGTTATTTTGTTGGAGAGCGGTACAACAACGGACTCTTCCTGGCACTGTGTATGGCACTTGCCATCATCGTTTTTTCCTCAAAACATGTGTTGCTTGGCATTGCCAGAACACTTTTTCCGGTGGATACGGAGGTGGGTCGATATCATTTTATGATCATCATTTTCAACTGTGTACTGGGTCTGTTTTTGTTGCCATTCAACTTTTTAATCGCTTTTTCAGGGCGTTTTGATGGTTTTTTGGTTTTTTGGACGCTGGGCCTGGTCCTTGTTTTTTACGCCTACCGCGCTTTAAGGGCCAGTTCCATAGGCCGCAAAATTTTGCAGGACAACCCATTTCATTTTTTGTTGTACCTTTGCACCGTTGAAATAGCACCCGTGGTGCTTTTGGTCAAGTTGGCGATGCTGCAAATGGGCTCCTGATGATGGCCAGATTCCCCGGAACTCTGAAACCTCACTTCACATAAACACAGCTCCCGAATGTCTGCAACCGCTGCACCTGTTCAAGGAGAAGCCTTCAAGAAAGTTCACAACATCCTCATTTCACAGCCCAACCCGGCCGTGCGTTCGCAGTACGACGATTTGGAAAAACGTTTCAACGTGCGCATCGATTTTGTGCCGTTTGTAACCGTTGAGGGACTTACGGAGAAGGAGTACCGCAAAAATCGCGTTTATCCGAACGACTACACGGCCATCGTATTTACCAGTAAGACGGCTGTGGACCACTTTTTTCGACTCTGCGCCGAACTGCGCATCAAGATGTCGGAAGAGACCAAGTACTTCTGCGCTACGGAAACCATCGCCAACTACCTGCAGAAGTTCATCATGTTCAGGAAACGTAAGGTATTCAATGGCAATAAGTCCATCATGGAACTTAAAGCCTATGTTCAGCGCAACAAGGAGGAAAAATTCTTCATCCCCTGCTCCGATCAGGGCAATCCTGAATTGTTCAAGTTTTTCGCCGACCTCAAGGTGCCCATCCAGGAAGCCGTGATGTACCGTACGGTGAACACCGATTTGACGGACCTGAAAGACATCAAATACGACATCATCGCGTTCTTTTCGGCCCTTGAAATCAAATCGATGTTCGAACAGTTCCCGGACTTCAGCCAAGACGACCGACGTATTTGCGTGTTTGGTACCGCTGCCAACAAAGCCGTTACGGAAAGTGGTATGACCGTTAACATACAGGCCGGCACCCCGGAAGTTCCTTCCATCGCCGTTGCTCTGGAAAATTACCTGAAAATTTCGAACAAACCACAGTAATTCGGTTCTGTTCAACTGCGATACAAGCGTCGCCCCGATGGTTTCGGGGCGACGCTTTTTTATTTATTTTGATGCGGCGGCATCAGGTGTCTCCCTCCTGTCGACATGACACCAACCGAGCATGAACCGTGAGTTGCCAACCGCGAAGCGGTTGAACATGAATAGCTCCGGGTGAAACCCGGGGTAGTTTTCCCCGCGGGCCCGCAACCGCGAAGCGGTTGAACATGAACTCAATAAAGCTATTGTACAATACATTATAGCCATCAGATCAGACTTTTTGAAATAATGCTTGATTACACTCTTTTCCTGGCTGAGTTCATATTCAACCGCTTCGCGGTTGCGGGCCCGTGGGGACCATAACCCCGGGTTTCACCCGGAGCTATTCATATTCAACCACTTCGTGGTTGGCGCAATAACCAATCAGCCGAGAGGTTCATTAGAAGCGTCAGCCAGATAACGCTCCACCCCGCAAGCAACACCCATGCAAAGCGGTACGTATTTTGTAAGGTATAATTTGTACCTTTATCAGTTCAGAGTTCGAAGTCCGAAGACTTCGGACTTCGGACTTCGAACTTATAATCATGCCGCAAACCGATATCCGTCCTGACGCCGGTACGTCTGCCGAACTACCGGCCGTTTTGTACCAGAACATTGCCCGACAAATCCGAGACGGCAGTTGTGTGCTTTTTCTGGGTCCCGCCGCCATCGCCGCCCGGCAACCTGACGGCTCCTACAAGCCACTTACCGAAATGTGCGCCCGACACCTGGTACAGGTACACAACTTATCCCTTACCCCTTCGGAAGAAGACTCGCTTACCCAGGTGTGCAGCACCCTTCGCATGCGCAACATCCTGTCCGACACCATGATCATCGCGGCCGTTCAGGAGTTTTACCAAAAAGCAGAGCGGGAAGCCGAGCTGCACCCCATGCTCGAGCAATTGGCAGACCTGCCATTTAAAATCATCATCAACACGTCGCCCGACGACTTTTTCGCCCGTTACTACGCTCAGTCGGTGCGCGATTACCAGTTTGATTTTTACAATTTCCGCAAAAGCAGTCCCGACCCGCTTTACACTTTCGGCGACGATGCACCGCCGCTCGTGTACAACCTTTTTGGTTTTTACAAAAAACCCGAATCGCTGGTGCTTACCTACGGCGACCAGCTTGGCTATGTGAATAAAATTACCGGCGCACAACACGAAAGGTTGCCGGACAGTCTGCTTGCGGCTTTCAACATGCCGCGCTTTTACCTGTTTATGGGTTTTGATTTTGAGGACTGGAGCATGCGCCTGCTTTTCGACGCGTTGTTTAAAAGCAGCCGCAACAACATCCAACCTTTCGCTTACCCGTTGAAAGGCGAACCCGATGCAGGGCCACACGCGAAGGTGTTTTTTCAGGGCGAATTCCGCATGGAATTTCCCAAAGTTGACATCGAAACGTTTGTATCCAACCTTACCGGACATTTTCACAACATCGAAGGGCATGCTGTGAGCGACTCCGGTTCAGCCCTTGCCGACGTGCTTATCCTGCACAACGAAAGCACCGACGACCAGGCCTGTCAGCAGCTCATCAAACACCTCAAACCCCTCAAACTCCGCGTACACACCCTGCGCGAGGCCGTCGGTGCCGGTGATGTCGGGGTCTGGATCAGGGAAAAAATGGAACAATGCCAGGTGGTTTTGCCACTCATTTCGGCCGACTTTTTCGACGACGCCAATCCGGCACTTGCCCTGCTCGACGACCTGGCCACGCGCAACAACCCGCGCGCACGTTTCCTGGTGATGCCCATCGTGCTCAAAACCATGAGCCTCGACGGTACACCCCTGGGCATGTTGAAAACCACACGGCCCACCAAAAACCAACCGGTATTTGGCAACGGACAGGAAGACATGCACCTTTCCGACATTGCTGAAACGTTGAAAAAATACGTGGAAACACTGGGCTAACCTTACCTTGTCAACCAGTTGAAGCCAATTAAACACACTTTTTACCCAACATGAGCAACAACGCCGAGCAGCTTCCGCGTCGTTATCCGGGCCTGAAACCCTTTGAGCGCAGCCAAAGCGGCGTGTTTTACGGCCGTATGGAGGACATCCAAAGGCTGGCCAACCTCATCGTACGGGAAAGACTGGTGGTTATGTTTGCCAAATCGGGCATTGGCAAAACTTCCCTGCTCCAGGCAGGCGTGGCGCCCGAACTTGAAAAACAGGGCTTCGCACCTTTGTTTTTGCGCCTCGACAATACGACAATACCCCTCAACGACCATGTGCGCACGGTGCTGGGCAAACACCCGTTTGTAGGACAAACAGACAGCCGCGATGCCGCGCACACCATGAATCCCACGCTTTGGGAAAACATAAAACGACTCGATTTCGATCTCGACGGTATGCCCGCCACACCGGTGCTGCTGCTCGACCAGTTTGAAGAGGTGTTCACCCTGGCCCACAGCGATAGCAGCAGGAAACAATTTCTGGCAGACCTGGCCGATTTGGCCAACGAAGCCATGCCCGAAGCTGTGCGTTATGACCTTTTGCAACGGTTCCAGTCTGGTGAAGCAGGCCTCACTTCAGAGCTCATGCAATGGTGGGAAAAACAACCCGAGCTGCGGGTGGTCATTTCCATCCGTTCCGATTTTTTGCACCTGCTCGACGACATCAGCCCGCTTATACCCAACATCCTCCGAAACAGATACCAGCTTCAGCCGCTCAACCGCAGACAGGCTCAGGCGGCCATTGAGGCGCCGGCCGCTGCGGCGGGTGCATGGGCCAGTCCGACGTTTGGTTACCATCCGGAATCCATGGCGGAAATACTCGATTTTTTGGCCGGACGCAGCGACAGGGACGTGCAAACAGCCGGGGAAGCACTTCCGACGCTCCGGCAACGCGATGAAATTGAAGCGTTCAACCTGCAAATCCTCTGTCAGCACATTGAGGAAAAAATCATCGCTGAGAACCAGCCGGCAGGTTTTTTGGTGGGCAGTACTTATTACGACGGGCATGCCGGACTCGACCGGGAAATCCGCGATTTTTACCAGAAACAACTGCAAAATTTGCCGGAAACCTACGCGCGTCGCACCGGTCGTCGGATCGATGATCCGGCCATGTTTATCCGTACGGCCCGTTGCCTCATTGAGGAAAGTTTGGTTACACCCGTTGGACGCCGGTGCAGTATGGTGGATGATTTCCTGACCAACACCTGGAGCGTCAACCATGATTTTCTGGATACACTGGTAGAGACACGCCTGCTGCGCAAAGAACTCAGGCTAGACGATTATTACTACGAAATCAGCCACGATACGTTGTTGCCTGCCATCATCACTTCGCGCGATACCAGGCGCAACATGGAGCAGGCAGACAGGGAAAAGGCGGAACTGGAACAGCGCCTGCTCGAGGAAGCCAAACGCCGCGAAGCTACCGAAGCCCAAATTCGTGACCTTTCCGAACGGCGCAGGCTGGCACGGCGGGTGGCGGTGTGGTCGGTCGCATCGCTTATTTTAACCCTGATATTTGCCGTCTGGTTCGGTTGGAACTGGGTACATACCCTCCACAGCGACATGCGCCAGGCTTCGCGCAATGCCGCCGACGAACTTTACAACGCCGCCGTCCCGGCCCTGGAGGAGCTGGCCTCCAATCCGTTCAAATCATGGGTGTTGAGTCAGGGTATTCCACCAGCCGATCCGGAACGCGAACTCGGCATTACCCGCCGGTTTCAGCAACTGCACCATTCCATTGTTCAGGAAAACCTCTTTTTGGGCGATTCGCTTTTTTTTAAAGATGAATACGCCCTGGCTTTGCACCATTATTACCTTTCCCTCGACAGTTTGAAAGCCTACGACAGCCTGAACCACATCGTCGAATTGCGCATCAAACCCAACCGCATCCGCGTAGATCAGGCACACATCACCGAATGGAAACGCACGTTGTTGTTGCGCAGCCAAAGTACCCTGAAAACCATGATTTCCCAGTTCAGCATACGTCAGCGGATGTACGAGACTTTTTATGAGGCCGGCGCCTGGAACCAGGCTTTGTACAATTTACAAATCATGCAACAGTTGTTGCCCGAACAGGCGGATGACCTTGACATCCTGCAGTCGGCCGTTAATCTGAACCAGAATCCAAAAACGTTTGTTCAAAATGCGATGGAAGATTGCAGGCAAAAACTTGCCCGTCGCGGTATTCGATGAGGATTTCGCTGAAAACACAGGAAGTGCCTTTTTTCCATGTTCAAAGAACTACCTTTGCGGTCCCGCACGTGAAAACAAATTGAACGCATCAGCGCTAAATCCACTCATTACGACATGATCAGAATTTTGGCAAACGACGGGATACATCCCGACGGCAAACTACTCCTTGAAGAGGCAGATTACCTTGTAGAAGAAGATAAGATTCCGCAGGAGGCCTTGCCCTCACGCATTGGCGATTTCGACGTACTCATTGTGCGTAGTGCCACCAAAGTAACCCGTGAAGTCATTGATGCGGGCAAAAACCTGAAAATCATCGCACGTGGTGGTGTCGGACTCGACAACATCGACGTGGAATACGCCGAAAGCAAAGGCATTGCGGTATTCAATACGCCCAAAGCTTCGTCGCGTGCCGTTGCCGAACTGGCGGTTGCACACATGTTCGCCCTTTCGCGCATGCTGCAGCGCAGCAACCGTGAAATGGCCGGCGGTGATTTCAAACGTCTTAAGAAAAATTACGAAACGGGTACGCAACTGCGTGGCAAAACCATGGGCATCCTCGGTTTCGGCCGCATCGGTCAGGAAGTTGCCAAAATTGCGCTTGGTTTGGGTATGAACGTTCGCGCCCACGACCCCTTCGTACAGGAAGCTGAAATCAGCATCCAACTGCACCAGTTTCCCGATCTGAAACTCAATGTTACGGTGCGCACAGAATCGTTTGAAAAAATCATCCGCGAATCAGACGTGCTTACCCTGCACCTTCCAGGCATAGGCAAACCGTTGCTCGCAGCCGAAGAAATCGCAAAAATGCGCGATGGTGTTGTGCTCATCAATACTGCCCGCGGTGGCTCCATCGATGAAGAAGCCCTGCTAGCTGCCCTCGACAGCGGAAAAGTAGGCGGTGTCGGTTTGGATGTATTCGAAAACGAACCCAGTCCCCGCGAAAGTCTGCTCAAACATCCGCTCGTTTCCGTATCGCCCCACATCGGTGCAAGTACCCTCGAAGCACAGGGTTACATCGGTATGGAACTGGCCGATAAAATCTTGGCCTTTTTCGGCGACGATAAATAAGATCTTGCAAATAACAAAGAAACATACCTGTACCGGCCACAACGCAGCGATTTATGCGTTGTGTGCCGGATTACAACCGCACCAATGGCTATCGGCCGGCGGTGATGGCTGGGTAGTAGCCTGGGACCAGCAGGATCCGGAAACAGGCCGATTGCTCGCGTCAGTCGAAGCCCAGGTTTTTTCCCTGCTCGCTTTGCCCGAACACAACACCGTTGTAGCCGGCAACATGAACGGTGGTGTACATTGGATCAACCTCAGCCATCCGGAACTAACCCGCAACATCCAGCACCATCAAAAAGGCGTGTACGACCTTCAACAGGTGGGAAACCATGTCTTTTCCGTTGGTGGCGACGGCATACTCTCCCGCTGGGATGTCCTCACCGGCCGGGCTTTGGAAAGTCTCCACCTCAGCAACAAATCCCTGCGCTGCCTGACGTACAGTCCCGAACTTAACGAACTTGCCATCGGCGCCAGCGACGGCAACATTTATTTGCTCGACGCCAATACTTTTGCCATCAAAACAGTTTTGAAAAATGCCCACGACCCATCGGTGTTTTGCCTGCTGTACAAACCAGGTGGTAAACAACTTTTCAGCGGCGGCCGCGATGCCATGCTGCGCCTCTGGAACCTGGAATCAAATACCCCCATCAATGCCTGGCCGGCGCACAGGTTCACCCTGAACCACCTCGTGTTTTCACCGGACGGGCATTACCTGGCCACCGCCAGCCGCGATCGTACCATCAAAATATGGGACGCCCAAACCGTCGAACTCTTAAAAGTGATCGATACGATCCGTTACGGAGGACACGTCAATTCGGTGAACAAACTGCTGTGGATGGAAGAAGGGCTGATCTCCTGCAGCGACGACCGAACAATGGCAATCTGGGAGTTTAAAGTTTAAAGTTTAAAGTTTAAAGTTTAAAGGGGGGCTGAGTTCAAGGTGAACTTCATAAGCCAAGCTGTTGCCTACTTTAAACTTTAAACTTTAAACTTGTTTTGAGGCCCTTGATTGCGATAAGAGCCACCAACGGCAGTGCCGGCAATGGAAATTCCTGAATACCGAAAGGCCAAAGCAAAAGCACGAGCACGGCCAGTCCCCCGGTAATGCGTTGGTAGAGGAGCATGTTTGCTGCGCGCGGGTTTCTCCAAAAGTAAAACAGGTTGGCGGGCAGGGCCCAAAAGATGTTGAGGTTGTTTTTGGTGGCCTGGTGGTCGGTGAGGAACCACAGGAAAAAAATGATCAAACCGGCAACGCCCAATACGAAGTAAAAAACGCCGTTGAACCAACGTTCGGCTTTGGGGTACCGCATGGTGAACAAACCCAGGGCGAAAACCAGCAAGCTGATAAACATGGGTTTGGTAAACCTGTTGTAAGGCATAATAACCTCTCCCGGTGGCGGATCGGGAATGTTTCTGACCGATGAAACCAGTGGTTTCCCGTCGGGCGTTTTGGTTTGATTAAAAACCTTCATCATGCCTTCGGGCAAAAACATGTGGTCCTCGGGCGAAGCTATCCGGTCGGCAGGCATGCCGAGTATGATGTCGATGCCAAAATCCGTCCAGGGGTAATTGCGCTGAAACGGATCCAGCAGTTGCCGCATGGTTGTTTTACTGTCTGAACCGTTGGAACTGTAGGTAAGTTTGTCGCCGTACGGTTTTTTAACGATGTCGCGGATGCGTGTGGCACAGTTGTCGTAGAAAAAATCGTATTTGTAATACTTGTTTTCCTCACGTACGTTTTCCCGCAGCAGGCGGTAAAGTTCCTGTCGTTGGTCGAAAGTGAGGTTGAGTTCCTGTTCCACCATGCTTCGGTGATCGGCGAGGTTGCCGCGTTCGAAGGCGCGGCCGGGTTCCGGATTCACGTAGTACAGCAGTTTGCCCCGCATGAATTTTACGATAAATCCGGGCTGATCGAAATCAAAAGTGCCGTAATTGAAGCACCGGTCGAGGTTTTGGGCACGGTCGCGCACGCGCAGGGCACTGTGCCCGTAAATGCTGTACAACTCGGTGCCAGGAGCCACCGTGACCAGACTGATGGTGGCGCTGTCGCTGAGTGGAATTTGGGCGAAAAGACTTGTATTCAGCAACAACAAAAGGAAAAAGAGCAACCGGCGCATGGTTTGTTTTTAAAAAAGATGGACATCAGGAACTGGCTATCAGGTTCCATAGGGCAGTAAAAAGGTAAGCCGAAACCGTCCACAACGCCCAGAGCAGGGCTATGAACATGGCCAGAAAAAGCAGCCCCAATACAAAGAGCGACATTTTTGCGCTGGGTTTTGGATTGTTGTCGGCGTAATAGGCTTTCAGCAAATTGACGTTTCGGCGGTTGGCTTTGAAACCGAAATCAAACAAGTCGCCAATCAGCGGCACCACACCCACGATGGCGTCGAGTACGAGGTTGCCCATCATACGCAGCATCAGCATTACGCCGGCGCCCTTGCGCCACATGGTATGGAAAAGTATGCCTGAAACAACAAAGCTGCTCACATCACCGGCGTAAGGCACCAGGCCGGCCAGGGCGTCGAGCCCAAACCGCATGTTGGTTCCCGGAATGCGGAAGCGGTCGTCGAGCCATGCGGCAAGATTGTCGAGGCGTTTGATGTCGGCATCCTGTTCGGGTGTGGTGTTCATGGTGTAGTGTCGTTTTCCGGGGCCAAGGTAATACCTTTACTTGACCCGCAGTTTCTGACCAACCTTCACCGTATCATCGGGCATGTTGTTCCATTTTTTGATGTTGGTCACCGTGGTGTTGTATTTCCGGGCGATGCTGAACAACGTATCACCTTTCGCTACGTCGTGGTAAAGGGTGCCGTCAGCAGGTTTTTGTGGCGCAGGCTGGGGTTTTGTGGTGGCGGTGTCTGTTGCCGGCTTCGTGGTGGTGGTAGCCGATGCCGGTACCGGATCATTGGGGTAGGGCACATCGGTGGTAGCCGGACGGGCAGGGGCAGATTTGGGTTGTTCGGCCACGGGAACAGCTTCTTCTTCAAACAAAAATTCTTCAGGTTCCGAACTTGCCGGTGGTGGTACGGTGTTGTAGGTCGGAACTTCCGTCGTTGTTGGCTGGTCACTGGTGGGTGATGCTGCATTGCGCAGGGCAACGGATTCACCACTTAACGGACTGCCTTTCAACCGGATTTTTTCACCCGAAAGCGGCTCTTGTCCAGGAGACATTTTGTTGCGTTCGTACAGTTTGTCGAGCGTTACGCCGTACAATTGGGATATTTCGAACATGGTCTGATTGTCCTGTACAAAATGGTAGGTAGCCCGGCCTTTCCAGGCGCTTTTTTTGGATTGTATAAAAATGCGCTGGTTGGCGCTCAGGCGTTGTGTAACTGCGTATTTGTTTTCGTTGTACCGAACCACGTCCTCCGGTTTCATGCCCAGCGCTTTGGCGATGCTGCTGATGGATTCTCCCTCGGCACTGAGCAAAAGTTTGACTTCATTAACGCGGCCGATACGGTCGGCGGGAGGTGTAACAACGACGGGTTGAACCGGAGTTGTTGGGGGATAGTTGCTGGGGTTGGTGTTTGGGTTGGTTGTCGGATTGGTCGTTGGAGGTGGCGTAACGGGTACCGGTTGGGTTGGTTTGCTGTTGTTCGATATGGCGCCCGGCTTGTCGTAAACGTAAAGGCGGTAACGTTCGATGAGGTTGATCAATTTGTCCGAGTAATCTTTGGCCGTAGCATAGCCGGCCGACTGCAAACCACGTGCCCAGCCTTTGTAATCGGTGGGATCAAGTTCAAAAAGGAAGCCGTAAATGCTTGCTTTTTTGGGGTTGCGCAAAAACTCGCCATGGTCGTAATAACTTTCCGCAACGCTGTTGTATTTGCGGAAGCAGGACAACCCGGGGTCGTCGTCTTTTTTGTAATAGGTTTCACCTTTCCAGTCGCTGCCACATTTTACACCAAAATGGTTGTTGGCCTCCATCGACAACGCGCTGGTACCGGCGCCGCTTTCAAGAATACCTTGTGCTAGGATAATGCTCGCAGGCACCCCGCCCCGTTGCATTTCCATCACGGCTGCTTCCATATATTGATCCACATAAGATGTATTGCGGTCGGCAGGCACACCCGCTACTTCAGCAGCATTGGAACCTGTTGATGCGGCATAGGTTTTCGAAGCAGCACTGGTTACCGGCGCCGGATTGGGCAAGTCGCCTTTCGAAGTGGTTTTGAAAAGGCTGCAACTTGAAGCCAATGACAGAATAACAATCGACAATCCGAACATAGTATGTTTCATACGAAATCTTTTTTTTATGGATAATGCAATTTCGTCCTGTTGTTTACGCTGGCAAATATGTTGCCATACATGACAACTGCAGGCTTCCCCAAGGGTGTTTGGGGCTCTTCAAAGGACATGTTTTATAAAATGCAAACTGCGGTAAATCAATTTTCAATCCGTTGCTTTTTGTAATGTATTCGTTCCCTCAAAAAACCGTAACACCGATCATGCGGTTAAAAATGTTGATAAAAAAATAATTTTTTTTCAACAACGACGGTGTAGGAAACAGACTACAAATATAACAGAACATTTACACATTCAACCAATACACAACCTTCAGCACCAAAGCACGGTTCTTGGGCGTACCGAACCGAATGTCTGCACCTGGCACCGGTTCGGCAAATGAATTGTCGGTATACACCAGGAACACATCCGAAACCGGCGCAAAACGCCATTGCAGTCGTGTATTAACGTTGATGTTGTTGAATTGTGTATTGTATTGGAAAAATGCGCTGAAAAATACCTTTCTGCTGAAGGCCAATTCGGCACGTGGACCAAGGATCCAAAAGCTGGTTGAAGCATACGGCTCGGGCAAACTGATGTCGGTGTAACTGTAACTCAACGCCAGGGTTCCCACAGGCTGCCAGCGGTAACTGATCTCTCCTTCCGCCCTTACCCAGTTGCCGTTGAAATATTGCCCGACACGCATTTCAAGGTTCCCCTGTAAATCGTGGCTCGGACTGGTGTACAGGTTGGCGCCAAAACCCGAATAGGTGTAACCGGCCATGCCAGGCAGCGGCAAAACCCCAGGCTCATTTACGTTGCTGGGGTTAAATGGTTCAAACAGGTACGTATAGGTATTGTAAGCCAGGAGGGTAAGCCCGGACTGGTCCTTCAAAGAAGCATCAACATACAACGACAAGTCGCGGTCGGTTTCCTGGAAATCAAGGCTGGCAGAAACGCCGCCCTCCAAACCCGTCGAAACGGTGTTAAGTCGTTTGTGGTCGGGGTAAAATGTATATCCA
This sequence comes from Saprospiraceae bacterium, assembly GCA_020847915.1. Classification (GTDB taxonomy): domain Bacteria; phylum Bacteroidota; class Bacteroidia; order Chitinophagales; family Saprospiraceae; genus M3007. The sequence goes on along the minus strand of JADLBE010000111.1, from coordinate 36,498 downwards.
AAGCCCGGATAAAAGTTTTGTACGCCGATACGGGGAACAAATCCGGCCTCGGCTGAGTAAAAACTATCAATCATCATGTAACCCAGATTGGCATTGAAATGCCTGTCGTTGTACCCCAGGAAACTGGCAAGCGTTTGTCCGCGTTGTTTTTCGTCGGGTGAAAAGGAGCGGTGGTAATACCATTCGCCTTCCCAGCGGTTGTCTGCCGAATACAGGTTGTACTCGAGCCCGGCCACGCGGTTCCAGGGTTCGTACCGGGCTTTTTCGGTGTCGGTTAGTCCGTCGAGGAAATTTTGTTTGTTTACAAAAATGGCGCTAATGGCGCTGCGATCGAACACTTTGCGTTGCAGGGTGGCTACCGTAAAATTGGAAGCCGGCAAACTCCGGTCGCCGCTCAGGTCCAGTTTGGCGGTTTGCATGTTGAGAAAACCCATGCGCAGGTTGTCGCTCAGTTTGCCACTTAATCGGGCGCCTGCGATGATGGGCACCTGGGCATAACGGCTGGAAGCGTCGGCGGAGGTATCGGCAAGTCCGATGCGGCGGGAGAAAAAAGGCCTGCTGTCCGGGAAGCCGAACATGGCGAACAAATCGCGGTTTTCAAGAAAAAACTGCCTTCGTTCGGGAAAAAAAAGTTCAAAACGGCTCAGGTTGGCCACCTGTCGGTCTACCTCTACCTGGGAAAAATCGGGATTAAACGTGAGGTCGAGGTTCAGCGACGGGGTGATGCCTATTTTGGCGTCGCCGCCAAAACCCAATTCGAAATCGGCGGTGCCTTCGCGTTCCTGGGTGAGGGGATCGGGCGTATAAAGCACCGTTCCGCTGCCGGTAGCATAGGGTATAATCGCTATGTTGGCGCCGGGTTTGGGTGGCGCCTGCTCCCAGTTGATGCGTCCGGCAAACGCAAGGTTGTGGGTATTGAATTGTCGCGGACAAGGCTGCCAGGTGCTCACCTCCCAATTTTGCATGCGGCTTCGTACAAAGTTCATGCGCCAATGGTTTTCGCTGCCGTCGTCGTTGCTTTTGTAACGCAGGGTTTTGAAAGGAATGGCCATTTCAACGGTCCACGATTCCGCTTCGTTGTGCACGGCCGAAAACCATTTGTTGTCCCATTCAAATGAAAGGGTGGTGCCGTTGTCGATGAGCGCCTCGTGTTGTACATTGAGCGGGTTTACGCCGAAAAGGAAACCGTTCAGACCGTCTTTGAACGGGTCGATGAGCACGTTGAACTCATCGGATGTGCCGATGGGGAAATCGCGTTTGAGGCTGGTTACCGTATAGCTGTTTTGTGCCTGCCGGCAAACGGCGGAGACGTACAAAAATTTGTCGTCGAACAAAAGCCGTACCTCCGTTTGGGTACTCGCCAATCCCGTATCCACCGGAAACGTGCGTATAAAACCGGTGGCCACCGGCGCGTTTTGCCAGTCGGCCTCGTCGATGTGGCCGTCAAGTTTGATCGCTGTGGTGACGCGTTTCAAACCCAGTGCGTTTTCACCTTCCGTGATGCCGGTTTGTGAAAACAAAAGGAAAGGGCAAAAGAGTAAAAGGAGTAAGGGCAGTTTCATAACTTAGTAGTCAGTGGTTGGTGGTCAGTGGTCAGTTTTAGTCGACAGTCAACAGTCGACAGTTAACAGTCGACGGTCAACAGTCGGTTCACCAGGATGCATCGCAATGTTCAAGCGTTAGAAGACTGTCGACTGTCGACTGTCGACTAAAACTGCCCACTGACCACTGACCACTGAGTGCAAAAGTAACCCCTGTTTCAATCATTTCCCCTACAACAAACGCTATGTTTGCTGTTTGAAATCTGCAACACCCATGACATCGTAACTCGGACTTACGACTTACGACTTACGACTTACGACTTACAACTTATGATTCTTATTACAGGCGCAGGCGGCCAGCTCGGCCGTTGTTTTCAGAAGCTCGCACCGGACTACCCGGAACTGAAGTTCCTTTTCGCCACTTCATCGGATTTGGACATCACCAGCCGCCGCGCCGTGAACGCTTTTTTTAAAAAAAACAACATCACGTGGGTGTTGAATTGCGCGGCCTACACCGCTGTGGACAAAGCGGAAAGTGAGCCCGCCCGCGCCCGCGCCGTCAACGTGACCGGCGCCGCCAACCTCGCACACGCCTGTGCGGAAACGGGTGCGGGCATGGTGCATTTTTCGACGGATTACGTGTACCACAACCGACAAAATACGCCGTTCAGGGAAGACGATGCCACCAGTCCGAAAGGGGTGTATGCCCGTACCAAACTCGCTGGCGAAAAAGCCGTTCAACGCATGTTGCCAGGCGCCATGATCGTGCGCACGTCGTGGGTGTATGCACGCGAAGGCGCCAACTTTGTAAATACCATGGTGCGCTTGGGCAATGAACGGCCGGAATTGCGTGTTGTGTTCGACCAGATAGGTACACCGACGTATGCGCCGGATATGGCTGAAGCTGTTTTGCATCTTGTTCAAAAGGTGGAAAAAGACGAACTTGCCCAGGAAAAATTGGAAGGAATCTGGCATTATTCCAACGAAGGCGTATGCAGCTGGTACGATTTTGCCTGCGCCGTGATGGAAATTGCAGGTTTAAACTGCCGCGTTTTGCCGATTGAAAGCAGGGAATATCCAACACCTGCGCTCCGACCGCCTTTCAGCGTTTTGAACAAAGGAAAAATCAAAGAAGCCTTCGGGTTAACCATACCGCACTGGCGGGAAAGTCTGAAGAGGTCCTTACAGGATGACCAAGACTAAATCTTGTCATCCCGTAGGGAACCTTGTCATCCCGTAGGGAACATAAAATGACCTTTATGGAAAACAACGCTTTATTCGAACAGGTACGCCTGCTGCTGCGCGACGATGATACGCCGGGCGCCCTGCACTTGTTGATCGAAAAGTTGAAGGACAACGATGTGTACGATGAAGTGGTTCGCACCCTTCGTGTCATCGAAACCGAAGTGTTGAGCGCCAAACAAAACGAACGCAAAGGCATTTTAACCTACAATGAAGCCCGGCCGATTTACAGCAAAGCCATCAACAGCATCCACGGCATCGTCGACGAGCTCGAGCGCGGACGTGTGCCCCAAACGGGCCGGATTGCCGACACGGCCCCGGCCCCAACAACTTCATCTTCTTCCCGAAAAGCACTGGTTGCTATTTTTTCACTGCTTTTTTTGGTTGTTGCAGGATGGGTGGTGTTTGAAAAGTCTTATGCGTCCAAATTGTCCAAAGCATCGATTACCACAGAAAAAGCGGATGTTTGTCCCACCTACACACGCGAAGGCGTGCGGGTTTTGATCCTTCCCTTTCAATCGTACGGTAGTGATACAGACAAACCTGAGTTGGCCTTCCAAAAAATAATAAGTGAGCTGACCACAAATAATAATTTGCCTTCCATGGTTGAAGTGTACAAGGGAGCATTGCAGTCCAACAGCACACCTGATTTCGACAAAGCCGCTGATATTGGTAGTAATTGCAGCGCTGATCTTGTCATTTGGGGCCAGTACGGCCACTCCCGCGACGCATTGGAAGTTGAGGTCCGTTACGTTTTTACCCAAACAAAACGCACGGGCAAAACCGATTTTCAGTCGGTGCCCAACCTTCCTGCACTCACCAAAGGCAAAATGTACCGGCGAACCCTTGAAGATGCCGTTTTTTCCATCTGCACCATCATGGCCATCCGTGAAAGAAATGAAGCGTTGGCTCTCAAATGGCTCAATCGCATCAATACGCCTACTTCAGACGACAACAAAATGCGGGAATTGCTGGCTGCCAACGACAAGACTCCCATCCGGAAAACTCAGCTGGATGTGCGCAGGAAAACATTGCCTTTGAAAAAAGCGGCGGATTAACATGAAGATTTTATGAAACCAGTGAATGCATCCCCTGTTGTGAACCGCTTTTCTTTGTTGCTTTTGGCCATTGCTTTGCTGCTGATGTGGAAATCGTGGCAAACACATGTTGAGGCAAATGTTTTGATGGATTTGGCCATAGCAAAAACAAAAGAAGCCGAAGCTTCAGAACGCAACGCGAAGAACGAAATTCAATTGGCCCGGTCCGAACAGGAAACTGTTGTCCAAAATATTCAGGCAGCGCAGATCATTATTCAAAAAGCCAGGGTTGATTCGCTGCAGGCGGAAGTTGTTCGAAAAAAAGCTGAGGCAAACACGTCCCGCAGACACCGGAAGTCCGACGACCAACTGAAAAAAAACCAAAAAGCCGTTGAAGAAACCTTAAAGCTGCTGGAGGAAGAAAAAATAAGACTTGCCAAACTGTTTCTGGAACAATCGTACCATTACCGTTTTCAGTTGAACTACGGCAAAGCATACGAACAAATGGCAGAAGCCGTAGCGCTTGGTGTCGCTTCCGGAATGGTCAGCGATTCACTGCTTGAATTTGCTTACTGGTATGCCGAAACCGGGACACTCCACCGCGCCTGGGGCATTATGGACACGGTTTATCTGCTCCGAGGCGATAGCCTGCACCATGGACAAGGTGACCGCCTGGGTATCCGCACAGCCATCGAAGCGCTGAGCAGGACGAGGTTTCAGGCGCTCGAGGCACGTTATTATCCTAAAATGGTGGACATCCCCGGCGGAACTGACTCATTTGGCAGTGTGCCGATCCGGGTTTCGCCTTTTCAAATGGCTGAAACGGAAACGACCTGGTGGCAATACGGTTTGTATTGCAAATCACAAGGTTTAAACTTTCCCGCAAAAGAAGTTCCCAAAGGTGATCATCCTGTTGTCAAAGTCTCCTGGTACGAAGCCGTAGCCTACACCCAATGGCTGAACCAACGTTTGGGACATAAAAATTCCATCAGTGGTACTTCGGACAACGATTACAGCCTCGATACCACAATTATTGGCTACCGGCTGCCCACGGAAATTGAATGGGAGTTTGCAGCGCGCGCCCAAAAGCGCACCAAATATGCCGGGAGCGACACCCTCGAACTGGTTGGTTGGTTTGAAAAAAACAGCGGGGGCCGTACGCACCCCGTTAAAAGGCTCAGAACCAATGCTTTTTATCTGTACGATATGAGCGGCAACGCTTTGGAGTGGTGCTGGGATTGGGGAGATACCTTCCCTGATGAAGTTCCTGCCAATTACCACGGGCCGCAAAGTGGTACAGAACGTGTGTTCCGAGGTGGAAACAGTGTTTTCGGCGCATCCCTGGCCGAAGTGGGGCGCCGTTACGATGATGTGCCTGCCGGGCGATTTGATGCCTTTGGATTCCGCGTGGCGCGGTAGAATTTACTTCTTTTTCACCTTAAGCGCATCCAAAAACTGCAATGTGTCCTGCAGGCCGTTCAATACGGTTGCATTGGAAGGCAGTTTTACGGGGTTCACGAAGAGTTGTGAGCCGGTAAGCAACATTTGGCCACCCATTACGGCATTGCTGGCCGCATCGATGTAATTTTGGATCGATTGGCGTGGCAAAGGCTCTTGCAGAATGGTAAAAATGAACTGTGGACGGATGGGCTGACACGCGTCGCGCAGGTCGTTCACGGAAGTATTGGCGCCGAGGTAAATGACGCGGTGGCCGCGGTGGCGCAGCAGGTAATGCATAAACAACAAGGTCAGTTCCTGACTTTCTCCTTCGGGCATGTACAGCAGAAATGTAGGTGCGTCGCGGGTGGTTTCTACCGACTCTTTGTCGATGGCGCACATCAATTTGCGGCGGATGAGGTTGCCGATGAATTTTTCGTGGGCCGGACTAACGCTGTTCGTAAGCCACAGCACATTCAATTTGTCGAGGAACGGGTACACCAGTTCCAGCATGGTTTTTTCGAAACTGTGCTCCCAGGTGTACGCCTGGAAAATCCGGTCGAACGTGCTCTCGTCCAGGTCGATCATGGCCAGGGTGAGTGCATCGATCTGGGCGTTTTGACTGCCGTTGTTTTCGGCTATTTCCGACACCCTCGCCGCAATTTCTTCGGGCTGCATTTTGGCCAGACGACTAATTTTGTAGCCGTGGCGGTTCAGCAAAGCAATGTTGAAAAGGTGGCGGAGATTTTCGTCGGTATAGTACCGAATGTTGGTGTCGGTACGTGCAGGTTCGATGAGACGATAACGTTGCTCCCAAATGCGTATGGTGTGCGCTTTGATACCCGTGAGTTTTTCTAAATCCCGGATAGAGTATATCGCCATTGTTCGATTTCCTGTGTAAGTAAACGGAGTTTTTTTCCGTGACATCAATGAGACACCACTTGGTAAGGACAAGTTGCGTCTTGGTTGTAGTTGCTGAGTGGTAAGTGCTGTCAAGGTCTTCGATGTAAAGATAGTATAACAGCCGGTTCTGTTAAATGTTTACGAAAGTAATCGCAAAAAAGGTTCAACAGAACTTAAAAATAACTTAAAATGAGAACTTATAACTCGTCGGCGCCACTACCCACCAGCCAGCGTTTGAAATCGGCCGATCTTTCGGTGCTTACGATGGTTTCCTGGTCGGTATGGGGCTCAAGCACCACTTTTACCCTGCTTTTCGAATAAGGTTGCATTTCCTTGATGCCGTGGATGTTGACGATGAACTGGCGGTTGATGCGAAAAAAAACATCGGGATCCAGCATGTTTTCGAGCTTGTCGAGCGGATAATCCACGGGGAAACGTTTGCCCGTGGATTTGTTTACCAGGAAGGTGATTTTGTCTTTGGTGTAAAAATAAGCCGCATCGGCCATGTCCACCAGTTTGATGCTGTTGCCCAGTTTGATCAGCATACGCCGCAGGTATTTGGCGGCGCCGGTTTTGCGCAAACTGTCCATCAGGGCGTTGTAATCGGGCGCCGGGGCAGGGTAGAGCCGGTTGTATTTCTCCAGGGCCGCCGCCAGTTCGTTGGATTTGATGGGTTTGAGCAGGTAATCGATGGCATGTACCTTGAAGGCCTGCAGGGCGTACTCGTCGAAAGCGGTGGTAAAAACAACCGGACAAGAAATGTTGACGTGTTCGAAAATATCAAAACTGGAACCGTCGGCAAGCTGGATGTCGAGGAACATCAGGTCGGGCGCCGGATTGTTTTGCAGCCAGGCCACGGCGGTCTCCACGCTGTCGAGCCGTTGTAATACCACCATGCCGGGATTGATTTCCAAAAGAAGTTTTTCGAGCCTGCGTGCGGCGGCGTTTTCGTCTTCTACGATCAGTGCTTTCATCTTTACAATAGGGGGATTTTTACGGTAAAAAAGTGTTCGTCCTGATGCACCTCCACGGGTTTGTCGCCCAGCATCAGGTAACGTTTCACCAGGCTTTGCAAACCGAAACGTGTGCCCGATTCTGGTTTGAGTTTGGGTTGGTAGTTGTTGCGCACCACAACGTATTGCCCGTTTTCTACAAAAATATCCACGGTAAGCGGACGTTTGGCGGCGATGACGTTGTGTTTGACGGCATTTTCCACCAAAATTTGTAGGGTCAGCGGCATGATGCGCCCTTCGGCGCCGTTCAGGTTTTCGTTTAAGGTAAAATTGTTTTCAAAACGTTGTTTCAGCAAAAAGTGAAAATTCCGCACCAGTTCCATTTCCTCGTTCAGGGAAATCAGGTTGCGCTCGCGGTACACCAGCATGCTGCGGTAGAAGTCCGACAAATGTTCCACATACGACACCGCCACATTGGGGTTTTCCTCGATGACGGTGATGAGGGTGTTGAAACTGTTGAACAAAAAATGCGGGTTGATCTGGCTTTTTAACGCTTCAAACTGATATTCAATCTTTTCCCGTTTCAACTGAGCTTCCCGTTTCAAAACACCCTCGCGGTAACGGATGTACGCATAAATCGCCGCGACGGCCAGCATGGTGCACAAAACGATGAACCACCACTGCACCCAAAACGGGTGACTGATGGTAAAGGCGTACACCGTTTCGGGCGTATTTTCAAAACTACCGTGCTCACTGGCCTGCAAGCGAAAAACATACGAACCCGGCGGTAGGTTGGGGTAGGAGGCCAGGTGGTCCTTGGAAACCTTCCAATCGGGATCAAAACCCTCAAGCCGGTACCGGTAACGCACGACATCCGGATTGGTGTACCACAACCCCGTAAAATTAAAAATGAAGTAGTTGTTGTTGTGGGCAAAACGGGTGGTTTTTTGGTAGTCCAGCGCCTGCATAAACACCGAAACCGCCGTGATGCTGGGTTGCGGATCGTGGAAAAAGGTTTCCTGAAACGCAGCGGCGCGTATAAGTCCGTTGCTGCCACCCATCCACACATGGCCCTGCGCATCGGTAAACATGGCGTTCAGGTTGATGTCTGCCGACGGCGCTCCGGCGCTGCTGTTGTAAAAAGCCACATGGTCGGTCGCGGGGTTCAAAGCATCGAAACCGTCCTCGTAAGCGATGATTACCTGCCCGTTGCCGTCCACCGCCAAACCTGTGATGGCGGTACTGTGCAGGTGTTCGCGGCGTGTGTAATGGCGGAAAGTTTTGCCATCGAAACGGAACAAACCCGTTTTGTCGGTGCTGAACCACAGGTGCCCGTTTTTGTCTTCAGCAATGCAATAAATGGTTTTTAACGGCTGTCCTGCCGCTTCGGTGTATTGTTTAAAAACGCCGTTTTCCCAAACGCTGAGACCGTTGCCGTCGGTACCGAACCAGAACCGTCCTTTGCTGTCGGCCAGCACTTTGTAAACGTAGTTGTTTGTGGTTTGCTGATCGCTGATCGTGGATCGTAAAAAAGATTCGGGGTCAAAAGCGGTTACGCCACCAAGCGTTGCGAGCCAAACGAGTTGTTGGTTGCCCGCGATGGAAAGGATGCTCCCGTTGTTGAGCATCGGTCCTTCGGTGATGCGGTGTTTTACGCGGCCGTTACCGTCGAGCACAAACACGCCTTTGCCAAAAGTGCCGACCCACAACAGTCCGTTGGGCGCTTCCCAAAGCGAAAGGATGTTTTCTTTCAAAACAAGCCGGAACGCGCCGTTTTCACGCACGTACAGGCCACTTTGTGCACCCGCCCAAAGGCGTTTTTGCCGGTCCGAACACACGGCTTGTACCTGGCCCAAAGGTGTTTCCAAAGCGCCGAAACGCACATTGGCGGTAAACACCTGTCCCTTGTCGGCCAGCACCCAAAGCAGTCCTTCACGGTCCTTCAACAATTGTTTTACACGCGCCGTACGGAGGTTGTTGCCGTTGGGCAAAACATGGGTTGCACCCGAAACGGCGTCAAAACGTACAACGCCTTCGTGTGCCGTGCCAGCCCAGACTTCGGTGTTGCCGTATGCGGTCAGACTGGTTACGGGACCGTGCGTCCAGCCGCCCGAATAAACGTCGAAACGTTTGGTTTTCAGGTCGAAACGGCTTACACCGTGGTCGTAGGTGCCGATCCAGAGGTTCCCTTTGCCGTCGGTGGTTACGGCGGTGACGATCTCGTCGGGCAGGCCGTCGGCGGTGGTGAAGTTGGTCGTTTTTTTGCGTCCGGTTTCGTCGAATTTGCAGCAGCTCAGGCCACCGTCTGTGGCGGCCCAAACACAACCCATGGGGTCTGTGGCCAGGGCGTAAATGTCGTCGGAAGGCAGGCCTTCGCCCGATTGTCCGAACTGGTACATCCTGCCGTTGCGGTATCCGTAGATACCTTCTCCGTAGGTCGCGATCCACAGGACCCCGTCTGTGGATTGGGCAAAAGCTGTGATCGGTTTGGCCGGTGTGCCTTCTTCGGGCATCCAGCGTTCCATAACCGGTGGAGCATGCTGGTTTATGCCATCCTGGTTTTCAGGTACGAGTGCGGCGCCAGTCGGCAGCCGGGTTATGGCGCCGCTGCGGTAGCCCACCCAGAGGAAACCCGACATTTCACCGATGGCGGTTACCGGAGCGTGGTCCAGACTGTCGGGCGCCGGCACCCGGGTGCACGTAAAGCCGTCGAAACGGAAAAGTCCCTGCTCGGTGCCGCACCATATCCAACCTTTTTTGTCCTGGTAAAGGAAAGTTACCTGGAGGTTTTCACTTTGTTCCTGGAGCCGCTGCGGACGGAAAATGGGGGTCTGCGCTTGCAGGGGCACAGCTATTGTTAGATAAAATAATATTATTAAATGTTTGATTTTCAATTATTTGAAAGCTTTATTGATTTTCTCATTGTTCCAGACTCGAAGAGGAAAGACGAGATACGAAATTTGAAATTTGAAATTTGAATTTAGGATTAACAGGATTTTGGTCTGTGGGTTATTGAAGGTCCAGGTTCACCACAGACCAAAATCCTGTTAATCCTAAATTCAAATTTCAAATTTCAAATTTCGTATCTCGTCATTCAAATTCCACCCACTTAAATTTTTAACACGGCCTCTACCGTAACCTTGATTTCCTCCGCAATTTTCTGGTGTACAATTTTGGGTATGGTGATGTTGTGATCGGACAGCGGGACGGTGAACTGCGATTTGATCCTGAGCTGGCCGTTTTTCACTTCGATGGTACTTTTGATGATGCGTTCCTGTTCCACGCCGTGAATGTTGAGCAAACCTTTGGCGCGTACCGTGTACGTTCCGTTTTGGCTAAAATCCGTTTTTTCGATGATTTTTCCGGAAAAAGTTGCTTTGGGGAAACGTTTGGTTTCCATGTAATTTTCGTTGAAATGTTCGCGCTGCAGGGGGCTGTTGAAGCCGTCGAACGTTTTGATGTCAACCGACCACGCGAAGGTTTGTTGTTCGGCGTCGATGATGCCGCGCAAACTGCCGCTGGATGCTTCGATGGCTTCCAGGGGCGCGTCGGAACGGAGCAAAATCCGGCCGTTGTCGCAGCGGTACACAGGTCCGGCGAACACCGATGCAAAAGCGTGCAGGAAAAAAAACAAAACGCTGGTAGACATAAGAAACATTTGAAGTCGGACGTTCGTATAGAAATCCGGTGTCGAAGGTAAAACCTATGCAGGGTGAAAGGGAAAACTAATCACCTGAACGGGTGAAAAAGCCCGCTCAACAAGGTTGTTAGAAAGATGGTGGGGGAAATTAATACAAAGCGTTTTGCCGTTTCATAGTATTTTACTACCTTTGTAGCATCAAAACATACCGTTTTTACGCATGCGTTCAATTTTAAGCAATCTTTTCAAAAGGACTTTCCCGGCCGACGCTGCGTCGGGTGAGGTTCTGCCGAGCCGGCTGGATGCATTCCAGCAGGACGGTCTTTCGCTCGAGGAGATGAATAAGATCCACGGCAGCAGCGAAATCCAGAAAATGTTTCCTCAGTTTAAAAAGAAACTGAACGATACGTTTTCCGGTCCCATCCCACAATAACACGATCATCCGTTCCTAGGTTAATATGGGTCATTCCGATATCGGGATGACCCATATTCTGTTTAAAATCCGTTTTTTATCCGTGATGCACGACGTTGTGATTGGCACACGGATGACACAGATGCAAGCAACACCGGGGCGTTGAGGTGAGGTGTCATCTGCGAGGCACGAGCAGGTGACATCTCACCCAGCTGAGCGGCCAGGCGTTATCGGAGTCCTGCCCAGAATTGCTTCCGAACAACGAATGAAACCGCATTTCGGGCATCTTTGGGAGGTGAAAATGTCTGGTCACAATTTCAATAATGCCTGGGCATCGAGACAAGGTGAGATGTCACCTGCTCGTGCCTCGCAGATGACACCTCACCTCAATGCCCGCGAAATTGTAACATTTGGCCAAATCCATAATTGTTTAAAATCCGTTTTAATCCGTGTTGCTTGCATCTGTGTCATCCGTGTCCCATTTCGACGTCGCATGGGAACGCGGAGTACGCGGATGCAAGCAAACGCGGATTGAAACGGATTTTTACCTTCGCATCATGAATATTGATTGGTTCGAACTCACCGCAGCCATTTTCGGCGCCCTGAGCGTTTGGCTGCTGGCCCGGCGCAACATCCTCGCTTTTCCCCTGGGCATCGTGAACGTAGCCATGTACGTGGTCATTTTTTACAATGCCCGTTTTTACTCCGACATGGCGCTGCAGGTGGTGTACATCGTCCTGCAAATACAGGGATGGTACGCCTGGAGCCGGGGAGAAAAAGCCTCCGACGAACGCATTGCCGTGCGGCGTTTTACACCTCAAAGCTGGTTGTTGTCGGGTGTTTTGCTGGTGGCAGGTACGGTTGTGATCGGTTACCTGATGAGCCGTTTCACCGATGCCGCATTGCCGTGGCTCGACGCTGGTACCACGTCTTTGTCGCTCATCGCACAGTTGTGGATGAACAAAAAATACCTCGAAAACTGGGTGCTTTGGATCCTTGTCGATTTCGTGTATCTCTACCAATACGGCGTCAAGGAACTTTACCTCACCATGGGGTTGTACGCCGTTTTCCTGGTACTCGCCGTTTTAGGCTATATAAATTGGAAAAAACAGGAAGTCGCAGCTCATGAGGTCTGAAGCCAAAAAATCAGCCACACGAATGGTTGAATAAAAATGAAGGAATCGAAACGGTCGAGGAAACCGCCGTGCCCGGGCAAAATAGCGCCCGAGTCCTTGATGTTCACGCTGCGTTTGAGCATGCTTTCCACCAGGTCGCCCAGGGTGCCAAACACGGCCACACACGCCGCAAGGGCCATCCATTGTCCAAAACTGAACGAGGGAATGTAATGTGACAAAAGCCAGGCTGCCAAAAAGGTGCATACCATACCGCCGATGGTGCCTTCCCACGTTTTTTTGGGCGAAATTCGACTAAAAAACGGCGTTTTACCAATTTGTGATCCCACGAGGTAAGCAAACGTATCGTTGGCCCAGTTGAGCGACAAAAGCCCGATCACCCGCAGCGGCGTATATTGGTCGTCCCAATGCGCAATACCCAAAAACATGGCAAAAGGTATGCTCACATACGCCAGTCCGGTGAGGTAATGACCTACGTTGGTGAAAGGTTGTGCCGAAGCCAGGAACAGTTCGAGCAGGATAAGCAGAAACACCACAACCATCACCACGGCGACAAGGCCGGGAAGTAAGGATTCTGTACCACCTTTTACGTTAAACAATCCAGTTTTAATGCCACCATAAACAAGGTAAGGCATCATACCAAGTGCTGTGGCCAATACACGGCGCAAGGTCACGTATTCGTTTTCTTTTCCAAAAAGGATGCCGCCGAGTTCCCACAAACAACCACCGGTGATGAGCCCGAAAAGCAGGAAAAAAGGTATGGCGCCGCCAAAAACACCACCAAGCATGGCTAAAACAAATAGGACGGCAGAAATGGCGCGTTGCTTCATGAAGTTGGTTGCTGTTTATTCGGGTACGTGCCCTTTGACGCGGGCCCAGAGTTCAGAAAACGAGCGTTCGCTGTCTTCCACACTTTCCTTGTTGCGGTTGTTTTGTTTGATGTCCCACACCCCTTTTTCATTTTTAAACAAAAGAAAAGGGAACACGTAGTTGTTGCCGCGCAGGCGGTCGCCCAGCAAACCAAACCTCAAATCGTTCACCTGGAGGGTGTCGCCGCGGTAAGGCACCACGTTGTAATAACCGTCGGTAAACCAGGTCAGGAACTTGCGCGTACGGTCGTCCGGCGGTATGTGATTGAGCAGCTGATGGTTTTTAGGTATCACCGAAATGGTTTTCATCCGTTCTTCTGGGTCGTTAAAACCGTACAAACCGAAATAATACGCCGTATCGCCTTCCGCAACGCCGCTCCAAACGATGTTGTTAAAAATGGTCGGACCGGTGTAAAAACGCTTGTAGGCGATGTTTTTTTCCCGAAGAGAATCTTTAAAAACAAGGCCCATGCTGCGTTTGTGCCACACAGTGTAACCAAGGTAGGCACAACCCCAAAGGATGCCTGCCCAGCTCCACCATACCCGTGCTTTGTTGGTGCGCAACAAAAAGGCTGCGACGAGCAAACACAAAGCAAATGGTACGGTGTACAAAGGATCTACAACCGAAACCGTCGTCCACTGCACCCGCGTATCCGCAAAAGGTTGCCAGATTTGCGTGCCCCAACTGGTAAAACAATCGAGGATGGGGTGGGTAAAAATGCTCCAGAAAAACAACATCACCCAAGTGCGGTAAGGCGCCTCTACGAGCGACAAATCGCGGTTCAGGTAGTTTTTCCACAAACTCACCACCAACGCAATGCCCAGCAGGAGGGTAGGCACAAATACGTACCAGCTCAGTCCTTCACCCAGCAAAACGGGTATAAAATTGACGCCTGCCGCTGCGCCTACGTAAAAAAGCACCCACAACACCATGGCGGGCAGTTTGTAACCCTGCTTTCGGTACACACCACCATGGTAAAACCACTGGGTCATTTTGGCCAAAACAAACGGCGCTATGGCTGCAAACAAAAACGAGTGCATGAACCCACGGTGGAAGGAGGTTGCGGTAATTTCGTCGACAAACAACTGGGCAAACACGTCGAGGTCGGGGATGGTGCCGCCGATGGCGCCCCACAACATGGCCCGGTTGCCGAGTTTTTTGCCTGCCACGACTTCGCCGCATGCTGCGCCGAGTACTATCTGGGTAAGTGAGTCCATGGTTTATTTTTGGCGCTTCAACAGAGCGCGCTGAAATCCGTTGACGGGATAGGTTTTTACTTCCGGGATGTCTTCGCCTTCGTGTTTGGATTTGCCGGTGGTACTGGCCGGCGCTTCGGTTCCTGCGATCACTTCAAAAGCCATGGTTTCAGCGTCCAGACGTTCGTAAGTGCACAAAATACGGGTGCTACGTTCGCCGGCCACCACAAACCAGCAAAGGAATTTGGGACCGAGCAGGTAACTTTCCATCACGATGGTGTTTTTTTCATCCACACGCCACATACCAAATTCGGGTTTAACCGGCACAAGTTCGTACGGGCGCCAGTCTTCACTTTTGCTGCCGTACGTAAGTCCAAACGTGTACCGTCCGGTGGTCGACGTATCGATGGGAAGGATGTCGATCGTCATGGGAATGGTGGTGCTCAAACCTTTGGCATTCCAGATGTTCAAATCACCTTGCCACACGCCTGCCCAGTCTTCCGGGAAACGCGGGGCAACGCTCAGGCTGTCCTGCGCGTTGAGTTGAGCAGCGAAAAAGCAAAGGAAAACAAGGGCTGTACGCATGTCTGTTGTATTTCTTGCGGCAAAAATAGACAACCCGCGCTTGGAAAAAACGCTATTTTTCGGCCGACTCCCATTCTTTCATCCAAATTGAACACATGAAACTTCCTTCCCTGTCGTTGCTGGTCGATGCCTTTGTGGGCGCCCTGCGCCGTTTCCCCTTAACCATGCTCAGCGCTGCCGTTGCCTGTGGCGCATTGATGTGGCTGGTGGAAGATGGCAGTGATGATGCAGGCGTTAAAATGATGATGCCCGCCATGTTGGGACTTCCGCTTTTTACCGCAATTACCGCCTTCGGAGAAGCCTTCGAGTTGAAAGGCTGGCGTTTTTGGGCGCCTCAGGTTGCCGGCGTGGGTTTGCTGGTGTTGTATTATTTTCAGCTTGATCCGGGTATAACAAATTTTGAAAATGTATACGTGCCCCAATACCTGGGCTTTTTGGCCATCGCACACCTGCTCAGCGCCACGTCGCCTTACCTGAAACGGGGCAGGGTAGAAGATTTTTGGGAGTTCAACAAAACGCTTTTTGCCAACTTCATCGTGGGCGCCGTGTATGCCCTGATTTTGTACGCCGGTCTGGCGCTTGCCATCCTGGCGGTGGATCAGTTGTTCGACCTCAACATCGATTCGGAAATTTACGTGCATCTGTTCCTGTTGCTGGGACTGATCTTTTTTACGGCCTTTTTTCTGCACCATTTCCCGCAGGATTATGAAACAGAGGACGACGAATACACCTACACCACGGTTTTTGTAAACCTCTGCAAATTCATCCTGATCCCCATCGTTGGGTTGTATTTCCTGATTTTGTACGTCTACGGCGCCAAAATCATCGCCATGTGGGAACTGCCGAGGGGCTGGGTGTCGTCGCTGGTGATCGGATTTTCCGTTGCCGGTATTTTTACCTACCTGCTCAATTACCGTCTGCCCGCTTTCGACAGCACCGATGCCGTACGCCTTTACCACAAATGGTTCTGGCCGGTGTTGTTGCCGCTTACCGTATTGCTTTTTGTGGCCATCGGACGGCGCATCAACGATTACGGCATCACCGAGGAGCGTTTTTACGTGGCCCATGCGGGTCTTTGGCTTTTGGCCATGGGTTTGTATTTTTTGTTTTCCAAAAACGACAACATCAAGTTTATTCCGCTCTCGCTGGCGGCGTTTATACTGGTGGCCGTGGCTGGACCTTTCAGCGCCAACCGCGTGGCCCGGCGCAGTCAGGTGACCATCATACGCGAATTGCTCACCAAAAACGGCAGGTTCGACGGCACACAGGTGCAAAAACGCACCACAACCTTGACCGGTGAAGACGCCGAACGCATCATTTCCGCCATGTCCTACCTCGAATCCCGCGACGCTTTGGGCGACATCCAGTCCTGGTTGCCCATGCATTACGACAGTTTCCCCGAAGCGGACGATAACTACAGCTATGCCTACAATTCCGCCTCGCGCATTGCTTATTGGCTCAACATCAGACAGTTTACCAACATCACGTCCGACGGCAAGGAAAACCTGAATCTTTCGGTGAACAAAGCGACCAGCGAGAGTTATACGGACATCCGGGGTTATGCCGAGTATTTTGAAATAAACGTCATGGACAGCCGCAATTACAGTGAAGCGACGGTAAGACCGAAGCGTTATTTCCGGTTATCTACCGACAAAGCCAAAATGGTGATGATGTCCAACACCAACACCCAAAGTGTGCCCGTCGACAGTTTCAGCATGATTCCGGCGCTTCAAAAATGGTTTGCCGAAGGCGCCAACGGCTACCTGAACATACCGGTTGAAAACGCCACCATTGAATTGCAGGGACAAAAACACAAAGCCATGTTTATCCTCCGCGATGGCAATATTTACCGCAAAAAAGACACGCTGAGCATCGATTACATGAACGGTATCCTGTTTGTAAAACCGGTTAAATAAATCAAATATTTGTAGGGGTTGTGTGAAAAGCCCTGAAGGGGCGAAATATGTCAGCATGGGGTGAAGCCCCATGTTATTGCCAGGAATAGTCCCCGAAGCCCTGAAGGGGCGAAATACACTCTAAGTGAGATTATTTCGCCCCTTCAGGGCTTCAGACACATTATCTAATCATTACGAGGGGCTTCACCCCTCGCTGATATATTTCGCCCCTTCAGGGCTATTGACACAACCTCTTTTACGCGGCAAAATACCAGCATGAAATTTTTTATTTTTGGAACCAACTTATTGCTTTTGGCCCTTACCGGCAGCCTTTCGGCCCAATCGCCGTATTTCCAACAACACGTCGATTACACCATTCGTGTACGCCTCGACGACCAGCAAAACCGGCTTGAAGGCACCATCGATATGGTGTACTTCAACAACGCGCCAAACGCGCTGAACGAAATGTACCTGCACCTTTGGCCCAATGCCTTCAAAAATCGGCGCACGGCGTTTTGCAAACAACATCTCGAACAGGGCGATGCTAAATTTTACTTCGCCCCCGACAGTTCGCTTGGACGCATCAAAAACCTCGAATTCAAAATCAACGGCGTAACCGTTGCTTCCAAACCAACCTTCGAAAATCCGGACATCCTGTACATCACCTTGCCGGAACCACTGCAACCGGGTGGGCAATTGCGCATCAGCACACCTTTTGTGGTTGATCTGCCGGCGTCGTTTTCCCGTCTTGGCCACGTGGGCACTTCGTACCAAATCACCCAGTGGTTTCCCAAACCGGCGGTGTTCGACCGCAAAGGCTGGCACCAGATGCCCTACCTCGACCAGGGTGAGTTTTTCAGCGAATTTGGCAATTTTGATGTGGAAATTACGCTGCCCGACAACTACGTGGTGGGTGCTACCGGTGTTTTGCAAACACCTTCCGAGTTGACTTTTTTGGAAAAAAAAGAAAAGGAAACGCGTGCTTGGCTGGAAAAAAAAGAAACGGGCAACGACGATTTTCCGGCATCTTCCACAACCTACAAAACGTTGAAATTTAAGGCTGAAAACGTGCACGATTTCGCCTGGTTCGCCGACAAAAGGTTCATGGTGCTGCGCGACACCGCTGTTTTGGAAAACGGCGAAAAAGTGCAATGTACGGCCATGTTTACGCCTTCCGACGCCAAACTGTGGACGAAAGGCGCCTTTTACGTGCGCCGCTCGGTGGAGTTTTACAGCAAAAACGTGGGCGCTTATCCCTGGCCACAGGCAACGGCGGTGCACAGCGCACTGAGTGCAGGCGGCGGCATGGAATACCCCATGATTACGGTGATCGGCAACTCGGGTTCGGGCCGCAGTCTGGACGAAGTGATCACCCATGAAGTTGGCCACAACTGGTTTTACGGCATCCTGGCCAGCAACGAACGCGACCACCCGTGGATGGACGAAGGCATCAATTCCTACTACGAACAACGGTACATGGCTACCTACTACGAGGAGAGGGAGCTGCTGGCTTTGCCAAAATTTATTTACGACCCCAAAACCAATGGTCCGCTGCTCGACATCGGCTACCGACTGCTGGCCCGCAACGGCCGCGCCATGCCGTCCGATTCGCGTTCGGATAAGTTTACTTCCGTTGGTTACGGAATGCTGGTGTACATGAAACCCGCCATGGCCGCCCGGTGGGTGGAAAACTCCGTCGGTACGGAGAAGTTTGACGCGGCCATGCAGTATTATTACCAAAAATGGAAGTTCAAACACCCGTATCCGGAAGACATGGAGCTGGCGTGGCTTGAACATGGGTTGGTGGCGCCGTGGTTTTTTGAAAGTATGAAAACGCGGAAACAGTCGGAGTTTGAACTGAAAAAAGTTAAACAAACAGATGGCTCGGAATACCAACTGACCATCAGTAGCAAAGGCGCCCTTAATGCGCCGGTCAGTGTGTCCTCCATAATTGATGGCCAGGCTTTGGATACCCTTTGGCTACCGGCCTTTTATGGCGATACAACCATCGTTGTGCAGGCGGATGAAGGCACCGATGCCTTTGTGCTTGACGCCAGTTACACGACGCTTGATTTGAATCGAAAAAACAACTTCCGCAGGACAAGTGGTTTGTTTCCCGGGTTTGAACCCATAAAAGTGCAACCCATCGCGCCATTTCAAAACAACAACCGCACCACGGTGGGTATCCTTCCGTGGGTGGGCTGGAACAACTACGACAAAGCCATGCTTGGGGTGGTTTTGTACAGTCCACCGGCGCCCTCGCCACGCTGGAGTTACAACCTGCTGCCGGGTTATGCCTTTGGTTCAAAACAGTTTGTCGGGTTGGGCGAAGTGTTTTACCGCACAACAACGGGAGGATTTGCCGAACGGCTTACGGTGGGTGTTACGGGCAAAACTTTCGATTTCGATCACAACGATACGGAAGGGTATTACCGCAAATTTTACCGTTTGGTGCCGCAGGTAAAGCTCGATTTGAACAGCAAATCGAACAGTTACCTGCACAGCGTGCAATGGCGCACCTTATTTACAGGAAAAGAAAACGCCAATTTCGACACGCTTGGCTCCTATACGGACAAGGCCTACCTTAAAAGTACCATCCACGAGCTTAAATACGCCGGTGAACAAAAAAAGCTGACCAATCCGTTTACGTTTGCTGCAGCCCTGGAATTTCAGCAATACGACAATGCGGAAGGCAGGGCGGAGCAATACCTGCGCAGCAGTTTGGAATGGCGTCAGAAGTTTTTTTATTCGCCCAAACGCAAAGTCACAGCGCGGTTTTTTGCGGGTTATTTTATAAAAAACACCCGACGGGACGCCGGAAATGTATCGAACGACCAATCGCGGGCCAGTTTTGCGCTCAATCCGCAGGGTTTCAACGATTACCGTTTCGACGAACATTATCTGGGCCGTTCGGAGGACGAAGGCTTTTTGTCGAGGCAGGTGGCCCAAACCGAGGGTGGTTTCAAAGGTGCGTTTGGTGCACCGTTTGCCGGCGTGATCGGAAACTCCAACAGCGGCATAGTGTCGCTCAACCTTCGATCCGATTTGCCATTCCGGTTGCCCCTGGGATTGCCGTTGAAACCTTATTTCGACCTGGGTTATTACAACGATGCAACGCCGCTCGGAGCGTTAAATACGCAAGAGTTTTTGTGGAGCGGCGGGTTTCTGCTTGAGTTTTTCGACGGCGTTTTGGAAGTGTATTTCCCGCTGGTCAATTCGGAAGGATTGCGCGACCGCTACATTGAAGCCGGTGGCGGCACCGACGACGGTGCAATTTTTGGTGGCGGCAATTATTTCAACTGGATATCCTGGAGTTTAAACCTCAAAGGTTTGCATCCACAGACACTCATAAACAACAATTTGAGGTAAAAATGCCACTGAAGGACAAAAATCGACGGCTCACCGGCTTTTACAGGTTGTAGAGGCAGCCATTAAGCCGTTTATTTCGTCATCTTTGCGAAAACTAGTCGGTTGGTCGGCCAGTCTATTGGTCGGTTGGTCGGAAAAATCAGGTGTCTCGCTGTGCTCGACATGACAAGGTGAGATGAAAAGGTGTCTCCCTTCAGTCGACATGACACACGGTTGTTGGAGAAGGGAAGGTGCACGCGGCCGCAGGCCCGCGCGCACCTTCCCCAAATAGTTCCTGAAAAGTGTCATGTCGAGCGGTAGCGAGACACCTCATTTGCCCAATACATTAGTACCGCAGCGAAACACCTGATTTTTCCGACCAACAGACCAACCGACCAACAGACTAACAGACCAACAGACAATAATGACTTTTGACATCCCACGCCTGAAACACACCGGTTCGGGCAATTTTTTCCTAATTGCCGGTCCATGCGCCATCGAAGGTGAGCAAATGGCTTTTGACATTGCGGGACAGGTGAACGAGATGTGCAACCGTTTGCAGATACCCTACATCTTTAAAGGTTCCTACCGAAAAGCCAACCGCAGCAAGCGCGATTCGTTTACGGGCATCGGCGATGAAGTAGCCCTCGACATCCTGAAAAGGGTAGGGGAGCATTACGATATCCCGACCACCACCGACATCCATACCGAGCCTGAGGCGGCGCTTGCGGCGAAGTATGTGGACATCCTTCAGATACCCGCTTTTTTGTGCAGGCAAACCAGTTTGCTGGTGGCGGCAGCCCAGACGGGCAAAGTGGTCAACATCAAAAAAGGCCAGTTTGTGAGTCCGGAAGCCATGAAGTTCGCCGTGGAAAAAGTGCAGGAAGAAGGCAACCCCAGAGTGGTTTTAACCGAGCGTGGCACCACCTTCGGTTACCAGGATCTGGTGGTTGATTTTCGTGGCATACCGGTGATGCGGTCGTTTGGGGTGCCGGTGGTGCTCGACTGTACGCACTCTTTGCAACAACCCAACCAGAGCTCGGGCGTAACGGGTGGCAGGCCTGCTTTGATCGAAACGATTGCGAAGGCAGGCATCGCTGTTGGAGCCGACGGCTTGTTCATCGAGACCCATCCGAGGCCATCTGAGGCCAAATCGGATGGTGCAAACATGTTGCCGCTTGATAGGCTGGAGGCATTGCTTGAACGTTTGGTGCGTTTGCGCCAGGCGGTAACCATGTGAGTATCAATGCAAAAACGTTGGATTAACAATGTTTAACAAATAAAATTGTACGGTTCTACACTAAGTTAAAATGAATATTTAAAAGGCTTGGTTGGAAATTGTACGTCTTACACTATTTTTACCCCCGCGAAAAACCATTTGACGGCGCAGAAAAACGCCTTTTTTTGACGGAGTGATTTTTTTTTGGGCCTTCGCCCACCAAAAACCAGGCAACATGCATCTATGAAGTTGTTGGTTTTTGAATGTAAAAAATCATTGTTCGGAAAAATGAAGCGTTGTACTGCCCACAAAACTTTGCGTAACATTCATTAACTCAAAACTAACTCGCAGCATGACAGCAGCAAAAACATCTCAGACCAACCAACAGAACAATTCGGGCGCGCTTTTTCCTTACATCGTGATCCCCGTTTGTTTTGTTATAACGTTTCTGCTTTTTAAATTCATTTTCGGTGATCCAAGTCACTTTGTAGACAACGACAACACCAAAGATCCGCTGCCCGGCGATTACATCGGCACCATTTACAAAGGTGGTTATGTAGTACCTGTACTTCAGGGCCTTTTGCTGATCGTTATTGTTTTTGTTATTGAGCGTTTCATCACCCTGCGTAAAGCCGGTGGATCGGGTAATGTTGACAATTTTGTAAAAGGTATCCGCGGCATGCTTGACCGCAACGACATCAGCGGCGCCATCTCGGCTTGCGACAAACAAAAAGGTTCGATCGCCAATGTTGTTCGTGCAGGTTTGGAAAAGTACGCTGAAATGGAAAAAGTAGGTTCGGGTATGGAAAAGGACCAGAAGGTACTGGCCATCCAGAAAGAAGTGGAAGAAGCTACAACGCTTGAGCTTCCGATGCTTGAAAAGAACCTCAACATCCTGGCTACGATCGCATCGGTTGCCACGCTTTTGGGTCTGTTCGGTACGGTACTTGGTATGATCAAAGCCTTCGCGGCTCTTGCTACTGCCGGTGCTCCTGACTCCACGGCGCTTGCTACAGGTATCTCCGAAGCCCTTATCAATACCGCCCTCGGTATCGGTACTTCGGCGCTTGCCATCATTTTTTACAACTTCTTTACCAGCCGTATCGACAGCATGACCTACCGCATCGATGAAGCCGGTTACAGCCTGACACAAACGTTTGCTTCGCGCAACCACTAAATCACCCTGGGTTTTTTTAAAACCCGCAACGCGCAACTGACATATGCCAAAACATAAGCCCAAACGCGGTTCACCCCTCGTTGATATGACTGCCATGACCGACGTAGCATTTCTTTTGCTTACGTTTTTCATGCTCACAGCCAAGGCGAAACCGCAGGAATCGGTGGTGGTGGATACACCGTCGTCCATTTCGGAAACCAAACTCCCCGATGCAGGCACCCTGACCATCCTGGTGTCGAAAGAAGGGCAGGTTTTCCTCGATATGGCCGGCCAGCACACCCGCAAAGCGCTGATCGATGACATGAACTCGCAGTACCAACTCGGCCTTAACGAGGAAGAGAAACTGAAGTTCAGCATCGCAGGCGGATTCGGCGTGGAGCGTACCAAACTGAAAGGTTGGCTCAATTTGCCGCCCTCCGAACGTTCGCAATTGAAGGTAGACGGCATTCCGTCGGATACTTCCAACAACGAACTCGGTCCGTGGGTGCACAACGCACGCCTTGCACAGTTTAAGATGAAACAGGAAGGTAAAGTGAATGATGATTATGTTATTGTGGTAAAAGCTGACAAAGACACGCCTTATCCGGCCGTCCAAAATGTCATCAATACCCTGACAGATATCAACGTGAACAAGTTCAACCTGATCACCAACTCAGAGGCCGATCCGAACAAAAAGCCGGGAGGCAAATAAATTTTGTTCGATCCTTTGTGTAAAATCCACTTACACTTCATCCTTTAAAAAGCAACAGCGCAATGGCTGAATTATCACAAGACAGTGGAGGCGGTCATAAAAAAGGTGGTAAGGTAAGATCCAAAAAAATGTCCACCCGCATCGACTTTACGCCGATGGTGGACCTTGGGTTCCTGCTCATCACATTTTTTATGCTTACCACAACGCTGGCCAAACCGCAGATTATGGCACTGGTCATGCCCGAGAAAGATGTCAAAAAAGACGAACAAGAACCTGTAAAGGAATCGAAAGTTTTGACCCTTATCCTCGGCAAAGACGACAAGGTATACTACTACGAAGGCATCACCGAACCCAAGCTTGATTCGACGGATTTTTCCGCCGAAGGCGTTCGCAGGGTGATCCTCGACAAACAAGTCAAGGTAAAAGAGATGTTTGGTGAAGAAGAGTTCGAAGACTTCAAAACCAAAGAACAACGCAAAGGATCATTCCTGAACGTTCTGATCAAACCTACCAAAGACGCCAAGTATAAAAACCTTGTCGACGTACTTGACGAGATGTCCATTACCAAGGTGCGTTACTACGTTATCCTCGACGTTTCCAAACTGGAGGAAGATTTCATCAAGGATCCTGCCAAAGGCATGAATTTCAATCCTACGGTGCAATCCGAACCTGCGCAGTAACACAAACGCCACAACCGTTTATCTTTAAAAACTAACGAAATCATGGCAGAAGAAAGAAGCACCTCCATCTACAGGGATATGCTCGACATCGTCTTCGCCGATCGAAACAAAGCGTACGGAGCCTACTTCCTCCGTCGCGAATATCCTAAGCACCTGCGTCGCGCCCTGCTTTATGCGTTGCTCCTCGTTGCCTCCTTCGTCATCGTGCCGTTTGTAATGAGCGCCGTGAAGTCGCTGGTACCCCAGGAAAAACCCGTAGATGTGGTGGCCGAACTCGGTCCGCCTCCGGATATCGATCCGAATACGCCACCCCCGCCCCCGCCTCCGCCGGTGGAAACCCCGCCGCCGCCTACACGTACCACGGTTAGATTCGTGCCGCCTGTGGTGAAAAAAGACGAGGAAGTGGTGGAAGAAAAACAAATCGCCACCGAAGATCTTAAGTTGATCGACGATGACATCGGCAAAGAAAACAAAGAAGGCAACGACGACGCGCCCCCGGCCCTGCTCGACAACCCTTCCGAGTTGAAAATTGTTGAAGAACCCAAAGCGCCCGTAGAGGAAAAAACCTACGAGATGTTCGACATCCAGAAACCACCAAGTTTCCCCGGTGGTGAAGGCGAACTGCTCAAGTACCTCGCGGAAAACATCAAATACCCACCGCTCGCCCGCGAAAACAACATCCAGGGCGTGGTTGCACTCACCTTCGTGGTGAACAAAAACGGTTCGGTAAGCGATGTGGCCATCGTAAAAGACATCGGCGGCGGCTGTGGCAAAGAAGCCATGCGCGTGGTAGGTACCATGCCCAAATGGAGCCCCGGTGAAGCCAACGGCCACCCCGTAAAGGTGCGCTACACGCTTCCAGTTCGTTTCCGACTCGAGTAATTCCTTACAGGATGACAATCCCTGATGGGATGACAATCCCTGACGGGATGACAAATAAAAGCCTTGCAACGTTCGTCGTTGCAGGGCTTTTTTGTAACCACATTAGGCACATAAGATTACTTAGGCACATTAGAAAAAGCTCTAATGTGCCTTGGTAAACTTATGTGCCTAATGTGGTTATTTTTCAAACTCATAACCCCAAACTTTTTTCCTTCCCCCGCCCACCAAAAATCAAGCAGTCTGCATCTTACTTTATAGATCGATCAACTAACTAACCGGCTCACGTACAGGATGTTGCAACATTCCTGGAGCCATTCCGATCATTCTGTAAACACCTCCGTCATGGCTGCTGAAATGCATAGCGGTCCCGCCTACCGGGACATGCTCGACATCGTCTTTTCCAACCGCAACCGCGCTTACGGCGCTTACCTGCTTCGCCGCGAATACCCAAACCGTTTGCGCAACGCCCTGATCTTTGCCTTAATTTTGGTGGGCATCGGGTTGGGGGCGCCCCTGTTGCTTCGCGCTGCCAAAACTTTAATGCCACTTGATCCGTATACGGAATACAAACCCATTTTGGAGGCACCACCTATAGAGCTTGAGAAAGTGCCGCCGCCACCGGTGGTTGAAACGCCGCCGCCGCCAACACGTTCCACCATCGAATTTGTACCGCCTGTGGTGCGCCCCGACGAACTCGTAAACGAAGCGCCACAAACGGCCGTCGATGAACTCGTGCAATCCACCGCCGATATCGGCGCCACCACCCAGACAGGGACGGACGAAGCGCCTCCGGCCATCATCGAGAACCCGACGGAACTGCGCATCATCGAGGAACCCAAAAAGCCCGCAGAGGAAGAAACGTTCGAAATATTTACCGTACAAAAACCGCCAAGCTTCCCCGGAGGTGAAAACGAGCTGATGCTTTACCTGGCCAAAAACATCAAATATCCAGCCCTGGCAAACGAAAACAGGATTCAGGGTGCTGTACACCTGTCGTTTGTAGTCAACAAGGACGGCACAGTCAGCGACGTGACCATCGTACGCGACATCGGCGGCGGATGTGGTAAAGAGGCGGTACGCGTGGTGAGCAACATGCCCAAATGGAGCCCCGGCGAAGCCAACGGGCATCCGGTAAAAGTGCGCTACAGGCTTCCGGTACGGTTCAAGCTGCAGTAGTTTTTAGCAGGCAGCAGGCAGCAGGCAGCAGGTAGCAAAAAAAACACCCAATCACTTGAAAAACAAATGCTTGGGTGTTTTTTTGCTGCCTGCTGCCTGCTGCCTGCTGCCTGCTGCCTGCTGCCTGCTGCCTGCTAAAACCCCAGCAAATCCGCCAGGCTTTTAACGATGCACAACGTACCCAAAGAAGTGAGGATGTACATGCTCATGGAAAAGGTATGATCCGCCGAGTCGAACAGCAGAAAATTTACCCCGAAACTTGCTCCCATCAAACCAACACCGGCACAAAGCCACCATCGACCGCGTTGTGCGAGGCGACGGTTTTTTTCCACAAGTTGTTGCGACTGCTCGTCAGGGACGTAGGGCGATTGGTCGGGGCTGAAATTTTCCATGCGTCTGTTGTTAATAGGATTTTGAACTACTTGCACAATGCCAAATATGTATTGGACATTGTGCTGCAAAGCTGCAAAATCTTTTGATATTTTAAAACAGACTTCGTTAAAATAGTTATCAAGCCGACAGCGCTTGCAATACATCCCTTTCAATATCCACGAGCGATTCAAGCCCCACAGATACCCGAATTAAGCCCGGCGTGATGCCTACCAACTGCCGTTCGGCTTCGCTGAGTTTGGAGTGGGTTGTAGAGGCCGGGTGCGATGCGATGCTTCGGCTGTCGCCCAGATTGTTGGTGCGGGAAAGCATTTTCAGGCTGTTCAAAAAACGCCGGCCGTGCACCAATCCGCCTTTCAACTCGAACGCCACTATACCGCCGCCCAGGCTCATTTGTTTTTGGGCGATGGCGTATTGTGGGTGACTTTTGAGAAACGGGTAACGAACGCGCGATACTTCGGGATGGCCTTCCAGTGCTTTTGCCAAACCGAGGGCACTGGCGCTGTGTCGCTCCATACGCAGGGTGAGGGTTTCCAAACTTTTGCTCAGTACCCAGGCGTTGAACGGACTCATGGACGGACCCGTGTTGCGGGTCATGAGGTAAATGTCGTGGATGAGGTCCTTGCGGCCCAACACGGCGCCACCGAGCACCCGCCCTTGTCCGTCTATAAACTTGGTAGCCGAATGGATTACCAAATCGGCGCCGAAATGGATGGGCTTTTGCAAAACAGGTGTTGCAAAACAGTTGTCGACCACAAACAAAATACCCCGGCGACGGCAAATTTCGCCCACGAGCTCCAGATCGATGAGGTCGAGCCCGGGATTGGAAGGTGTTTCGAGGTACAGCAGTTTCGTTTCCGGCCTGATAAGCGCCTCGATGGTTTCGGGCTTGTTCATGTCGAAATACGTGCTGCTGATGCCCCATTTGGGCATGTATTTGGTGAGGATGGTGTGGGTGGAACCAAACACCGCCGAAGCCGACAGCATGTGGTCGCCTGCCTGCAACAAACTCATAAACGTGTTGAACACCGCCGCCATACCCGTAGCCGTGGCCACACCCGCCTCCGCGCCTTCGAGCATACACATTTTGTCCACAAATTCATCCACCGTCGGGTTGGAAAAACGACTGTAGATGTTCACCTCGGGGTCGTCTTTGGTGAAGGCGTCGGCCATGTCTTCGGCCGAGTCGTACACAAAACTGGAAGTGAGGAACAAAGGCGTGCTGTGTTCTTTTTCGGGTGTGCGGCGGTTTTGCATACGCACGGCCAGGGTTTCGGGGGAGTATTGTTCTTCCATGATGTTGGTTGTAAGGAATGATGTGATGTTGCCTTTGGCAGCTCAACTTTGATTTACGAGATACGAAATTTGAAGTTTGAAATTAGAATTGGATTTTAGGGATTTGCAGGATTTTGGTCTCGAAAAAGGGAATAGTGATTCCTTTCCCAAGCTCAAAATCCTGCAAATCCCTAAAATCCAATTCAAATTTCAAATTTCAAATTTCGTATCTCGTCATTCAACGGATTATGACTTCCCACGTTATTTCCGCTCCGGCACGCCGCAACGTTTCCGTGGCGCTGCAGTACTTCACCATGGAAAGTTCTACAGCGCGTTGGGCCTTTTCGGGGTCCACTTTGCCTCCGGTGAACGTAAAAACGAGGTGTGCTTTTTCCCAGGGCGCCGGCAGGTGGCTGGTATCGCGGTCGGCATGCGCCTCAATGTTATATCCCGCCACTTCCTGGCGTTGTTTTTTGAGGATGCTGAGCACGTCGACGGTTGCGCAGGCGCCCAGGCTCATGATCATAAGTTGCATGGCGCGCAGTCCTTGTCCGGCGCCGTCGGCATCAACGGGAATGTAGAGTCCGGTTTCTATACCGGCTTCGTCGGTTGCGATGAGTTGTGCGCCGTCGGGTGAGCGGCGAAAGTGCATGTTCATGACAGTGTCTGGTTTTGAGAGGGCAAGTTCGTACTTTGGCGGCAAAACAACACCTTATGTTCGTACACCATGTATTTTTCTGGATGGCACCCGATGCTACACCCGCTGAAAAACAGCAACTTGAAAACGGCATCCGTTCGCTGAGAGCCATCGAAACCTTACGTATGTTCAACGTGGGTACACCCGCAGAAACCGACCGGCCGGTGATCGACCGCTCCTACACGTTTTCCCTGCTCACCGTTTTCGACGATGCCGCCGGCGAAAAAGAATACCAGGTGCATCCGGTGCATCTGAAGTTTGTGGATGAACACAAACACCTGTGGACGAAAGTGCTTATTTATGACTCCGTGGGGTAAGGGAACGCCTGTGGGATTTGATTGACGATTGACGACGTACGAAATTTGAAATTTGAATTGGATTTTAGGGATTTGCAGGATTTTGTGCACAAGTAAGGGAGCATTGTTCCTTTTTCGTGGCCAAAATCCTGCAAATCCCCAAAATCCAATTCAAAAATCAACAATCATGTAATCATCATTCGTCAATCAAATCCAGCTCAAACCAGGCTTCAAAGCACCGAAATAACTTGTTCAAGCGTGCTTTTCGCTTGTTTGATGCTGCGTACCTCATCCTGAACAACGATAAGTTCCTTGTTGGTTTGTTTCAAACTGAGGCCCATGATGCGGCCTTTTTGCTGAATAAAACCCATGATTTTTTGGAACTGCGCAGTTTCGAAAAACGACGACTGCGGATCGCCGAGGAAATAACAGCGCATTTTGCCGCCTTTTAAAATCAGCCTTTCAAAACCCAGTTTTCGGCACAACCAGCGCAGGCGCAGGGCTTCGAACAGGGCGTGCACCTGGTGGGGCAGTTTGCCGAAACGGTCCTCGAGACGTTTGGCGTAAGCTGCGATGTCGTTTTCATTTTCAATGGCATCAAGCTCGGTGTAGAGGTTGAACCTTTCCTGGGTATTGCTCACATATTCGTCCGGAATGAGCATTTCCACGTCGGTTTCGATCACCACATCGCGCACGTAGGAGCCGCGTTGGGCGATTTCTTCTTTGAACAAATCTTTGAAGTCGGTTTCTTTGAGTTCCTGAATGGCCTCGTCCAGAATTTTCTGGTAGGTATCAAAACCGATGTCGGCGATGAAACCGCTTTGTTCGCCGCCAAGCAGGTTGCCGGCGCCACGGATGTCGAGGTCGCGCATGGCCACCTGGAAACCCGAACCCAGGTCGCTGAACTCCTCGATGGTGCGCAGGCGTTTGCGGGCCTCCTGGGTAAGTACGCTGAGGGGCGGGGAGAGCAGGTAGCAATAAGCTTTTTGGTTGGAGCGTCCGACACGCCCGCGAAGTTGGTGCAGGTCACTCAAGCCAAACATGTCGGCCCGGTTGATGAGGATGGTGTTGGCGTTCGGTATGTCGAGACCCGTTTCGATGATGTTGGTACACACAAGCACGTCGTGGCGGCGGTCGATGAATTCAACCAGGACTTGTTCGAGGTGCTCGGCGTCCATCTGGCCATGGGCCATGGCGATGTTGAGGTCGGGGCACAACCGGCGCAACATTTCCACAATTTTGGGCAAATCGAGTACGCGGTTGTGCACAAAAAACACCTGTCCGCCCCGATGCACTTCAAAATACACGGCGTCTTTGATGAGGTCTTCGTCGAATACCCGAATTTCCGTGTTGATGGGTTGCCGGTTGGGAGGAGGTGTACGTATGATGCTGAGGTCGCGCGCGGCCATCAAGCTGAACTGCATCGTGCGTGGAATGGGCGTAGCGGTGAGGGTAAGGGTATCCACATTCACCTTTATCGCGCGTAATTTTTCTTTGGAGGCTACGCCAAATTTTTGTTCCTCGTCTACAATGAGCAGGCCCAGGTCTTTGAAACCTACATCCTTGCTCAGGAGGCCATGTGTCCCAATAACGATGTCGATTTCGCCGGTTTTGAGCTTGGCCAGCAGTTCTTTTTTCTCTTTGGCCGTGCGGAAACGGTTGAGGTAATCGATGGTGACGGGGAATTCCTTCAGGCGCTCGGTAAAGGTTTTCCAGTGTTGAAGGGCGAGGATGGTGGTGGGCACGAGGATGGCCACCTGTTTACCATCGGTGGCGGCTTTGAAAGCAGCGCGGATGGCGACCTCGGTTTTGCCAAAACCCACATCGCCGCAAATAAGGCGGTCCATCGGAAATGCTTTTTCCATGTCCGCTTTCACATCCTGCGTGCTTTTGAACTGGTCTGGCGTGTCTTCGTACATAAAGCTGGCTTCCAGTTCAATTTGCATGTATCCGTCGGGCGGGAAGGCGTGACCTTTGGCAGCGCGGCGTTTGGCGTATAATTTTATAAGCTCGGCCGCAATGTCCTTTATTTTCTTTTTGGTACGCGCCTTGAGTTGTTTCCAGGAGTCGGAACCGATTTTGCTGAGCACGGGAGGCGTGCCGTCCTGTCCCTGAAACTTGCTGATTTTGTGCAGCGAGTGAATGCTGACGTACAGGATGTCGTTGTTTTTGTAAACGAGGCGTACGGCTTCCTGCATTTGTCCGCCGATTTCAATTTTTTGCAGGCCCGAAAATTTGCCGATGCCATGGTCGATGTGCGTCACAAAATCGCCTGGTTGCAGTTCGCGCAACAGACGCACGTTGAGTGCCTGCTCTTTGGAAAAACCCGTACGCAGTTTGTACTGGTGAAAACGTTGGAAAATCTGGTGGTCTGTAAGGCAGGCGAGTTTCAGGTCGTCGTCCAAAAATCCTTCGTGGATGGCGGTTTCCACCGGCGACCACTGCACCTTGGCTTTGAGGTCGGAGAAAATTTTTCCCAAACGGTCAAACTGTTTCACGTTTTCGGAAAACATAAACGTCTCATAACCGGCGGCCTGGTTCTCGTGCAGGTGGCGTATGAGCAGGTCGAAGTTTTTGTTGAAACTGGGCTGGGGTTTGCTTTCAAAATGAACATGTTGCACCGGCGAAGCACTGTAGCCCAAACTTTCCAGAATTTTTTCGGGGTGTTCCCTGCCCCCTTCCAGGAAAACGAGCGGAAGTTCGGAAAGGTCTTCAAGTACGTCGGAAGGGTACAAAAAGGCCCGGTCGCGGAAAATTTCCCGAAGCTCGGGTTCTTCGAGTTTGGTCACTTTGTCGGCGAATTGTTCGGCGCGTTCAAAGCAGTATTGTAAACGGTCGAGCAAAAACTGAAGATCCTTCACCCACACCACGGTGCCTTGTGCCAAAACGCGCAGAAGCGACACTTTTTGGTCATTGCGGAAGCGTGTATTGAGGTTGGGTACGATGCTGACGTGGACGATGTTGGTTTTTGAAAGCTGTGTAAGCGGATCGAAGGTGCGTATACTTTCCACCTCATCGTCGAACAATTCGATGCGGTAGGGCAGGTCGTTGCCGTACGAAAACAGGTCGATGATGCCACCTCGCAGACTAAACTGGCCGGGTTCGTACACAAAATCGGTGCGTTCGAAGCCGTATTCCACCAAAACCTGCATCATAAAATCGATGTCGAGTTTTTCCCCTTTGGCGATTTCGATGCGACTTTTTTCCAAAACCTCCGGCGACACCACTTTTTCAAACAGTGCTTCGGGATAGGTTACCACGACGTGTGTTTGGCCTGGCGCCGCAGTAATTTTGTTGATGGTTTCAGAGCGTTGCAACACCTGGGTAGGGTGCAGGTCTTCGAAGTATGCGGGGCGTTTGAAGCTGTCGGGGAAAAAATGGATCACCTGATCGGGAAACAAACCCGCCAGGTCGTTTTGCCGGTAAGCAGCTTCTTCCTTGCTGTTGGCGATGTACAAATGGGTACGGGGCAGCGCGGGTTTTTCACGCGGTCCCAGCAAAGCCCCGGCAAACACCAACGACTCCTGAGCGCCCTTGAGTCCGCTGAATTGCAGCCGTGCTGGAGGCGTTTGGATGATGGCATCGGAAAAATCATTGAGCTTCGCGTGATCGCGGTAGCGTTCGAGCAGGTAGGCTATGTTTTGCACGGTGCAAAGGTACGAAATTAGCAGGCAGCTGGCAGCAGTTAGCTGGCTGCAGGTAGCAGGCAAATTATAGTGGACAGATGTCGAATTTAAACATATTTTTAAAAACAGCGAATTGTCCAGTCATTGTATCTTTAACGAAACAAACCCAAACCTTTTAACAATTGGCTGCAAGCTTACTGGTTTTTTAACTGCCTGCTGCCTGCTAACTGCTGCCTGCTTCTACATGAAAATTCGCTACTTAACCCTCCTGCTTGTTCTTTTCAGCACGCAAATGCGCGCCCAGTTGTTCGTCGATCCCAACTACACGGCTGAACAAATGATCACCTCATTTTTTAATGGCGCCGGCGTAACGGTGTCGAACGTAACGTACACCGGTACCCCGTTGTCGCTCGGCTTTTTCGAAGGCAGCCAATCAAACATCGGTATGAATGCCGGATTGCTCATGACGACCGGCGATGTAAATGCGGCCGTAGGTCCAAACGATGATGAAAGCGCAGGTGTAAACATGGGTATACCGGGCACACCATGGCTCGATGCCCTGATGAATTACACTTACCCGACTTTTGATGCTTCCGTGATCGAAATGGATGTGGTGCCCTCCACCGACACGCTTTGCTTCCAATATGTTTTTGGTTCGGAAGAGTACCTCGAGTATGTCAACAGCAATTTCAACGACCTGTTTGCTTTTCTGGTGGATGGTCCAGGACTGCCGTCCGGCGACAGCATCTATGTGGAAGCCGATACGTCCTACTATTACAGCGATTCCTGCACCATCTGCGTGGATACGTTCCTGCTCAATAGCTACCAGGTGTGTACCTACGATTCACTTCAAATGATCGATTCGTGCTGGATTCAAACCGATACGCTCACAACCTGGTGTTTTCAGGACCCTAATTGTCCGTTGGACACCGTTATTTACCCAGGTTACTGGTACGTGTCGCCCGGCGGCACCAACATCGCACTTGTGCCCAACACCAACTTACCGGTGGCCATCAACAACCTCAACCAATTCATCAATACCCAGTATTTTATTGAAAATGCCGGTGGTACAACGGTTCAATACGACGCTTTCACCACGACGCTTTGGGCAAAATTGCCGGTCACAGCAGGTGAAACCTACCATGTGCGTCTGGCCATTGCAGATGCCGGCGACGGGATATTCGACTCCGGCGTGTTTATCGGCATTGAAAGCCTCAACGGCGATTCACTGTTGATTGTTGAACCCGAGTTTGTAGCTCAAACCGGCGACGACAACGAAGTGGCTTTCCAAAACACAACGCTTTGGGCTACCAGCTGGAGCTGGGAATTTGGCGACGGAACCGTAAGCAATGAAAAAAATCCGACACATACCTATTTGCAGGACGGCACGTACGAAGTAAGTCTTACCGCCTCCAACTGGTGTTCCAGCGAAACATTCCAACAAACGGTTCAAGTTGGCACAACCGCGGTGAACGAGCCGGTTGATGTGGCCGCTTTCTTTGTTTCGCCCAACCCAACCACCCAGGGCCTCACCCGCCTCAACCTGCAAAACAGCGATCAGGCAAGGGTACGTTTGTTCCGCACCGATGGCAAATTGCTCATCGACCAACTGATGAACAACGGAGACCGCATCGATCTGCGTCCGTTCGGCCAAGGCATGTACATGCTTCAGGTAGAAAATGAAGGCAACGTACAGGTGAAAAAAGTGGTGTACCGGTAAATAGTTTAAAGTTTAAAGTTTAAAGTTTAAAGTTTAAAGTTTAAAGTTTAAAGTTTAAAGTTTAAAGTTTAAAGAATGCCCAATCGTTTGTATCTCAAATGATTGGGCATTCTTTATTGATATTCCAAGCTGACTTTAAACTTTAAACTTTAAACTTTAAACTCAAAATAAGCATCCTCTTCCGAATACACTTTTGCCGTGCCTGCCGCTTTGAACCCACATTTTAAAAGTACTTTTTGGGATAGCAGGTGGCCGGGATCGGTAAAAGCCACCACTTTGGCAGCGCCAAATTTTTCAATGGCAAAGTTGAGCAGGGCATGCGTCACTTCGGTGGCCATACCCTGCCCCCAATAGGCGGGAGCGATGACGTAGCCAAGTTCGAGGTCGTTGCCGGGTGTAAAGTTGACATGGCGCAAAACACAATACCCCACGTTTTCATCGGTGTCGCCAAATGAAGTAATCCACACGCCAAGGCCCGGATTTTGTTCGCGGTAACTTTCCCATTGTTGCATACGTTCGCGTACCGCTGTCGGATCGATTTCCGGGGCCCGGATAAACGACATGGTTTCCGGATCGCTTTGGAGGCTGTATACAAAATCAAAATCCCTGTTTTCAGGTACCCGGAAACGAAGACGGGCAGACGTTGGCTCGGTCATGTCTTTGTAAAATGAACAACAAATATGGGTAAATTTGTTGTTTTGTGCATGAATTCATACCTTGACATTTTAATTGATGTATCAGCTACTTTTTTTGGGAAATGGAAAAACTGGAATCCGTCATTTTTTATTCGATTGAAAAGGCCATCAAGACCTACCGGCAGTTTGCGCAAAGAAGCATCAGCAAAGCCGGGCTCGACATCACCATCGACCAATGGCTTGTACTTCGGCTTATTGAAGAAGACGGTGAACGGTATCAAAATGAAATTGCGGAGGCCGTTTTTAAGGATACAGCTTCCATCACACGCATCGTAGAGCTCCTGGTACTGAAGGGCTACCTCGAGCGGAATGCACATCCGGGCGACCGGCGGCGGTTCAAACTCAACGTTACTGAAAAAGGCCGCGAATTGTTGGCAAGGGTATCGCCCATTGTTAAAAACTACAGGGATACGGCTCTCCAGGGTATCTCACCCTCCGAAATCGAGGCGTTGCAGCAGGTGCTCAACCGCATCATCGCCAATTGCGGTTGAAAGTGTACTTTTGCCGTACAACCGTTGAACCGTGAACTTCTCCTTCCTTGTTGCCCGGCGCTACCTCTTCGCCAAACGCAGTACCAACGCCATCAACATCATTACAGGAATCTCTGTTTTTGGCATTGCCGTAGGCACCGCCGCATTGTTACTCATCCTGTCTGTGTTTAATGGTTTTGAAGATCTGCTTTCCGGACTTTTCGGGCATTTTAATCCCGAAATTAAAATTACGCCGGCCAAAGGCAAAACATTTGAGCCAGACAGCCTTGTGCTGGTGCGTATGCGCGAAGTACCCGGTGTGTTGTACCTGAGCGAATCACTTGAAGAAATTGCCTTTTTCGAATACGGAACTTCCCAGGATTTCGGGATATTGAAGGGGGTCGACGACAATTTTGCCCGCATCAACAACATCGATTCCACGGTTTTTGAAGGACGTTACCTGCTACGGTCGGAGGATAGAAACGGTGTGGTGCTGGGCGCCGGCGTGCGCAACAAACTTGGGATCAACATCAGCGATCCGGTAGCCACCATTACGGTGTACATGCCCACCAAAGACAGCGGTAAACTGCTCCAAAATCCGTTTAAAACACGGTTGGTGTATCCCATGGGATCGTTTGCCATCCAGCAGGAATACGACAACCAATACGTTCTTACCAACCTGCAGTTTATGCGCGAACTGCTCGAAACATCACCCGGAACCGTTTCTTCCCTGGAGTTTAAGTGCAAGTCCGGGGCAGATGTAGCAAAAGTCAAATCCGATCTTGGCGCCATTTTGGGCGACGGTTACCAGATTCGGGACCATTACGAGCAAAACGAGGCTTTTTTCAAAGTGATGAAACTTGAAAAATGGATGGGCTTCGCCATTACCAGCCTGATGCTCATCCTCATGGCTTTCAACATGGTGGGCGCCTTGTGGATGATTGTGCTCGACAAACAAAAAGACATTTCCACCCTTAAAAGCCTTGGCGCCTCCGACCTGACCATCCGGCGCATTTTCCTTACCGAAGGTTTGTTGCTGACGGGTTTGGGCCTGTGCATCGGATTGGCACTTGGTGTGGGCATTTACATCGCCCAAAAAACACTGGGTATTGTCACGGTTCCGCAGGGATTTCTTGTGGAAAGTTATCCCATCGCCATGCGCGCTGCCGATTTTCTGCCGGTCATAGGTGTGGTTCTTGGCATTGGGCTTTTGGCGTCCTTTGCACCTGCTGCCAGGGCTGTAAGGGTGCCGTCGTTTTTTAGGGAGGAGTAGTAACCGTCGCTTTTAGGGTAAAAGACAAGTGGTTGTGCC
>JADLBE010000110.1 GCA_020847915.1 Saprospiraceae bacterium | reverse complement strand
GATTTTGTGGGCGGACCGTGGGGACAAATCCCCGTTGATCCGGTGGTGATGTTCCCTGACGGCGCCATCGTCACCGAATTTTTCGATGGCAATACTTACGGCGATCCTGTTTTGGGTGAATTTTTCGAACTCAACGGCAAAAAGGCTTACATCGCCGGATTTACCAAAGGTGTTCGCGGATTTGGCGGTGCACCCTATGTGTTTACCACCATCGAAAGAGCCCGGGCACTGGGGAATTATCCGGTCGACAAAGCCAGTTTGTTTCTCGTTTCCTGGAAAAACGGAACGTCCAAAGACAGTCTGATCGCCTCCATCAACCGGAGCATGCCCAACGTACGCGCCTGGGACCCCGAAAAATTTGCCGAGTCTACCGTAACCAACGTGCTCAAATCCAGCGGCATCGCTTTGTCGGTGGGCACGCTCATCATTTTTGCGGTGCTTTCCGGGTTCATCATCATCGGACTCACCTTGTATTCGGCCGCCATCGACCGCATCAGGGACTACGGCACCTTGAAAGCCATCGGCGCCAGCAACGGCTACATCACCAGACTCATCCTTTTGCAGGCTTTGTTGATTTCCATCATCGGTTTTGTCGTTGGCCGCGGCATGGTAGAAGGTTTCAGGTTGGGGATTGCCAGTGCCGGCACCTTGTTTGATTACCCGCCGGCCATGCAGGCAGGTTTTTTCCTGCTCACCCTGATCATTGCCATGGGTGGCTCTCTTTTCGCCATACGCCGCATCAATGCGCTTGAACCCGCCCAGGTTTTCCGGGGCTGATGAAACGATCCTTTTTATGAAAAAGAACCTCTTTTTATTTGTTTTTTGCACGCAGTGCCTGCTTTTGTCCGCACAGGCACAATCCATTTCCTTGCAGGAAGCCATCGAAATGGGCTGGAAAAACCGCCTGGAACTGCAGGAACAAGCTCTGGAAATCGATATTGCCCGCCGCGCCGACACCAAAATCAATGCGCAGTGGCTTCCACAGGTGGATGTGAATGCCGATTTTCGATACAACATTTTGCTGCAGCAAAGCGTCCTTCCCGTAGGCGAGTTTGGCATCCCCGGTATTCCTTCCGATGAAACACAAACCATAGCCTTTGGTGTTCCTTTTCAAAATCAGTTGGGATTGGATGTAAAGCAAAAGTTGTTCGACGCCAACAAAAGTGTGGACCGCAAAATCAACGCCACACAAACCGCCATCCAGGAAACACGGCTTGAAACCGAACAACTCAACATTCGAACCGCAGTTACGGAGGCCTATTACACCTGTTTGTTTCAACAGGAAAAAATTCGGATCGCTGAGCAAAACCTCGCTTTGTTTCAGGCCAATTTGGACAACGGAAAAGTGAAGTTCGACAATGGCGCCTTGTTGAAAAACGACCTCAACCGCCTGCAACTCGACGTCAGCAATGCCAACCTGACCCTCACCAAAGCGCGGAAAGATTACGAGCTGGCCCAGGAACAACTCCGCTATTCCATGAATGCGCCGGAAGAAACCCAATGGACGCCTTCGGAAAACCTGGTTGATTTGCTCGCCCGGGTGCCCGCCAACCTTCCGACCGTTGAAATCAATCGTCCCGAACTCCGGGAACAACAACTCAACAGCGAACTCAACGTCCTGCAGGCAGACAAACAAACGGCCCGGCGTAAACCCTCCGTAAGCGCGCGCGGCAACCTGTCCGCCCTGGCACTCAACACCGATCTGACCGCCTTTAGCTACGTCGGCATCCAGGCGGCCATTCCCATTTACGACGGCAAACTGGCACGCCACGACGCCGAGGATTACCAGATTCGCAGTCAAAAAAGCCGACTCGAAGGACAACGTCTTCAATACGCCTACACCTACGAAGCGTCGAGTGCCCGCAAACGTTTCGAAAAAGCGCGACTCGACATGGACATCAGCACACAAAACATCACCCTCGCCCGCGACATATACGCCACCGACCAGGGCCGTTACCAGCTCGGCGCCCTGAGCGACACCGATCTGAAAGCAAGCCAGTACGCCCTGCAAGCTGCCGAGAACAATTATTTGAATACCATTTACGAATTGCTTGTGAGCGCGTTGCAATACCAAATTGCCGTAGGAAATTCTGAATAGATTGTTACCACATTAGGCACATAAGATTACTAAGGCACATTAGAATTGATTTCTAATGTGCCTTAGTAATCTTATGTGCCTAATGTGGTCCTTACATCTTCTCTACCTTTTTCGCTCCCAAAATCCTGCCGTGTGCATCGTAAAGTACCAGCACGCAAACGCCGGTCGGAATGCCGGAAAGGTTCATTTCCATGGTTTGTCCCGGGTTTGTTGGTTGGCTTAACAGCTGCCGTTGTTGGATGTCGTACAAATCAACACGTCCACCTTCCGGCAATTGGTCAGGGGTTTCAAGTCGCAGGCGGTCGGTTGCAGGATTGGGAAAAACGGTAAAATCCAACCCGTCAACAGGCGTGTATGTCCCCACGCTAATTACTATCACAATCAACGCTTCGTTGGTGATGACCGGCGCGTTAAAATCGAAATAAATGGCGGCGCGGTTGATCACCGAATCCAACGGTTCAAGCGGATCGGCTGGTTTAACACTGAAACGCACAAACCCATGGCTTGCCGCTTCGTTGGTATTGGAATCGGGCAACAAAATGTTGTTAAAAACGAAAGCTACGGTACGGTTGTTCCATATTTCCACTTCCATGGGATGGCTTTGGTCGAGCACCCGCAAACTGGCAGGGTTGAGCAACCATGAAAGCGTATCCACCACCATCACGCGAAATGCCGTGTCGGTGCCGGTATTTTGAAATCGAACGAGGTAATCGACCGGATTGACCAGCAGTTCAGGAGTAAGGTCGGCGAGAACCTGGCCGGTGGGAATGGAACTTTTATCGTTGGGGTCGTAAGAACCCGTGACGAGTTGGTAAACGATGGTTTCGTTGTCCGATGGTGTTAACTCCCCAGTTGGCGTGTTG
The DNA here is from genome assembly GCA_020847915.1 of Saprospiraceae bacterium. GTDB lineage: Bacteria > Bacteroidota > Bacteroidia > Chitinophagales > Saprospiraceae > M3007. The sequence goes on along the minus strand of JADLBE010000110.1, from coordinate 6,339 downwards.
AGCTTAGCATACAAATCAACACCATTGTTGAGTTGCGCCGTATCGCTTACAAGGGCCTGTATCGACACCAAGCGATGGCCAAAAGGTTCCACACCGTTGAATTGCCATACGAGCGTGTCGGCCAAAACCATGGCTGCCGGTTGGCTGCTTTGGTAGTTGGAAAAATAAGGCAGAGAAACTTTTGCCGTGATGTACTGCGCTGTTGTACTGAAATTTTCAATACGCATTTGCCACCTTGCTTCAAAGCCGGGACGGAATGCCGTCGTAGGCGTTACCACCAACTTCAAATCGTTGAAAAGGAAATCGGGAACCAATCTGAAATCAAGTGAATCAATGATTTCGCCGTTGGAGTTGGTGAAATCAACCTGGTACTCCGGAGGATCAACACTGAAATTTTCAGGTGCATTTTCCGGAAGTAGTGTCATTGTGGGCGTGCGACCGGGCAAGTTGAATTTCCCGTTTAACCCGCCAAATCCATGAAGCGTACCACCGCCATTGCCCAAAAGCGCATAAGCAAAAGGTGGTTCCTGGGCATCGCGTATCCCGTCGTTGTTCAAATCTATCCATACTTCCCCGCGCATCAGGTTGTCGTTTCCAAATTGAACAACAAAGCCACTTGTTAAAAAGTGCCAAACATTGTTGCCGGCAAGCAAGGTGCTGTCGTATTTTACGATGCCGTGCGCGACCAACCGGCCATCGGGCGTGAGGTCCAGGTCATTCACCCTGTCCTGGATGTTTTCATTGCCAAAAGGAACCCAACCCCAACTTCCCCATTGCTGCGACCACAGGTAATTTCCGGACGGGTCGAATTTGGCGACAAAAATCTGGTTTGGAAAAGCAGGCACATCAACCGGTTCGTCGCCAAAAACAAAGGTGCCTGAGTCATCTGTTTTGCTTCTGTAACCGCCTACAAACAGGTTGCCCTGGTCATCGTGCAAAGCATCGGTTACAACCGTGACGTCGAGAAACTGGTCCGTTCCCAGGGTCACGACATTTTTGAACGAAAAATCTTGTTTCAACGTAGCCACGCCCGACCACCAACCTGTTGTACCTGTGGGCGCGTGGTTGATCGTTTCACCTTGCAAAACCAAAGGCACACTGGAACGGAAACTCAGCACATAATTGTTTTCGGGATCTATGGACAAATTCAACGGCAGGTAATTCGTCCATTGTGTCGATTCGGTGAACAAGTCGGCAAATCCCGTTGATTGGCCGGTTTGACCGTCGAGAACACCCAAAAGATGGTGTACGGTATTGTCGTTTAGTTGGATGCCATCCATTTGAAAAGTGCCCGTTAACCGCATAAAAAAGGCCACTTTCCCATCGGGTGAGGCGTCGAATCCTGAAAACACCAGGTCGAAAAAACTGTTGGCGATGACGCCCGATTGGGTCCAGGCAATCTGGCCGTCGGGAAGGTATTTACGCACGAAAAAAGTATCGTTGGCCGATGGCCAATCCTGGTTGTAGGCTACAAAAACGTTGCCGTCACCGTCGGAAGCCAAACCCAGCGGAACGGCATTTACATCCGAAGTAATGTTAACCTGCCACACCATATTGAGGTCTTCGTCGAGGCGGGTGAGGAACAAATCCTGAAAAATTTCGGCGAAATGAACGTTTCGATGCAGAAGGTAAACACCGTTGCCGGGTGCATCTTCCAGGTCGACGGCATAAGTCCGGAAATCAACCTCAGGTGCAAAGGTTTTGCCGGCAGTTTGGTTGCCATCCGAATCATAACGTATCACAAAAGCGCCCTCGTTGGCTCCAATGGAGAGGTCCTGGCATGGAGCAGGCCAACAGCTTACATTGTCCAAACCAGTTGCTGCATAAAAGGTATTGCCATTTGAAGAAGCAACAACCTTGCCTGCCCACACATAATCGGTTGCATTGTAGGAAGCCCATTCAACCGATTGGCCAAATAAAAAAGAAGGTATAAAAAATAAACAGAATAAAATACGCAGGTTCATGGCAGTTCAATTTCAATTCAAAATAAATGTCCTTACTCCTGCAAATTAGGAATAAGGACATATTGTTTCAATGCCTTGGGTTTGGACAAACAACCCAATGCCATTGTTGGCAAAATTTTATGGAATTGTTACACGTGCTCCATTTCCTCCACCCCGACTTTCGCCATGGCTTTGGATGCTCGTTTTTCAGCCTGTTCAATTTTCCAGCTTTTCCATTTGGGCCCCATCAGTTTGTTCATGCCTTTGTCGATGGCAAAGTGGCGTGCGATGTTCCAGGCGCCTTTGGCTTGTGCTTTGAGGCCGTTGGAAGAGCGCAGACTGATGGAAAAACCGCCGTCCATGTATACGATGTAATGCCACCACATGGCCGGGATAAACAAGGTTTCGCCGTGGTAAAGAATGGTTTCATGGCCTGTTGCTTTGCGCAGGGCCGGGAAACGTTCGTAATCCGGATTTTGCAAATCGACGTGACTTTGAACCGTATACGGATGTTGGTAAAGGAAATCGCTTTGCTCCTGGTCGAGCAGGATGATGTGTTTGCGCGTCCAGAAATGGGTATGGAACACGTTGGAACAGTCAATGTCGTAGTGCAGGTTGGTAACCGCGCCGGCGCCGCCAAAAAACATAAACGGGTACTTATCGAGCCAGTTATCGCTGATGGTAGGTGTAGCCACGTCGTTTACCAGTTCGCGGGCATGGTCGAAGATGTTCCACAGGAAAATGCGCTTGTCTGTCGGCCCTTTCTGGATAAGGTCAAGGTAATCGCCGAATTTCATGGTGTCCTGGCTCTTCATGTAATTGGGTCCCGGTTTGTGGTAATCGGGCCCAATAACAGGCACATCCAAATGACCGTATTGCTGCTTCATGTAGTCGAAGGTCCACTTCTTCATGGCAGGCCAGTCTTTGGACAGGTCGGTAAAAACCACTGGTTTTTGTGGTTTCAGGTAATTTTCAATGAATTCATCACGCGTCAGTCCGGTGCGACGCTCAATGGGCAAAAGTTTCATAGCGTATCAAAACTTTAAAAAGTTTAAAGTTTAAAGTTTAAAGTTTAAAGTTTAAAGGAGATAGCGTTGAACCTAAACCTCGGACTTTAAACTTCAAACTTTAAACTTCAAACTTTAAACTTCAAACTAAATTAGGCATTGGTGGCGAAGACGTGACCGGCATAAGCGCCCGCTTTGAGTTTATCGCCAACGGCGGTAAAAGCTTCAAGGGTGATCCGAATGTCTTCTTCAGTATGTACGGCGGTGGGGATGATGCGTAGGATGATCATGCCTTTGGGGATGACCGGATACACCACGATGGAGCAGAATACGCCATAATTATCGCGCATGTCCTGAACCAGAGCGGTGGCATCTTCCACGGTGCCTTTCATATAAACGGGTGTCACACAAGTATTGGTATCGCCGATGTCGAATCCGCGTTCTTTGAGACCGCTTTGCAACATCCGAACGTTTTCCCAGAGTTTTGTGCGCAGTTCCGGGCGTGTTTTCAGCAATTCGAAACGTTTGATGGCGCCTTCAACCAGCGGCATGGGCAGCGATTTTGCGAAAATTTGCGAACGCATGTTGTAGCGCAGGAAGCGGATGATCTCTTTCGGGCCTGCAATAAAAGCGCCGATGAGGGCCATACTTTTGGCGAAGGTGCTGAAGTAAAGGTCCACGCCTTCAGTTACACCTTGTTCTTCGGCGGCGCCGGCGCCGGTTGCGCCAAGCATACCAAACCCGTGAGCGTCGTCGATGAGCAGGCGGAAGTTGTATTTTTTCTTCAGTTCTACAATTTCCTTGAGTTTGCCCTGGTCGCCGCGCATACCGAACACACCTTCGGTGATGACAAGAATGCCGCCGCCTGTTTCAGCCGTAATTCTTTCGGCGTTCCGCAGGTGTTTTTCGAGGCTGTCCATGTCGTTGTGGTTGTAGGCAAAACGTTTGCCCATGTGCATGCGCAATGCGTCAACGATGCAGGCATGGCTTTCGGAGTCGTACACAGCCACGTCGTGACGGCCCAGCAGGCTATCGATGACGGACAGGATGCCCTGGTAGCCGTAGTTGAGGAGGTAGCCGTCTTCTTTGCCTACAAAATGGGCAAGGTCGGTTTCGAGTTGTTTGTGGAGTTTGGTTTCGCCCGACATCATCCGGGCGCCCATCGGATACGCAAGTCCCCAGCGGGCAGCGGCTTCAGCATCTGCTTTGCGTACTTCGGGGTGGTTGGCCAGGCCGAGGTAGTTGTTGATGCTCCAGCAAATGACTTCTTTACCTTTAAATTTCATGCGGTTACCAAGTTCTCCTTCAAGTTGGGGAAACATAAAATAACCTTCGGCGGCATCGGCGTATTTACCGAGCGGACCGGCTTGCTTCAGAATTTTATCAAAAAGATCCATGTATCAGGTTGTAAAAATGCGGTGGATATAAAACGAACAGACGTTTCATGCGGCTGTTTGCCACATGAAACGCTGAAAGTGTTGTTGTAGGACTGAAGTGACAGGGACCAAACACCTTCCATGCGACCGATGGCGTGCCACCACAATGACGGAGTAGGAAGGGTTTTGCTGTGGGCGGTATGGTTTGTTATACTCGTCCAAATACTCCTTACGGGTACAACCCGAACGGCGTTCAATTTGAGCAAGTTCCATAAACGTATTCGCATTAATTAATATTCAACAAAGCGCTTTTTGAATGTCGCTTGTTGCTTTTTTCAGCTCTTCGCTGCCTTCTTCTGCTGGTAAGAAATCCTGCGAACGCATCCATTCGTCGTTGAAAATTTTACTTACGTATTTGCTGCCATGGTCGGCAAAAATCAACACGACCACGTCTTCTGGCGTCAATTCGTCTTTGATTTGTTGCAGACACTGCAACGTAGCGCCGCTGGAATAACCGGCCAATATGCCTTCTTTGCGGGCAAGTTCACGTGCCCTCAGTGCGCTGTCCTTGTCGGTAACTTTTACAAACCGATCGATCATCTCGAAATCGATGTTGGCAGGAATGATGTTTTTACCGGTACCTTCAATGCGGTACGCATAAATTTCATTTTCGTCGTAAACGCCGGTTTCGTGGTATTTTTTCAGGACTGAACCGAAGGCATCCACCGCTACGACCTTAAGATCGGGGTTTTGTTCCTGCAGGTAACGACCCGAACCGCACAGGGTGCCGCCGGTGCTGGCGCTGCCGATGAGCCAGGTAACGCGGCCATGGGTTTGTTCCCAAATTTCCGGACCGGTGCTCAAGTAGTGGGCGTCGCCGTTGTCGGCGTTGAAATTCTGGTTGACGTAAAAAGCATTTGGAATGTCTTTGGCCAGTTGTTCGGCACGGCGGTAATACGAACGGGGATCTGTAGGTTTGGCTTCCTGAGGACAAAGCACCACTTCGGCGCCCATGGCCCGCAGGTTGTTCAGTTTGTCTTCCGAAACCTTGCTGGTAACCGTCAACACACATTTGTACCCTTTGATGGCACAAACCATGGCCAAACTGAAACCGGTATTTCCGCTCGTGGCATCTACCACAGTACCACCGGGTTTAAGTTGTCCAAGACGTTCAGCGCGCTCAATCATGTGCAACGCAATACGGTCCTTGGCGCTAAGCCCCGGGTTAAAAGCCTCCAATTTGGCGTAAACGGTAGCGGGGATATCAGAAACTACATTGTTCAAACGAACAAGTGGCGTTTTCCCGATGGTTTCCAGGATATTATTGTATACCATTCGCCTAAGACATTTTAAGTTATAATAAAATTGGTTTGCAGTTCACCCGAAAAGTAAGGCGTCTTAACCATACTCAGCTTAATAACGGGTTAAAATTGGCTATGCTGCGGGGTAATTGCTCATATTAGCCAAACAAGGCAGTATTTAAGACACAGCTTCCCATGAGAGAACGCAGTGTGGTCGCAAAAGTAACGCAAATACGTCAGATTACTTGCAAATTTTTACTTTTCAAGGTTTAACAAAAACTTTTTACTCAATGCTACGTACAATCATAAATAAATTTGCACCTTTGAATCATTTTGCAAAATAATAATCCGATTAACGCTCAAACACGCATCATTTCAATTCTAATCAATCACTTTCACACATGCTTATTTTGTACGTAGTACTGGCTTCCCTGCTCTTCGTACGCACCCTCCCAAAGGTAGCTGCGTACTTTGTCGCCGGCACCCGCCGCTGACGGGCAGCCCGAAAAACCAGCTTTACGACGTGTACTAATCATCCTCACGTCGCCGCCTTGTTAAAAAAAATGCCCGGCAGGAACGCTCCGCCGGGCATTTTTTTTTCAGCAGGCAGCAGGCAGCAGGCAGCAGGCAGCAGGCAGCAGGCAGCAGGCAGCAGGCAGCAGGCAGCAGGCAGCAGGCAGCAGGCAGCAGGCAGCAGGCAGCAGGCAGCAGG